>CAIMEA010000217.1 GCA_903839845.1 uncultured Hyphomicrobiales bacterium
CAACTTTAGGCGATAGCTCCCACCGCAGGAACCGGCAGCGAGGTTGGCCGCGGCGCATTGCTTAACCTGACAAACGGTTCAAAGCTGGCGTTGATCAGTCCCTATTTGATTCCGAAAAGGGCCATCTGCGACCCTGAAATCACGCTGAAACTGCCGCCGTTGTTGACGGCGGCAACGGGGATCGATGCACTTACCCATTGCATTGAAACGTTCCTGTCGCCGCTGGTCAATCCACCGGCGGAAGCGATAGCGCTCGATGGTGCAAAGCGTGCGTGGCGCTACATCCAGCGCGCTGTGGCAAATGGCGGCGATCGCGAAGCGCGTTGGGAAATGATGATGGCAGCGCTGGAAGGTGGGCTCACCTTCCAGAAGGGGCTCGGCGCAGTGCATTCGCTGTCTCACGCCGCCGGCGCGTTGCGCTCGCCGACTTTGCATCACGGCATGCTGAACGGCGTGTTCCTACCGCACATCCTGCGCTTCAACTCTGGCCATGTTGGCGAAAAGTACGCCAGACTGCGTGAGGTGTTCTTGCTCGATAACAACGCCGACTTAGCCGAAGCTGTGATTCTTTTGCTCAGGAACCTAGGCATGCCGCTGACGCTGAGCGAGATGGGGTTCCGACAGGAGCACATCGCCGCAACAGTGACGCGGGCGATGGCAGACCATTCCAACGCCACCACGCCGCGCCGCCCGTTTGCCGACGATTTCGAAACGCTGCTGCGCGCCGCGCTGTAGCTCGCTCGGAGTCAATTTGCCGCAGGCTCCGGGAGGCTGAGCGAGGTTGTCCCGCCCCCTTATGACCGCAATGGGTCAGAAGCGAACGTTCGTTCGTCGGCGGGTGTCGATCTTCAGACTCGAGTGGTCCTCACGCTTCTCACCCAGCGAAATGACCTTCCAGAAAAGTACGCCGACGAGTACAACACGAGCTCTGTTCGCCCTGTATAAGTCTCTGAAATTTAATAAGACTTTCGCCTCGGCGCGCTCCATCCATCATCGGAGCAATTGAGAATTGTCTATTTATATCAAGCATTTAAAGGACCAAAGCCACTGGCGTATGCGGACCGGCGTAGCGCCGCACAATCAGTATCACGAGAAAGTCTTTCCGTTCGACGCAATATTCCGGCTACGAACAGCACCGGCAATTCATGGCAAACACCATGCGCTCTTCGTCAGTGAGCTTATCCGGCATGTCATTGCGTACCGGCTGCCGCGCGGCCTCGAAGTGCTCCGGGAAGATCGGCGTCGGTGCGATCGGCTCATCGACCGGCAAATCCTTGGCGCGCATGTCGGCTCGGTTCGCGACCGTCGCCTTGGCATCGATCGTGCCATCTGGCGCGAACACAGCGCCGTATTTGCTCTCTGCCTGTTCGCGCGTCACGTAACCACAACGCACATCATGCGCCAGACTGTCGAGGTTGCGTTCCAGCGGCGAGCCGTAGCCGCCGCCGCCGCCGGAGCGGAGAATGTAGGCGTCGCCCGACTTGAGCACCTGGTTGAGCGCCTTGCCGTTGGGGAAATGTGTTTCCTTCTCGGACCCGCCGCGCGAAATGGCGACCGAATTGCCCTCGCCCGAATGGCCGTCAAACAGCCCCCATGGCTTGCACTTCACGCGGTCCATCTGCGATGAGAAATTGATCTGATTGATCGCCTGCACCACTTGCTCGGTGCCGAGCCCGCCGCGGAAGCGCCCGGCGCCGCCGGAATCCGGCCGCAGCGTGTAGCGCTCGACCAACAGCGGATATTTCGCCTCGACCTGCTCCGACGGACCGTTATGCGTGTCGCCATCGTTCATAGCGATGGTCGCGCTCATGCCGTCGCTGTTATGCTTGGCGCCCCAGCCGCCGCCGATCAGGCCGCCGAGATAGATGTAGAATGAATTGTCGGCAGCCTTGCGGCCGTTGACACGTCCGACCACGAGATCGGCATGATGCCCGGCCGCGACCTGGTCCGGCATTGCCGGCCCCACCGCCTTGAAGATCGTATCGACGACCGTCATCGGATAGGTCATCCACATGCGCATCGCCGCCGGCTTCACGGCGCTGACGACGCGGCCGGCCGGCAAAATAATATCGAGCGCGCGGAACTGACCTTCATTGATTGGCATGTCGAGGGGCGACGTCAGGCACTTGAACGCGACCTGGCAGCACGACAGCCCGGCGGTGATGCCGGAATTATAAAAGCCGTTGACCTGCTTGGAGACCTCGGACAGATCGACCGTCATGCGGTCGCTTTTGATCTCAACCTTGACGCGGATCGGCACGCGCGCGCCGACGCTGACGCCATCGTCGTCCATGAACGACTCGGCTTCATAGACGCCGTCCGGCATGGCGAGCACGCGCTCGCGCGCCAGCCGCTCGCTCTGGTCCATGATCGCGGAGATGGCGCCCAACACGTCGTCGCGGCCGTATTTGCGCATCATGTCGAGGAAGCGCTTTTCGCCGGTCTTCACCGCCGCGATCTGGGCGCGGAAGTCGCCCATGGCGCGCTCGGCCAGGCGCACATTGGTCTTGATGATGGAGACCAGTTCGTCGTTGATCTGCCCCTTGCGGTAGATCTTGACGATCGGCATTTGCAGGCCTTCGGAATAGATGTCCGTGGTCGAGCCCGACAGCGTGCCGCCGACATCCGGCCAGTGCGCCATGCAGCAGGAAAAGCCGACCAGTTCGCCGTCGTGAAACACCGGCACGGTGAAGGTCATGTGATTGAGATGGCTGCCGGTGATATAGGCGTCGTTGGTCAGCAGAATATCGCCGGGTTCGATGTCGCCCTTGAAGTGCGCGATCTTGGCCTTCACCGTCTCGCTCATGCCGCGGATGAACATCGGCAGCCCAAGACCGATCGACACCGTGTTGCCGTCGGCGTCGAACAGCCCGACCGTGAAATCGAGCGCCTCGTAGATAATCATGTTGTAGGCGGTGCGCATCAGATTGATCTTCATCTCCTCGGTGACGGCGATGAGACCATTGCGCACGATTTCGGTCACCACCGGATCGATGGCGCGCGCCCGCTGTTGGCTCTGAGCCTTGTCGGCGATTGCGTCCATGATCAGGCCCTTCCGATTTCGATATGCAGATTGCCGAAGGCATCGACTTCGACCTTGTCCTGCGGCCACACCACCGTGGTCGAGGCGTGCTCCTCGATCAGCGCCGGGCCGTCGATGCGGTTGCCCGCCTGCAACAATGTGCGGTCGTAGGTCGCGGTCTCGACCGTACCAATCGCGGAGAAATAGACCGGGCGCTTGCCGCGGAAGGCGGCGTCGGGCGACGCGCCACCCTTGCCCATCGCTTCGCGCGCAGGCTTGCGCATCAGGCCGATTGTGGCGGAGCGCAGCGACACAATCTCAGCCTTCTCGTCGGCGTTGAAATAGCCGTAGCGGGTTTCGTGGACGGCATCGAAATGCTTCTTGATGGCGTCGCGGTCCTGGTTCTTGAACAACGCCATCGGAATATCGACGGATACCGCATGTTCCTGCCCGACATAGCGCATGTCGGCGCCGCGCTGATTGACCACCTCCACCATCATGTCGCGACTGCGCTGCAAGTCTTCGGCGCCGCGCTTTTCCATCGCGTTATAGAGCGCCTCCATTTCCTCGAACGAGGCGTCTGCAAAGGGCTTGAACCAGGTATTGACCAGATCGCGGCGCAGATCGGCGAACAGCATGCCGTAGGCCGAGAAGTGCCCCGGCGCGAAGGGAATGATGACCTTGGCGATGCGCAGTTCGCGCGCGATCATGGTGGCGTGCAGCGGTCCCGCACCGCCATAGGCGATCAGCGCGAAGTCGGCGGCGTCCAGGCCGCGCTCCGTCGTCACCCAGCGCACCATGTGCGACATCTTGGTGGCGGCGACGCGCAGCACGCCGTCGGCGGCCTCGACCGCGTCAAGGCCAAGCGGCCTGGCCACCTTGGCCTCGAGCGCGGCGCGCGCCGCGGCGAGATCGAGCTTCATCTCGCCGCCGAGGAAGCGGTCCGAGGCCAGCCGCCCCAGGACCAGATTGCAATCGGTCACCGTCGGCTGTTCACCGCCCTGCCCGTAACAGGCCGGGCCCGGCTGCGCGCCGGCGCTTTCCGGGCCGACGCGCAAGGCGCCGGCCTCGATATGGGCGATGCTGCCGCCGCCGGTGCCGACCTCCTGAATGTCGATCATCGGGATCTGAAGCGGCAGGCCGGAAGAATAACCGCCGACCAGCGCGCCGCCGGTCATCAGCACCTCGCCATTATAAATGACGCCGGCCTTGGCGGTGGTGCCGCCCATGTCGAAGGCAATGGCATTCTTCAAGCCAATCTGGGCGCAAAGCGTTTTCGAGCCGATGACGCCGGCCGCAGGCCCCGACTCCAGCATGCGAATGCAGGAGTTTTGCGCCTCTTCGATGTCGAACAGCCCGCCGGTCGATTGAACCACAAGGAATGTGCCAGTGAAGCCGGTGTCGCCGAGATGCGTGTCCATTTCGGCGAGATAGCGTCGCACCCGCGGGCCGACATAGGCGTTCGCCGCCGTCGTCGAGGTGCGCTCATATTCGCGGTATTCCTGCGACAGTTCATGCGAGGCGGTGACGAA
>CAIMEA010000218.1 GCA_903839845.1 uncultured Hyphomicrobiales bacterium
CCCCCTTCCTTCTCCCCAAATCCCCTCTATATTTCTCCTGTCCATCAACAACCGAAAGGAGGTGATCCAGTGTCTCATTGTCTATCGCCGCGGTCGCCGGCATTCGTGAACTGGGTCCTCGCCTCTCATGGGGTTCAGTGCAGCTGATCTAAAGACGGTCGGCTGGTCACGGCACGCGGCGGCCAAGGCCGCGTGCAATCGGGACCACGGTTTCGGTAATGGAAGGGCCGCTCGTAAGGGCGGCCCTTCTTTGCGTTCCGGCGCCCGGCTAGCGCAGGCGGTATTGGAATCCATTGCGCCAAATCAATGCGCGCCCCGCGCGATTGGTCCAATTTGAGATCATGAATTGGAATCACAAACGCACTGCGCCCGCCGCCGCGCACATCTTCCCCGCCCAGCGATTGGCGGAAGTGAGCGCACGGCTTGGCCGCGATCCCGCGCCGTCGCCGCTTGCGGCAAGCTGGCCGGCCGGCGTGTCGCTGCTGGCGCAGATGGTCGATGCCTGTCAGCGCTGCGATGCCGATGAAGTCTGTAGCGACTGGCTGGCGCGCGCGCCGAAAAAGATCGCCACACCGCCGGCCTTTTGCCCGAACGTGGATGCGTTGAAGCGGTCCTAGGGCCGGTATTTTATATGTCGTCATGGCCGGGCTTGTCCCGGCCACTCATGTCTTCAATTTCAATGCAAGCAAGGCGTGGATGCCCGGCTCAAACGGGGCGCTCACGCCCGTCGTCGACGGGCTATGGCCTGGCATGACGAGGTGTTTACACCGCTACCGAATGCCGTTTCGCGCTGGCCGTCAGGTAGCTGTCGAACGCCGCCGCCGCGATGCGGATATAAGGCCGTCCCTCGTCAGTGATCGCAATTTTCGCGCCGTCGATTGTCAGCAGACCCTGCGCCGCCAGGCCTCGCAGCGTTTCCATCTCGCCGGCAAAGCGCGCCGCGCCGCCGAAGTCATCGAGATCGAGCGCCAGATCGCACATCAGCCGTTCGATGATTGAAGCGCGCAGCCGGTCGTCGTCGGAGAGCGCCAGGCCCTTCACCGTCGCAAAAGTGCCGGCCGCAATGCTGCGGGCATAATGCCCCATGTCCGGCGCGTTCTGCACATAGCCTTGCGGCAGTCTGCCGATGGAAGACGCGCCGATGCCGATCAGCGCGTCGGCATCGTCGGTGGTGTAGCCTTGGAAATTCCGGTGCAGGCGGCCCTCGCGCGCGGCGATGCACAGCTCGTCATCGGGCAAAGCGAAATGATCGAGGCCGACCGCCCGGTAGCCGAAGCTCGCCAAAGTCTCGGCCGCGATTGCGGCCTGCTCGATGCGCTCGGCCGCGCCCGGCAGGGCAGCGGGATCGATCAGGCGCTGGTGGCTCTTGAACCAGGGCACATGCGCGTAGCCGAACAGCGCCAGCCGTTGCGGACGCAGCGACGCGGCAAGCTCGGCGCTGCGCGCGACGTCCTGGCCGGTCTGCTTCGGCAGGCCGTACATCAAATCGAGATTGAGGTTTTCAATGCCGGCCTCGCGCAACCAGGTAGCGGCGCGCTGGACCTCATCGAAAGGCTGCACCCGGCCGATGGCGTGCTGCACATGCGGCGAAGCATCCTGCATGCCGAGACTCGCGCGGTTGACGCCGATGGCTTTCAGCGTGCCCACCAGCGCCTGATCGAGCCGGCGCGGATCGAGTTCGATGGCGTGTTCTTTCAGTTCGCTCAGGTCGAAGCGCGAAGCGATCTTGCCCGCAATCGTCTCCAGCCATTGCGGACCGAGGATCGACGGCGTGCCGCCGCCCCAGTGAATATGCGTCAGCCGCGCGCCGTTGAGATCGCCCAGCAGCGCGATCTCGGCGATCAGCTGTTCGGCGTAGGTATCAACCGGCGCCCGCTTGCGCACGGCGCGGGTGTTGCAGCCGCAATAAAAGCAAAGTTCGGTACAGAACGGCACATGGAGATAAAGCGACACGCGCGCGGCGCGCGGCAGCGCCGCAAGCCAGTCGCGGTAGGTGTCGGGGCCGATCCTGGCGGAAAAATGCGGCGCCGACGGATAGGACGTGTAGCGCGGCACATTGCGTTCGGCGAGCGCCAAAGATCCGGGGATTGAATCTGTCATGATACGGCCACTGCGCGACGGACCCATACCTCGCCGTCCTTGACATAGCCGCGCTTGACCGCCGCCCAGGCAATCATATGGGCGCGTTTCTCGCGGTCATGCTCGCCGGCATGCGCCGCGTAAGCATGATTGAAGGCCTCGCGATAAATGTCCTGCGCATGGCCGGGCAGGTGCGTCTGCACGGCCGGCGGAAGATCGAGGTTGCTTCGGTAGGGCATGAGTTAGCTTCTTGACGTAACTTGAGACGGAACTCTCGTCGTGGCCCCCGCCAGGATGACGCCAGAGGCTAGCGCGCCGGCGCCATCCGGTGCTTTGCGCTATATCAACCGCCGCGCAGGGGGTGCCGGCACAAAAAATCGCCGGGCTTTTGGCCCGGCGATGCTGTTCGTGACGGTGTTTCGTTCGGATCAGGCGGCCAAATCACGCAGCATTGGCGGCGTCCAGCGCTTCCGGTTCCTCGGCCGCCTGTTGCAGGCGCTGCAGGCTCATCACCTCGCGCATGACGCGGGCGAAGTCCTTGCGGCCGGCTTCCAGCGCGCCCTCGACCACCGAACGGTCGAGCTTCTCGCGCTGCAGGGCGGCCTTGAGTTCCTCGATCGCCTGTTCGGCCAGCATCTTGTCGTTGGCGCGTTCCTTGGTCAGCATATCGACCTGGGCGCTGAGCGCGGCGACGCTGTCTTCGGCGCGGGTCAGCGCCGCTTCCTTGGCCGAGTAGGCGCGGGTCAGCGCACCGCCACGTTCCATCAAGGTCTGGCGGGCGTGGTCCATTTCCTTGAGCTCGGATTCGCGGCGGATGCGGTCGGCCTCGAGATCGGCTACGCGGGCCTGCAGGTTGTCGCGCTCGTTGCTGACCTCGCTGACGCGGCGGTCATATTCGCGGATTTCCTCGGCGCGAGCCAAGAGATGTTCGCGCGCTTCGCCGAGCAGGTTGTCGGTGGCGGTGGCGCGCGCCTGCAGCGCGTCGAAGCGCATGCGCTGGCTGGTCAGTTCGTGGTCGTGGCGCTCGTTGCTCTCGTCGAGCGCGCTGACCAGACGGGCGCGTTCGTTGTTCACTTCGGTGAAATTGCCTTCGACATGGCGCAGGCGGCCTTGCGTGGCGCTCAGGCTGGCTTCGGTCTCGGCCAGCTTGCGCGACAGGCGCGACGCGTCGGAATTCATCTTGTCGAGCGTGGCCTGCTGGGCGCGCTTCTCGTCGTCGGCCATCAACAGGCGCTGGCGCGCGGCGTTAAGGTCGGATTCAAGGGTGATGATGCGCTTGTTCAAAGCGGTGAGGCGCTCGTCGAGACGGCGGTTTTCCTCGCGCAGCGCTTGGCTCTCGCCGGTTTCCTGCGTCAGCCGGCCTTCCAGATCGGCGATCTGGGCGCGGCGGGCGGCGATATCGATGGAGATCTCGGCCTTGGTCGCTTCGACCGCGCGCAAAAGGCTCTGCGTGGTGGTCAGTTCCTGGCGCAGCGCGCCGCATTCGTGCTCGAAATGCGTCGCCTTCTTTTCGAATTCGGCGACTTCGTTGCGCAGCTTGCCGTAGGCGGTGCGGGTGTTGTTTAACACGGCCTGCAGGCTGAGCTTTTCGGACTTTTCGGCCTCATAGGCGCGCAAGGTCTTGGAGACCGGATCGGCCAGCTTGCCGACCGCGGCCTTGATGGCGTCGAGCTCGCCGATCTTGGCGTTGGCGTCGAGAAGGAGGTTGCGCAGGGTCTCGTTGTCGCCGCCGATCTGGGCGCCGAGCACCGAGAACAGCTCTTCATCGAGTTCCAGCGGATTTTCGGGGATAGCCGCACCCGTCGGCGACGGTTGTGCCAACTGGTCGAATACGCCGGGTTTGCGGGCGAATAGGCCCCCGAATTTGCTCATAGACGTGATCCCTTTAAACGCCGATCCGCTCGGCCGAAGCGACGCGAATCACATTGGCAACTGTCCTAAGGGAATGTGAACGGACCTGGTTAATGGCCCGTTAATGATCGCGCCGCCAGATAGGAATACCTAGATTTATCAGAAGCTTGACTGGATTTTCCAGGGTGCCGGAAAAGTTCATTTTCGGTGGTAACACTGTCCCACTCGGCAAATTTTGCCCTGTTAATAACGCGAATCGGCCAAACGCGCCGTCTCGACTTGGAACCGGAACCGGACGACAAATGGCGGCGATTCCTCAATCAAAATGTACCGGGAGAATTTGTGATGAAACGTAGTTTGGTGCTGGCCGCCGCTGTGATCGCGGCCTTTTCTTTGACCGTGCAGAACGCCGATGCGCGCGGCCGCCATCACATCGCCAAAGGGGTGAAGGTGGCGGCGATCGTCACCGGCGCGGCCGCGACCGCGACTTATTTCTCCATCAACGGCTGGAATTGGCGTTGGCAGAATAACAGCAGCGGCATGACCAGCCTGGCCGCCTACGGCGCCACCACGCTCGGCTGCGCCGCGATCGCGCCGATGGTCGCCACCGTTCTGGTCAAGCGCCCGCTCACCATGCGCGAAGGCCATGTGCTGGTCGGCTCCTGCGTGCTGCCGATCGTCGGCGGCTGGCTGGTCAACGAAGCCTACAACGCCCATCCGGAATGGGAAGGCCGGCCGGTGCGCAAGCATCACCGCCGGAAGGCGAAGTAAGCGCCTCGCGCGCGACTTCCGCTCTTAAATGAAACGCCGGCGCTGGTGAAAACCGCGCCGGCGTTTTTTTGCTGTCATTCCGGACGCGCGCTTTATGCGCGCGATCCGGAATCCAGCTCTTTGTTCGGATGTGGTTCTGGATTCCGGGTTCACGCGCTATGGCGCGTGCCCCGGAATGACAGGGAGACTAATCCCGCTTTGCGATAAACAATCCCTCGCACAGCCGAAACGTCAGCGCCTCGCCGTCGCCTTTCGGCTCCAGCAAGGCCGTGACCTCGGGCGTCGACTGGGTCAGCATCGCGGTCAAAAGGCGCTTCATGACGTCGTCGTAGCGCGCCGCCCAGCTTTTGAATTCCATCTTCTTGAACAATTGCTCGTCGAAACCGAGCGTGAAGCCGGCGGCTTTGATCGCCTCGCGCCATTCATCCATGGTCCAGGCGCGCAGATGGCTCGGATCGCGCAGCCGCTCGAAGGCATTGACGTAGTCGCCGACCGGGCCGGGCGGTACGACATTGTCGACGATAGCGAGCGTGCCGCCGGATTTGAGCACACGGCGCGCCTCGGCGAGGAATTCGGGGATCGAGTCGAAGTGGTGCGGCGCGACGCGGCAGGTGACCAGTTCGAAGCTCTCGTCCTCGAACGGCAGCGCCTCGGCCTTGGCGTAGGTCGTGCGCAGGTTGGCAAGCCCGCGCCTGGCGGCCTCAAGCTTCACCATGTCGAGCATTTCCTGGGTGATGTCGGTCGCCCAGACGCGCGCGACATGCGGCGCGAATGTGTAGGCGACATGGCCGCCGCCGGTGGCGATGTCGAGCACGCGCCAAGACTTTTGCGGGCTCGTCAGGTCGACCAAACGTTGCAGGCTTTTGCCGGTCGCATGCGGCGTCGAGGTGAGGTAATGCGCGGCGTTCTTGCCGAACTGTTCCTGCGACAGCGATTTGTTCATGACGGCCCCTTGGCTTTAAAAGCCGAATTCATAGCCGTTTCTGCCGCGCCGCGATACCGGGCTTCCGGCGCGGACAGTTTTTCCAGAAGCGCAGGGGTGCGGAATCGAAAACGCCCTGCGGCTTGCGGCGCAGGGCCTTGTTCGAAGCGCGAAAGCCGTGCCGACTTTCGACGACGTCTAGAAATGCCAGTTCAGCCCGCCACGCACCATTTGTATGTCGCGTTCGATGGCGCTGATGGGAGTGTTGGAGGCGGTGATTGTATAAGTGGTCGCGGTGCCGGGAAACGTCGCGTAGAGGTACTCGACCTTGAACGACCAGTTCGGCGCGAACATGGTTTCCACACCGGCGCCGGCGGTCCAACCCGTACGCCAATCCTCGCCGCCGCTGACGTTGACGCTGTTCTTGAACGCCTTGATTTCTCCGTAGGCCATCCCGCCCGTCGCGTACACGATCGTATTGGCCCAGACGATCGTCCCGACACGTCCGCGCGCCGTGCCGAAGGCGAGAAGCTGGGTCGGGCAAACCTGTGTCCGCGTCGGACCGCAATTCGTTTCTTCGCCCCTGACACCGGACCAGGACAGGTCGGTCTCCAGGCCCAGGATCCAGTTGGCGACTTGCCAATTGTAGCCGAGCGTCCCGCCGAGCAGCGCGCCCTGTTGACCGTAGTAGCCGTTCGACACGCCGCTTAATGTATTTGTTTGCGCTGCGCGTGCAGTTGCCCAGCCGCCTTCGATGCCGCCATACCATCCGGCCCAGTTCGTTATCGCTGCTTGCTTGACCGGCGCTTTCACCGGCAGGTCTGCCGCCGGCGCCGACTGTATGGACACACCAACAGCGAGCGCAGCAATGGCTGCAATCCACAATCTATTCACGTCGAAAGCCCCCCAAAATTGTGATCAAAAATATCCGGAACCGCCGCGCTTACGCATAAAATTTTTATAAAATCATCGCGTTGCGCGCTCGAACGAAAAAGCCCCGCATCTTTCGATGCGGGGCCGGTTTTTTTTACGGTCGTTGCGTCGATTACGGCGCGGTCACGATCATCCACGGGAAGAGGTAGGCCTGCGACATCACCAGACAGCCGACCAGACAGGCCAGCACGATCGAGTGCCAGAACACGAAGCGCAGGATGGTGCCTTCATGCCCGAACCAGTTGGTCGCGGTCGAGGCGACCACGATCGATTGCGCATCGATCATCTTGCCCATGACGCCGCCCGAGGAGTTCG
The DNA here is from genome assembly GCA_903839845.1 of uncultured Hyphomicrobiales bacterium. GTDB lineage: Bacteria > Pseudomonadota > Alphaproteobacteria > Rhizobiales > Xanthobacteraceae > Pseudolabrys. Next base: position 6,872 of record CAIMEA010000218.1, read on the forward strand.
CCGCGCCCATCAGGATCGGCGAGATGCCGAGTTGGGTCGAGGTGATCTTCTGCAAGTTGCCGAACAGGATGTTCGAGGCGGTATCCGATCCGGTCAGCGCCACGCCCAACCAGCCGAGCAGGGTGCCGAAGAAGGGATACAGCACGCCGGTCGCGGCGAAGGCGAGGCCGAGCGTCGCGTCGATGCCCGACAGACGGGTCAACGTGCCGATCGCCAGCATCGCCGAGATGGTCAGCAGCGAATAGGCGCAGACCTTGATGGTCTTGCCGTACTCGGTGACGATCTTGACCGGGCCGAAGCCCATCAGGAAGCCGGAGATAATCGCGGCGATCAGCATGCCCGAGCCGGTGTAGGACAGCCAGGTGAACGAGAACACCGCGCCTTCCTTGACCGGGGCCGTGACGATCGGCGGCACTTTCTGAATCATCTGATGCAGATCGGGAACCGGATAGTTCCAGATCGCCCACTTGTTGACGGCGAGCTTGAACAGGTCGGTGCCCCAGATCAGCAGGATCACGCAGACGATGATCCACGGCAGCATCGCCATCCAGACCTGCGCGGTCGAAGGCTTGGCGATCTTCACCGGCTTCGGCGGCGCCATCGTCGCGGCCGACTCGTCCTTGCTGCGCAGCGCGGCCGAGGTCCAGATCACCTTCGGCTGCCACACCTTGAGGAAGAGGATGAGGCAGGCCATCGAGATCAGCGAGGCGCCGATATCGACGATCCAGGGGTTGATGAAGTTCGAGATCAGGAACTGCGGCACGGCGAAGGACACGCCGGTGACCAGAATGGCCGGCCAGACATCCTTCATGCCCTTCCAGCCGGCGAAGGCCCAGACCACCCAGAACGGCACGATCAGCGAGAAGAAGGGAAGCTGACGGCCGACCATGGCGCCGAGCAGAAACGGATCGATGCCGGTGACGCTGGCCAGACCGGCGATCGGCGTACCGAGCGCGCCGTAGGCGACCGGCGCGGTGTTGGCGATCAGCGACAGGCCGGAGGCGGCCAGCGGCGAGAAGCCGAGACCGATCAGGATCGCGCCGGTGACGGCGACCGGCGTACCGAAGCCGGACGCGCCCTCGAAGAAGGCGCCGAACGAGAAGGCGATCAGCAGAAGCTGCAAGCGCCGGTCGTTGGTGACGCCGCCGATCGTGGTCTGCAGAATTTCGAAAGCGCCTTTCTCGACCGTGAGCCGATAGAGAAAGATGACGTTGAGCACGATCCAGCCGATCGGGAAGAACCCGGTGGCGACGCCGAGAATCGAGGCGCGGATCGACATGCCGGCCGGCATCGTAAAGACGTAGATCGCGACCAGGTTCGCCACAACCAGGGCGATCACCGCCGCGATATGTGCCTTCACTTTATTGGATGCAATCAACACGAGTAGCGTGACCACCGGTAGCGCGGCGGCGATGGTCGACAGCACAGCGTTGTTGAATGGATTATAGACTTGGTTCCACATCGTTTCCCCCAAGGAATGATCCGTTGTTACGGATTTCAGCTTTTAAGCCCGGTAAGGTTTTAAGGCCGCTTGGCGCGAGCGAGTCTGCGCGCGGCGTAACTTAATTGGCCTCGTGCATAAAATTCGCGTAACGCTAGTTCCGAAAAGGGAATTGCGTCAATAATCGGCGCCGTCGCGGGCGGTTTGTTACATTACAAAATGGAAAGATTTGGCGCGAGTTCCGTTACGGCTGTTTGCCGTCGCCGCCGGACAGATCGTCATAGCCGTGGCGGCTGGAATAAAAAACCAGCGCCATTAACCCGCCGCCGACCAGAAGCGACATCAGCACGCCGCCGCCGATCGCCAGATAGCCGTAAAACGGAATGTCGATCGAACTGGCGCCCAGATGGCTCCACGCGGTGCCGGCAAACCACAGCGACACGGCGAGCAAAGCGAACAGGGGGATCAGCCAGAGCATTTTGCGCATGCACTTTATATAGGCGTTGGCGCCAGGCTTGTCACACCGTCGAACCGTCGCAGCGACAAAAAATGGCGCCCGGCACGAAGGCCGGGCGCCACGACAATTACGCTGAGGGCGTTATTTCGATGGCGCGCTCGGCGCCGGGCCGCCAATCGGGCTGATGCCGCGCGGCCGTTCCGGCGCGGCCGAACCGGTAGTCGTCGACTTTTCCGGTTCAAAGAAGGCGAATGTCGGCGCGTTCTTCAGTTCGTCCTTGCTGAAGGCGACGGTAATCTTGTCGATCGTCGCCGAGTTCGGCTTGCGCGTCACGTTGAGCTTGTCGAACGGCACGGCGACGTTCTTCGCGCCGACGCCGAGGAAGCCGCCAACGCCGATGACGACGCCATTGACCTTCCCGTCGCTGGCGAGGACCAGATCGTTCACTTCGCCGATCGAGGCGTTATCGGAACCGTAAATCGTCGCGCCGATCAGCTTGGAACCGCGCCAGTCGGTCGATTGCTGCGTCGAGATAAAATTCGCGTCGCTGGCGGTTGTCGAGGACAGATCGGGGTTGGCCGTCTTTTGAATGTCGCTCTGCGACGGCGTCACCGCCGACGGAGCGGACGTCGAGGGAGCGGAAGTCTGTGCGAAGGCCGGCGTGGCCAAGGCCACGGCCAACGCCGCGGCGGTCAATGTATGTTTCATCATAGGGAGATGTCTCCTCATCTGTTTTAAAATTTGCTGTCGGAACATTCGGCACGCAATCGCACGCTTATCGTTCGGCGCAATCGCGCGCCCATAACAAAAGAACGCGGGACTTGCGTCCCGCGTTCCGGAAATGAGAAAAGATTAAAACCGCCTGGAACCAGCGCCGGAACCCCGTCTGCGTGCGGGACCCCGGTACCAGTCGCGGGCCGAATCGACCTTACGACTGCTTGGCTTTCGCCCGGGTCGGCTTTTCCTCGTCCTGATCGACGACGTCGGCGTCGGTCTCGACCTCGGCCGGGGGCGGCGCCTGCATCTCCTCGAGCGGTGCGCCGCGACGCAGGGTCGAACGGAGCGCGCCGACTTCGCTTTGCAGGCGTGAATTGTCCTTGCGCGCGGCTTCCAGCGCGCCTTCGACCACCGCGCGTTCCATGCGCTCGCGCTGCAAGGCCGAGTTCAAGTCCTCGACGCGCTTTTCGATATTGGTGCGGCTGACCTGGACGTCGGCCTCGAGATGGCCGTTGCGCTCGGTCAGCGCCGAAATCTTTTCGTCGGCGCGGGCGAGCGCGGTTTCGCGCGCCTTGAGCGTCTTGGCCATGGCGTTGTTGCGCTCGGTCAGCGCAATGCGCGCCTGTTCGAGATCCTTGATCTGGCGTTCGCGCTGTTCGTGCGAGGCTTCGATCTGCGCCAGCCGCTTCTCGGCATTGTTGCGCGAGATCGTCGCTTCGACCGATTTGCGGTCGAAGGCGCGCACTTCCTCGGTGCGGGCCAGCAGGTTCTGCCGCGCTTCGCCGAGCAGACGCTCGGCGGTGGCGGCGCGCGACACCAAAGCGTCGAGGCGCATGTTCAGGCTGTTGCGTTCGGCCTGATGCTGTTCCTTGGATTCGTCAAGCGCGGCGGAGAGGCGGCCGCGTTCGGCATAGGCCTCGGCGAAGCTCGACTCGACCTTGCCGAGTTGGGCGCGGGTGGCGGTCAAGGTGTTTTCGGATTCGGTCAGGCGGCGCGTAAGGCGGGCGGTTTCATTGAGCGCCTGGTCGATGCCGATCTGCAGCGAACGCTTTTCGTCCTCGAGCAGCGCCAGCTTCTCGCGCGCGGCGGCCAGTTCCCCTTCCAGTTCGACGATGCGCTTCTCGGCGGCGTCGAGTTGGTCCTGCGCGGTGCGGCGCGCTTCGCCGAGCGAACGGCGCTGCGAGGTTTCCTGCGCCAGCTGGCGCTCGAGTTCGGCGATCTGCACGGCGCGGGCGGAAATGCCGTCGAGCAGTTCGATGCGCGTGCTTTCCAGGCTGCGGTTGGATTCGCGCGCCAGTTCGAGGTCCTCGCGCAGTTTCTCGGATTCGCTTTCGAGCGCGGTCGCCTTGCGTTCGATCTGATAGAATTCAGTGCGCAGCGTGTCGTAGGACGCTCGCGATTCGGCGAGCATGCCGGACAGGCCCAAAGTCTGCGACTTCTCCAGTTCCAGCGCGCGCAATGTCGAATTGAACGGCGCGACGATCTTGTCGAAGGCATCCTTGAGTTCGTCGAGTTCGCCGATCTTGCGGCCGGTGTCGCTCAACAGGTTGCGCAGGGCTTCGTTTTCCTCACCCATGCGCGAGCCGACATCGGAATAGTTCTCGGTGCTGATGGCGCGGCGAACAGGCCCGTTGTCAGATGCGAGGCGAGGCGTCGCTTTCGCTGCTGCGGCGACCGAAAATATCCGACAACTTGGCCATGATCCGTACTCCAACCCAACGCCTGCATTCTGCCTACGCGTCCGACGAGCTAGGCATTAACCTAATATATACCATACGCGATTGAAACACATGCAAGGGTCGGCGCGCGGCTTTCGCGTGGCTGAACACGATCATGGTTAACGGCGAAATCGCGGGCAAATTCTGGGCAGATGGCGGTTTGTCATATAGAAGTCACCCATGAACCCGGTTTCCGAGAACGATCCCGCTTCCGACCTTGTCTATATATACCGCCCGTCGCTGCTCGGCGCGCCGTGGTCGTTCCGGCTGACGCCGACCGGGATTTCGTGGGAAGCAGGCCGCCAGTCGGGCCTTGTCGCCTACCGCGATGTCCGGCGGGTGCGGCTATCGTTCAAGCCGATCAGCATGCAGACGCACCGCTACATGGCGGAAATCTGGGCCGAGAACGCGCCGAAGCTCCGGATCGTCTCCAGTTCCTGGAAGAGCATGGTCGAGCAGGAGCGCCTGGATAAATCCTATTCCGCTTTTCTGACGGAATTGCACCGGCGCCTGGCCGAGGCCCATGCGCCGGCGGTCTTCGAGCAGGGCAGTCATCCGCTGCGCTTCTGGCCGGGCGTGGCGATATTTGCCGCGATTTCGCTTGGCCTGGCGTTCCTCATTGTGCGCGCGCTGCAAAGCGACGCACCGGCCGGCGCCGCTTTCATCGCCGCCTTTCTCGGACTGTTTGTCTGGCACGGCGGCAATTACTTCCGCCGCAACCGCCCCGGCGTCTATTCGCCCGACGCGCTGCCGGAATTGCTGGTGCCCCGGTCCTGATCGCCGGCTTTAATTTTTGTTGCGCACCACCAGCACCGAACATTTCGCGTAACGCACGACATGTCCGGCATTGGAGCCGAGGAAATAAGTGCGCATCGCCGGGCGGTGCGAACTCATGACAATGAGATCGGCGTCGATCGCCTTCGCCTCTTCCAGCACCTCGTGATAGATGCCGCCGCTGCGCACCGTGTAGGAAATATGCGCCCGGTCGAGCGCGCATTCGGCGGCGATCAGGCCGAGCGCGTCTTCCGACGAACGGCGCTGCTGCGCCTCGAAATCCGCCGGCACATATTCGGCCAGCATCACCGGCGTCAGCGGCTGCACGTTGACCAGCCGCACCGTGCCGCCGGAGGCCTTGGCCATCTCGATCGCGGTCTCGATCGCCGGCTTGGCCAGATCGGTATCGGCCAGATCGACTGGCACCAGGATGTGTCTGTACATGGCCGTGCTCCCATTGCCCGACGCACAAGCGATCATGACACGCTTTCCGGTCCGGCCTAAGCTAGGTTTTCCGCGCGCCTTGGTGCGTGGGCTACCGTGACGCCGGGTCGAGCGATTTCGGCGTGACGAAGCGTTCCAGCCGGCCGCACCGCGGATGAAGGTCGCGCCAGTCGCGGAAAGCAAAGTCGATGACGACGAGCCCCGACGTCGGCAGCTGCTCGCGCAGGCTTTCGCGCACATCGATATTGCCGGAGGCGATCAGCAGCAGGGCGGTTTCATGCAGGCCAGGATTGTGGCCGACGATCAGCAGCGCGCCGGCATCCGCCGGCGCATCGAGGATGGCGGCGACGATATCCTGCGGCGTGGCGTCGTAGATCTGCTCCAGCGTCGACACGGCGGGCGCCGGGCGCATGCTGGCTGCCATCAGCGTCCAGGTCTCCTGGCAGCGGGCGGCCGGCGACACGATGACGCGGTCCGGCGTCAGGGCGTGGCTGGCCATATAGGCGCCGATCCGGGCGGCATCGCCGCGGCCGCGCTCGATGAGAACCCGGGCGCGGTCGTCCCGGCCTGGCTCGTGGCCTTCGGTCTTGGCATGCCTGAGCAGCAAAAGTCGGCGCATAGCTTTGGATTCGCGTGTAGGAAGGGCCACGGGTTATGGTTACAGATTATGCGGCACACTAACATGGGTGTCGCGCTGCTTTATGACGCAAGCAACGGATGGCGATGACGCAAGACACGACCACAGCGCCGACCTGGTACGAGGCGACGCGGGTGGCAGGCCCGGCGCGCGAGCGCCTCGCCTTCGACCTCGACATCGACGTCTGCGTCATCGGCGCCGGCCTTGCCGGCCTGACCGTGGCGCGCGAGGTCGCGCGGCGCGGCTGGTCGGTGGTGGTACTGGAGGGCGCGAGCGTGGCCTCGGCCGCCTCCGGCCGCAATACCGGTTTCGTGCTGCCGGGTTATTCGGAAAGCATCGATGCCATGATCGAGCGCATCGGCCTCGATCACACCAAGCAACTCTGGGCGCTGGCGCAGCAGGGACTGGACTACGTCCGCCACACTATCGACGACAACAAACTGCCCGGCGTCGCCAGGACCGATGGCTGGCTGCATGTCGACAAGGCCGACCGCGCGGAGGCGACGCGCGCCGGGGTCGAGCGCTTGCGCTGGCTCGGCGCCGACGCCGAAATGTGGACGACGGCCGAGGTGCGGGCGCAGCTTGCCAACAAGCGCTATTTCAACGCCGTGCATTTCCCCGCTGCCTTCCACATTCATCCGCTCAATTACGCGCTCGGCCTGGCGCAATTGGCCGAAAAGGCGGGCGCGCGCATTTTCGAGGACACGCCGGCGCTGTCGATCGACCCGGCCGGCGTGCGCAAGCGTATCGTCACGCCGCAGGGCCGCGTCCGCGCCAGTCACGTGGTGCTGGCCGGCAATGTGCAACTCGGCGCGCTGATGCCGGACATCGCCGCGACTTTGCTGCCGGTGACGACCTTCGTGATGGTGACCGAGCCGCTGGGGCCCAATCTGTATGAACTGGTGCGCTATCGCGGCGCGATCAGCGACACCAACCGCGCCGACAATCATTACCGCATCGTCGATGGCAACCGTTTGCAGTGGTCCGGCCGCATGCGTGTCTGGCAGGCCGATCCGCAGCGCTTCAAGTCGGCCTTGGTTGAAGATATCAAACGCAATTACCCCGATCTCGGCCCGGTCGAGGTCGCGCATCTGTGGCGCGGCACCTTGGGCCGCACCATTCATCGCATGCCGCAGATCGGCGCGATCTCGGACGGCGTCTGGCTGGCCAGCGGCTTTGGCGGTCACGGCCTCAACACCACGGCGATGGCCGGCGACCTGGTGGCGCGCGGCATTGTCGATAGCGACCAGACCTGGCGGTTGTTTGCGCCCTACGAACTGGTCTGGGCCGGCGGGCGGCTGGGCAGCGCCATCGCGCAGGGGCTGTACTGGAGCCGCGGTTTGGCGGACGACGTAAAGGCCGGCCTGTCGCGCAGCCGCGAACGGCGTCGGCTCGCCAAGGCTGCGCGGCAGAAAGCGCAGGAAGAAGCGCTCAAACTGGGCGGGCCGGTGATCGTGCCGGTCCTGCCATCGCCTGAGGAACTGGCGGCGGCGCCGGTTCCGGAAACACCGGCCGAGCCCAAGGCCCTGCCGGCCGGCGAGCCGCCGCCGGGCGCGCCGGAGCGCCGCCGGAACCGCGGCAAGCGCCGCAAACGCTGAATCGGCACCGGATTTGCAGATTCAACTAGATGCAAAGGCCGATTCGTCGTCTATAAGAGTCGGTAAGAAATTGGGGCGCTTGCTATGAAACGGGTTCAGGTCGGTTCGGTCGCCGCGACGGCAGTCAAATTGACGTTTGCGGCAGTGGTGACCTTGGCCGCTTCTTTGCCGGCGGCCGCTGCCGATATGCCGGCCCCGGCGGCGACGGCCCGGACCAGCTATTTGACGTCGGCTCCGGCCTCGGAGTGGACCGTCACTATCGGCATCGAAGGCCGCGTCCTGCCCAAATTCGAAGGCGCCAGCGCCTCGATGCTGCGGCCGTTCCCGATCCTGCGCGTGCGCAAGGCCAACGAGCCGGACCAGTTTCGCAGCGCGCGCGACGGTCTCAGCTTCGCCATCGTCGATGCCGGCGCGTTCAAGCTCGGCCCGGTCGCCAAACTGCGTTTCGGCCGCAAGGAAAGTGACGACAATAATCTGCGCGGCCTTGGCGACGTCAATTGGACGTTAGAGGCCGGCGCTTTCGCCGAACTCTGGCCGTCCGACTGGCTGCGCACCCGCGTCGAAGTGCGCCAGGGCTTCGGCGGTCATCATGGTGTCGTCGCCGATCTGATGCTCGACGGAATTTATAAGGCGACGCCGCAACTCACTTTGTCGGCCGGTCCGCGTCTGACCGTCGGCACCGCGGCCTCGACCAGCCCGTACTTCAGCATCACCGCCGCCCAGGCGGCTTTGTCCGGCCTGCCGGTATACGACGCGCGCGGCGGCGTGCGCTCCTATGGCGCCGGCACGCAGGCAACCTATGCCTTCAACCGGCAATGGTCGGGCGAGGTCTTCCTTGAATATGAGCGGCTGGCCGGAGACGCCGCGAACTCGCCGCTGGTGGTGCAGCGCGGCTCGCGCGACCAGCTTCAGGTCGGCATGGGCGTGACATATTCATTCAATATGCCCGGCCTGTGGTAGTCACCCGGCCCGTCATTTTTCAAACCTGAGTTCTATTGATCCCATGCGACTGATCGCTCTTTGCGCCACGGTGCTCCTGCTGGCGGGCTGCGCCGAATCCACGCTCACCCAATCGTCGGTTCTCGGCGGCGGCGGCTCCTCGCCGCGCCCGAAAGTGGTCGTCGTCACCGATTTCTCGATTTCGCCGGACGTGCAGGTGCTCGACCGCGCCTTCACCACGCGGCTCGAGCGCAAGATCGGCGCCTTCCCCACCTTTGAGCGCAAGCAGCGCACGGTCGAGCGCGTGACTGACGAGGTCGTCGCCACCGTCGTCGCCACCTTGCGCGAAGCCGGCCTCGACGCCGAGCCGGGCAGCGAAGAGGGCCTGTCGCTTTCCGAGAGCACCGTGCTGGTCACCGGCAAGCTGCGGCCGTCCGATGCGTCGGCCAAGAAGAACGACGCCGGCATCGGCGGCGGCAAGAGCGGCGTGGTCGCCGATATATCGCTGTCGAGCTTCTCCACCTTCGGCAAGAAGCAGTTGTCGGCGTTCACCGCCGAACCGTCCGGCGGCAAGCAGGGCGCCGGCAAACCGGCGGCGGCGTTCAACGGTCTCGTCGCCGAGGCGCTCGCCTCCAACAAGGCCGCGCCGGAAAAGCTGTCGCCTGATGTCGAACTGGCCGCGCGCCGCATCGGCCGTGGCGCCGGCGACAAGATCGTCGCCTTCGGCAAATCGCAGGGCTGGTTCGGCGGCGACGCCGAGGCGTCGACCGAAGCCGCGCCCGGCATTGACGAAAAGCCGGCCAAGCCGTCGGCGGCCGCGCGCACCGCGGCGGCCAAGCCCGAAGCAAAACCCAAACCGGCGGCGAAACCGCGGGCGTCGCGCAAGCCAGTCGATGACGCACCGGCGGATTCCGACGATACACCGGCGGCCGACTGAACTCACAGCCACACTGTCTCTGTCCGAAACGATCCGATCCGCGCAAGACGCACGCCGGGTCGCGATTTGGCAACGCCGACGCGCTGATCGGCATTTTCTCAAACGGCGCATTCGGTGGTCAGGGATCCCCGCTTTCGCGGGAACGACAATTTACCTTCCATCCCGTCGCGCCATGAACGCCAGGCGCTCGAAAAGATGCACGTCCTGTTCGTTCTTCAGCAGCGCGCCATGCAGCGGCGGAATGAGTTTCTTCGGATCGCGCTCGCGTAAAATCTCGGGGCCGATGTCCTCGACCATCAACAGCTTCAGCCAGTCCAGAAGCTCCGAGGTCGAGGGCTTTTTCTTCAACCCCGGCACGTCGCGGATTTCGTAGAACAGCTTGAGCGCCTCGCTGACCAGTTTCTGCTTGATGCCGGGGAAATGCACGTCGACGATTGCGCTCATCGTGTCGGCGTCGGGGAATCGAATGTAGTGGAAGAAGCAGCGGCGCAAGAAAGCGTCCGGCAGTTCCTTCTCGTTGTTCGAGGTGATGATGACGACCGGGCGGCGCTTGGCCTTCACCGTCTCGCCGGTCTCGTAGACGAAGAATTCCATGCGATCGAGTTCGAGCAAAAGGTCGTTGGGGAATTCGATGTCGGCCTTGTCGATCTCGTCGATCAGCAGCACCGGGCGCTCGTCGGAGACGAAAGCGTCCCACATCTTGCCGCGCTTGATGTAGTTGCGGATGTCCTTGACCCGCTCGTCGCCCAATTGGCTGTCGCGCAGGCGCGAGACGGCGTCGTATTCATACAGGCCCTGCTGCGCCTTGGTGGTCGATTTGACGTGCCATTCCAGCAAGGGCGCGCCGATCGCCTTGGCGATTTCCAGCGCCAGCACGGTCTTGCCGGTGCCGGGCTCGCCCTTGACCAGCAAGGGTCGCTCGAGGGCGATAGCGGCGTTGACCGCCACTTTCAGGTCGTCGGTCGCCACATAGGCCTTGGTGCCGTCAAAACGCATGTAATTCCCCGCTATTTCTCGGGCGACACTAGGCAGGAGGAACGCAGCGGGCAAGCCGGATTCGTGAACGCGGGGAGGGGTTTGCTCGCATAAGCGTGATGGCAAATTGAGTGGCTATTCGGTGCAGAAGCCTTATCTGGGGGTGAGGGAAATTCGGGAGGATCGCATGCGGCGCCTGGTGCTCGGTTTGGCTTTGCTCTTTGCCGTGGCCGCCCCCGTTGCCGCCCAGGAAAAAGCAGTGGCGACTTTCGCCGGCGGCTGCTTCTGGTGCACCGAGAGCGATTTCGATTACGTCCCCGGCGTATTGGAAACGACGTCGGGCTATACCGGCGGCAAGGTACCGAACCCCGGCTATGAGCGCGTTTCGGCCGGCGGCACCGGCCACGCCGAGGCGGTGGAGGTCACTTACGATCCGAAAAAAGTGTCGTACCAGCAACTGCTCGACTTCTACTGGCGCAGCATCGATCCGACCGTGAAGGACGCGCAGTTCTGCGACCACGGCAACCAGTACCGCACGGCGATTTTCGTACGCAACGAAGAGGAGCGCAAACTCGCCGAGGCGTCGAAGAAGAAGGTCGAAGAGCAGCTGAAAAAGCCGATCTACACCGAGATCGCCGCCGCCGGGCCGTTCTACGCGGCGGAGGAGTATCACCAGGATTTCTACAAGAAGAACCCGACCAAATATAAATTCTATCGCTGGAACTGCGGCCGCGATCAGCGGCTGGAGCAGATATGGGGCCCGAAAAAAGGAGAAGGCTGATATGATCGCACTTAAGTTCGATCGGCGGACTTTCCTCACGGCCGGCGCGGCGCTCGCGGGTCTCGCGATATTTAACAGCAAGGGAGCTTTGGCAGCACCAATGACAACAACAACCGACACCTCCATCGACTATAAGAAGCTCAGCGCCGCCGAGTGGCAGAAGCGGCTGACGCCGGAGCAGTTCTATGTGCTGCGCAAGCACGGCACCGAGCGCGCCGGCACTTCGCCGCTCAACAAGGAAAAGCGCGCCGGCATCTTCGCCTGCGCCGGCTGCGATCTGCCGCTGTTCGATGCCGCGACCAAGTTTGAAAGCGGCACTGGCTGGCCGAGTTTTTACCAGCCGCTGCCGAACGCGGTCGGCGAGACCACCGACAAGTCGTTCTTCATGACCCGCACCGAAGTGCATTGCAGCCGCTGCGACGGCCATCTCGGCCACGTCTTCAATGACGGCCCCAAGCCCACCGGCCTGCGCTATTGCATGAACGGCGTGGCGATGACCTTTGCGCCGGCGGCCGGTTCGGCGAGCTAGTTCGATCCGGCAAAAACTGCCGGTTTGCGGCAGAAAGCGTACCGTGCGGCGGCCCTTTGCGGGCCGCCGTTTTCATGGAACCTATTGATATTATTAAATAATTTTACTGGCACGGCGATTGCGATGCTCTCCCCGGGATCGTGCGCGCGAGGCGTCATTCGGACGCCGCGCAAGCGACAGTGGAGAAATTGTCATGGGTATTTTTGGCGCGCTCACCACCGCGGTGACCGGTATGCGAGCGCAGGCTTTCGCGCTCGAAAACATATCGGGCAACATCGCCAACTCGCAGACCACCGGGTTCAAACGGACCGATACGAGTTTCGAGGACCTGATCCAGGACAACATCCCGTCGCAGCAAAAGGCGGGCAACGTCGTCGCCAATGCGCGCTCCACCAATACGGTGCAGGGCGACGTGCAGAGCGCCGCGGTCTCGACCTATATGGCGATCAACGGCGCCGGCTTCTTCGTCGTCGAAAAGCCGGCAAGCTTTTCCGATGGCCGCCCGACCTTCAGCGGCGTCGATAACTACACGCGCCGTGGCGACTTCGGCCTCGACCAGAACGGCTATCTGGTCAACGGCGCCGGCTATTACCTGATGGGCATTCCGGTCGACTCGACCACCGGCAACTTGACCGGCAGCGTGCCGACCATGCTGCAATTCCAGAACGGCTTCCTGCCGGCGCAGCAGACATCGGAAATCGACTATCGCGCCAACCTGGCCAGCTATCCGAAGACCGTCGATGCCGATCCGACCGTGCCGGGTTCGGAATTGCTCAACCCGTCGAATTTTACCTCGAACCCGATCAACGGCTCGCCGGCGGTCGCCAAACTCACCGGCTTCGGCGCCGGAATCTCGCCGGACGCGGCGGCGGTGCTGACGGCATCGGCCGATCTCACGGCCTTATCGGCGCATGCCGGCAGCCTGGTGATCAACGGTACGTCGATCGCGATCGCCGCCTCGGACAACGCGGCCGCCGTCATGGGTAAGATCAACTTGCAGACCGGTACCACGAAAGTCGGCGCCACCCTCAACGGTACGGGCCATCTCGTTCTCACCGGCACCGACGCCAAAACCAATATCCAGATCGGTGGCGCCAGTACGCTGTCGCTGTTGACCGATCTCGGCCTGTCGGTCGGCACCACCAATGCCACCAATATCGTCACGCAGGGCAAGGCGGCGAACGGCCAGACGCTTGTCTTCACCGTCGGCGCCAATGCGCCACTGACCGTCACCTTCGGCGCCGGCAACGTCATGACCCTGGCCGACTTGAATATCGCGCTCGGCGGTCTTGTCGGCGGCACCGCGACCGCCAACGCCACGACCGGCGACATCACTGTCACGTCATCGACGACCACCGACACGATCACCGTCGGCGGCACCGCGACGGCGCGCAATTTCGGCATTCGAACCGCGTCCGCATTGCCGTCCAACAACACGGTGGTGGGGCAGGACGTGACCTCGTTCCTCGCCGAGAGTATTTCCGGCGGCGCGGTCACCGCTTATGACACCTCCGGCTCGGCCGTGAACGTCCAGATCCGCTGGGCCAAGGTCGATTCATCGTCGCTGGGCGGCGGCCACAAAGATACGTGGAATATGTTCTACCAGACCAATTCGACGGCGACCGGTTCGCAAGCGGCCTGGCAGAACGCCAACACCGACTACACGTTCACCGCCAACGGCAAATTAAACCCCGCGGTCAACTCGATCATCCTGACGAATGTCACGGTCGACGGTGTCGCCCTGGGCGATGTGCGCATGGTGCACTCTACCGACGGCATCACCCAATATGCCGACGCCAACGGCACCGTCCAGGTCAACCAGATGCAGCAGAACGGCTACGCCGCCGGTCAGTTGCAGTCTGTGGCGGTCAACGACAAGGGCCGTATCGCCGGCACCTATTCGAACGGCCGCACCGTCGATCTTGCCGAGATCACGCTCGCCAACTTTTCCGGCGCCAACATGCTCAAGAAAAAGGACGGCGGCGCCTTCGAGGTCACCGCGGAATCGGGCTCGGCGGTCTATGGCGCGAGCGGAAAAATTCTCGGCTCGTCGCTCGAAGGTTCGAATGTCGATATCGCCGACGAATTCACCAAGCTGATCGTCACGCAGCAGGCCTATTCGGCCAATACCAAGGTCATCACCACGACCAATACGATGGTTCAGGATCTCCTGAACATGCTGCGATAGGTCGGCAAGTCTTGCGCCGGAAATAGAAAGAGTAGCGGCCTGCCATGGGTCTGTCTCAGGCACTCATATCGGCGATTTCGGGGCTGAACGCCAACCAGTCCTCGCTGGCGCTGGTGTCGGCCAACGTCGCCAATGCCGGAACGGCTGGCTATGTCCGCAAGACCTCCAATCTGGTCGCGGTGTCCGGCAGTGGCACCGGCGTCAGCGTTCGCGTCGCCAGTGTCCAGCGCGAACTCGATGCCTATGTGCAGCGGCAATTGCGCGTGGAGAATTCCGGCGCCAGTTACGCCACGACCCGGTCGCAGGTGTTGAACCAGCTGCAGGGGGTTTACGGTCAGCCCGGGTCGGATTCCGCGCTGGAGACGATCTACAACAACTTTACGTCGTCTTTGCAGGCATTGAGCGGCAGTCCGGACGATGTCGCGGCACGATCGTCCGTCGTCAGCTCCGCTCAGCTTCTGACGCAACAGCTCAACAGCATGACCACCAGCATTCAAGGTCTGCGCGGAAATGCCGAACTGGGCATTTCCGATGCCGTGTCGCAGGTCAATGACGCGCTGACGAACATCGCACAGCTCAATACGCAGCTCGAGGCGACGACCACGACCGATGCCTCCGCGGCCAATATGCTGGATCAACGCGACGCCTATATCGACAAATTGTCGAAGCTGATGGACATCAACGTCATCAAGGGCGACAAAAACCAGTTGACGATCTACACCAACACCGGCATTCAGCTGGTCAGCGACAAGGCCGGATCGATCAGTTTCAGCCCGCAGGGCTCGATGTCGGCGACCACGCAGTGGAGCGCCGATCCGAATGTCCGCCAGGTCGGCACGCTGACGCTGACCACCGCCAATGGCAGCAATGTCGATTTGATCCAGTCGCACGCCATCCGCTCGGGCTCGATCGCAGCCTACCTCCAGCTGCGCGACCAGGATCTGGTGCAGGCGCAGTCGCAGATCGATGCGGTCGCCGCCGCCATGTCCAGCGGCCTATCCGATAAGACGACGGCCGGCGCCGCCGTCACGTCCGGCGGCCAAAGCGGTTTCGATCTCGATATCAGCGGGCTTTCGACCGGCAACAAGATTACCGTCAATTATACCGACTCGCTGACCAATACGCCGCGCACGATTTCGCTTATCCGCGTCGACGATCCCTCGGTCTTGCCGCTGCCGGACACCGCGACCGCGTCCGCCAATGACAAGGTCTACGGCATCGACTTTTCCAGCGGCATGAGCGCGGTGTATGGCCAGATCGCCAACGCCATCGGCGCGACCGGCATGGTGGCGTCGAATACCAGCGGTACCACGCTGCGCGTTCTCAACGACGGCCCTGCCAATGCCGTCACCGTGAATTCGGTGACCAAAACCGCGACGGTGACGTCCCTGCAGGGCGGTAGCAGCGAGCTGCCGTTCTTCACCGACGGCACCAGCCTCTATACCGGCGCGATAGGCGCGGCCGGCGCGCAGAGTGTCGGCCTGGCCGGACGCATCAACGTCAACGGCAATTTGATCGCCGATCCATCTAAGCTCGTCGGCTATGCGCCCTCGATCGCCAATGGCGACAGCACGCGGCCTGATTTCCTTTACAATCAGCTAACCAACACGTCGCAGCAATATTCGCCGGCCACCGGCGTCGGCAGCACCAATTCGCCCTTTACCGGGTCGATCAGCACCTTTCTGCGTCAGGTGGTCAGCGTGCAGGGCCAGACCGCCGATGCCGCGGCTTCTCTCAAGCAG
>CAIMEA010000219.1 GCA_903839845.1 uncultured Hyphomicrobiales bacterium
ACCTCGGCGGCATAATCGGCCACCGCCTTCTCGATGCCCGGCCCGAGGTCGCCATAGCGTTTGACGAATTTCGGCACCCGCGGCGACAGGCCGAGCATATCCTCCAGCACCAGCACCTGGCCGTCGCAGGCGACGCTGGCGCCGATGCCGATGGTCGGGATCGGCACCGAGGCGGTCATCTTGCGCGCCAAGGGCTCGGCCACCGCCTCGATCACTACCGAGAAGGCGCCGGCTTCCGACACCGCAATGGTGTCCTGTTCGATCGGGCCCCAGTCGCCCTCCTCGCGGCCTTGCGCGCGAAACGAGCCGATGGTGTTGATCGACTGCGGCGTCAAGCCGACATGCGCCATTACCGGAACGCCGCGCTCGACCAGAAAGCGGATGGTCTCCGCCATGCGCGCGCCGCCTTCCAGCTTGATCGCGCCGCAGCCGGTTTCCTTCATCACCCGCGCCGCGCTCATGAAGGCCTGCTCGCGCGAGGCTTCATAGGAACCGAACGGCATGTCAACAACAACGAGTGCGCGCTCGGAGCCACGCATGACCGCGTGGCCTTGCAGGATCATCATGTCGAGCGTCACCGGCACGGTTGTCTCCAGCCCGTGCATCACCATGCCGAGCGAGTCGCCGACCAGGATGACGTCGCAATATTTATCGACCAGGCTCGCGGTGTGAGCGTGATACGACGTCAGCATGACGATCGGATCGCCGCCCTTGCGCGCGCGGATATCGGGAGCGGTCAGCCGCTTGACGTCTTTCTGGATGGACACGTTTGCTGCCCCGTTTACGCTATTGGCCGAAGACCGGAACGCCGATGAAGATCGGGTGGAATACATAGCCGAGCGCGAGAAAGATCACGATCCCGAGCACGACCACGATGCCATCGTTCGTATAGCCCGACGGCGCGACCGCTGCCACTTCGTCGGTGCGGCGCTTGGCCGATATGCGCGCGAATACGGCCCAGCCGAGGAAGGTGCCGAACATCAGGATCGAACCGAGATCGCCATTGGCGATCAGATGCGCCAACGCCCAGGTCTTCACGCTCGCCAGCATCGGATATTTAAGCTTCGCCTTGATGTGGCTCTGGAAAAACACGGCGGTCATGAAGATGACCGAAAACAGCATGAGCGTCACGGCGATGTGGCGCGTGAAGGCCGGCGGCATCCACACATCGATCCATTCATGCGCGCGATAAAGTCCATAACCCCAGACGATCAGAACCAGTCCGGCAATCGACACCAGCGAGAAGGCGATCCGGTAGCCGACGATACCGAGACGCGCCATCGCCGCGGCGCGCGCACCGCGCATCGACACGAAAACGTGGGTGCCAAGAAAAACCAGCAACCCTGCGATCAGAACCAGAAAGCCCATGCTATGCTCGCGGTCTATAGGTTGACGTTGCCATTGGCGGCGCAGTAGAGGCGATGACGGCAATCAATGCAAGCGGCGGTCCGAATCGTGTAATGCTGCCCGGCACCCGATGCCGGAGACAGAAATGCTCAAGCGGTTCGCGCTCATCGTTCTGCTGGCGGTGTTTGCCCTGCCCGCCGCCGCGCAGGACTGGCCGCCAAAAACCGTGCATATCGTCGCCCCCTTCGGTCCGGGATCGACGCCCGATATCGTCGCCCGGCTGATCGCCGACCAGTTGGGCAAAAAATATCCCGACAGCGCGTTCATCGTCGAGAACAAGGCCGGCGCCAGCGGCAATATCGGCACCGATGCCGTCGCCAAGGCCGCGCCCGACGGCGCCACGATCGGCGTCAGCATCGGCGGCCCGCTGGCCATTAACACGCTGCTGTTCTCGAAGCTGCCCTACGATCCGAAAAAGGACATCGCCGCGATCACGCAGTTGATCACGCAGCCGAGCGCGCTGGCGGTGAGCAACGAACTCAAGGTCAATTCGGTCGCCGAATTGATCGCGCTGTTGAAGGCCAATCCCGGCAAATACAATTTCGCCTCGATCGGCAACGGCTCGCTGTCGCAACTGGCGATGGAAGCCATCGCCATCAAGTCCGGCACCCGGATGCTGCATGTGCCCTACACCAGTTCGCCACAGGCGATCACCGCGGTCATGCGCAACGACGCGCAGATGGGCTGCCTGCCGGCGATTTCGGTCATGGTCCAGGCCAAAGCCGGCAAGGTGAAAGTGCTGGCGGTGTCGACCGCCGCGCGTTCGCCTTTCCTGCCCGATATTCCGACGCTGAAAGAATCCGGCATCGATATCGACGCCGACGCCTGGATGGGATTGATCGGCCCCGGCGGTCTGCCGAAGCCGCTGATCGCCGCCATCAACAAGGATGTGGTGGCGATCATCAAGCTCCCGGAGGTGCGCGAAAAACTCGCCGCGCAGCTCATGGTCCCGGTCGGCAATTCGCCTGACCAATTTCGCGCGGTCATCAACCGGGAAATCGAACGCTGGGCGCCGGTGATCAAGGCGGCCAATGTGCAGGTGAACTAGCTACCCCACCTTGTTCTTCACGTCCTTGATGTCATTGAAGACAATGCCCGGGGCGCGCTCGGCGGTGTAGCCGAGAATGAAGTCATTGCGCGCCATGAACACGCGGTCGCCGTCGAGGTCCTCGGCGACGGAAGAATAATTCGATGAGACGAAGTCGTTGAGCTTTTTGTCGTCGTCGCAGGAAATCCAGCGCGCCAGCTGAAACTCCGGCGTCTCGAAATCGATGTCGAGGCCGTATTCATCGCGCAGGCGCACCTTCAGCACGTCGAGCTGCAACGAGCCGACGACGCCGACCATGGCAGGCGCGACGTCGAGCGGCCGGAACGCCTGCACGACGCCCTCTTCCGCCATCTGCTGCAAAGCCT
>CAIMEA010000220.1 GCA_903839845.1 uncultured Hyphomicrobiales bacterium
ACATAAGCCGAATAATTGCCATTCGCCTTTTCGATCACGATTGCGTAGCGCATCAGCGCTGCTCCTTCAGGCCAGCTTGCTTCAAGATACTGTTCCAGGTGCCGGGCGCAAGGTCGTCCGACGGTTTTCCAGCCACGGTGACGCGCCCCGGTTTGATTGCGTGCTTGTATTGCCGGTGACTGCCGCGCGTGGCGACATGAAACCAGCCGTCCTGCTCGATCAGGCGAATGGCCTCCCGAACCTTCATCTCGCGCCCCAGCCCGATTTTTAAATAATACCACTCACTCAGGCCGCGTGAAAGGAACCGCAGTCCCTTAGCACTGGCGCCAACCTGCGCCGCCCCGCATAGTGCTCGGCATGGCCAACAGAAATGTCTTTGCGATCGCCGGAATCGGCATCTTCTTGATGGTCGGCGTGGTTGTCGTCATCGGCGTTGCCGGAACCATATTCCTGGTGCTCTACGGCCTCGTCTCGCTGGCGCTGCGCAGCCTGTTCGGCATTGAGCTACCGAGCCTGCACTAAGCGCCTGTCAGCCTGCTTGACAGGTCCAAAAACCTATGCATATTATCCCATCGTCCACCCAATGAGGGGCGCTTCTAGAGGCGATCCTGAGGCGGGGTGGATAGCGGCGCCCGCGGGCGGGGTTCGCAGCCTCGCACCCGGGAGGCCCTGGGTAACCGTCCGGGCCCACTACGGGGCTCTGCCTTCAATGGCTGGACGCAGGTGTGGACGAAGGCTCGGCGAAAGCTGGCCGGCAGAAGGGGTAGATCCCCTGTCCCACACCCGGAAGCACGGTCCCAGGGACAGAAAAGCCGCTTGTGGAGCGCCGAGAGGCGCCCGCGTGCCGAAAGGCGCGCGGTACGAGACTAACGGACGCGCCTCGCGGCGCTCCACACCCCTCATTTTCTGAGGGGTAAAGTCGGAAGACGGCGTCCCCGCGCCGCAAACAACAGGGGCGCTTTCGCATGCGCGCGATTTGACAATTCACCGCCATCGCGCCGACATGCGGCACGCAAATCAAAGGACAAATTCAATGGACATCGTCGTCAAGGACTCCAACGGCGCCAAGCTCTCCGAAGGCGACAGCGTCACCGTGATCAAGGACCTGAAGGTGAAAGGCTCATCGACCGTGCTCAAGCGCGGCACCATGATCCGCAATATTCACCTCACCGACGATCCCGACGAAATCGAAGGCCGCACCGACAAGGTCAAGGGCCTGGTGCTGCGCACCGAGTTTCTCAAGAAGGCTTGAACGTCATGCCCGCATTCATCTGCACCGCCTGCGGCACGCAATATCCGGACAGCGCGCAGGCGCCGTCGCAATGCCGCATCTGCGAGGAAGAACGGCAATACGTGCCGGAAGCCGGGCAGGGCTGGACGACGCTGGAAGCGCTGGCGAATAGTCACGTCAATCAATTCCGCGACTATGAGCCGGGCGTCACCGGCATCGGCGCCGGCTTTGCCATCGGCCAGCGCGCATTATTGCTGCAAACATCGGGCGGCAATATTTTGTGGGATTGCGTCGCCACCTTGAACGACGCGACCGTCGCCGCGATCAAGGCGAAAGGCGGCGTGAAAGCCATCGCCATTTCGCATCCGCATTTTTACACGGCGATGGGCGCATGGGCGAAAGCTTTCGAATGCCCGATTCATCTGCATGCGGCGGACAAGAACTGGATCGTCAATCCTTCGCCTTCGGTGCAGTTATGGGATGGCGAGACGCATCAGCTCTGGGACGGCGTCACGCTCATTCGCTGCGGCGGTCATTTCGAGGGCGGCACGGTGCTGCTCTGGCAGGACGGAAAACAACCGCACGGCGTCGTCTGCGCGGGCGACGTTCTCTCCGTCACCACCGACCGCAAATGGCTGTCCTTCATGCGCAGCTATCCGAATTTCATTCCGCTGTCGGCGCGCGAGGTCGGCCGCATTGACGCGGCAATGGCGCCTTTCGCCTTCGACAAAATCTACGGTCATTACTTCGACCGCGTCATCGCGCGCGACGCCAAGCATGTGCTCGAACGTTCGGTCGCGCGCTACATCGCGGCGGTCAATGGGGTGCGGGGGTATTGATTGAACACGAGGGGCGGTGCCTCACGCGGCGTCATGCCCGGGCTTGACCCGGGCATCCATGATGAAGTGCGGCATAAAAGGTCGAATGAAAGATTCTTGATGACGAACGGCTTCATGGATTGCCGGGTCAAGCCCGGCAATGACAGAAGAAGCTGCAACGACAGAAATCTTACTCTTCTTCCGTTTCGCCCTTGCCGCCGAGCTGCTTGAGCTTGGCGAAAACGGCGCTGACGTCGAGGTCGCCGCCGGACTTCTGCTTCTCTTCCGCAGCGGCGGCCACTTCGGCTTCCTTGCGCGCGGTGGTTTCGGATGCGGGCAGCAAGGTCGCGCCGGAGGCGATCGGCAACGGCTTTTCCTTGTTGGCGCGCGACACTTCGAAATCGAGGTCGATCTGCGAGCACAGGCCGAGCGTCACCGGGTCCATCGGCGCCAGCGCGGCGGCGTTCCAGTGGGTGCGGTCGCGGATCGCGGCGATGGTCGACTTGGTGGTGCCGACGAGGCGCATGATCGCCGCATCCTTGAGTTCGGGATGATTGCGCACCAGCCACAGAATGGCGTTCGGCCGGTCCTGACGGCGGGAGACGGGCGTATAGCGCGGGCCCTTCTTGCCGCCATGCGCGCTGCTCGACATCGCCACCTTCGGCTCGGTCAGCTTCAGGCTCAGCGCCGGGTTGGCTTCGGCTTCGGAAATCTGCTCGCGCGACAGCTGGCCGGTGGCGACCGGATCGAGACCCTTGATGCCCTGCGCCGAATCGCCGTCGGCGATCGCCTTGATCTCGAGCGGGTGCAGCTTGCAGAATTCGGCGATCTGGTCGAACGACAGCGCGGTATTGTCCAAAAGCCAGACCGCAGTGGCCTTGGGCATCAGGGGGGCGGCTGTCGACATGGCATATCTCCTCTAGGCTTCGCCCGCCCTTTTCGGGGGCGAAGCAGCAGATCATCGGCGATGATCGGGAATGCCCGGAATATAGGGTCATGCCCCCCTGCATGCAACCGTTCCGGCTTGACAGGGTGGGGCGGCCCATCCCATGTCGGGGAGGTGTTTTGCGTGATTTTCGCGCGATTTAGAGGGTGGAATGACCGCTGAGCCCGAAAAGCCTGCTTCCGGCGAATCGGCGACGGCAAAGCCGGCGCTGCGGGTACTTTTGTGCTCGCCGCGCGGCTTTTGCGCCGGCGTGGTGCGGGCCATCGATTCGGTCGAGCAGGCGCTCAAAATCTACGGGCCGCCGGTCTATGTCCGCCACGAAATCGTGCACAACCGCTATGTGGTCGAGGGGCTGCGCGCCAAGGGCGCGATTTTCGTCGAGGAACTCAGCGAAGTGCCGGAAGGCACCGGCGCCCCGGTCATTTTCTCCGCGCATGGGGTGCCGCGCTCGGTGCCGGCCGAGGCGGGCGCGCGCAACCTGTTCGCGCTGGACGCCACCTGCCCCCTGGTCACCAAGGTGCATCGTGAGGCCGAAATCCATCACAAGCGCGGCCGCCAGATCGTGCTGATCGGCCATGCCGGCCACCCCGAAGTCATCGGCACCATGGGCCAGCTCCCCCCGGGCAGCGTCAGCCTGCTCGAAACTTTGGCCGACGCGCAGAATTTCACGCCGCGCGATTCCACCAATCTCGCTTACGTCACGCAGACCACGTTGTCGGTGCACGACACGGCGGAAATCGTCGACCTGTTGAAGCAGCGTTTTCCGGCCATCGTCGGACCGCACAAGGAAGACATCTGCTACGCGACGACCAACCGCCAGGAAGCGGTCAAGCGCGTCGCGCCGGTCGTCGATGCAATGATCGTCGTCGGCGCGCCGAACTCGTCGAATTCGCAGCGGCTGCGCGAGGTTGCCGAACGCGCCGGTTGTCCGCGCGCGGCCTTGGTGCAGCGCGCCGCCGACATCGACTGGAACGAATTCGGCGACATCGCGCGGCTCGGCATCACGGCGGGCGCGTCGGCGCCGGAAATCCTGGTCGAGGAAATCATCGACGCCTTTGCCCAGCGCTACACCGTCAGCGTCGAAACCGTCTCCGCCGCCGAGGAGGGCGTGTTCTTT
Organism: uncultured Hyphomicrobiales bacterium; assembly: GCA_903839845.1. Lineage (GTDB taxonomy): Bacteria > Pseudomonadota > Alphaproteobacteria > Rhizobiales > Xanthobacteraceae > Pseudolabrys. The sequence continues at coordinate 4,113 of CAIMEA010000220.1, forward strand.
CCGCTGCCTCGTCCGCTGCGGGAAAATCAGGCGGCGGAGTAAGTCTTCATGGCCGTCTATACCGACGTCTCCGCCGACGATCTCGCGCGCTTTATCGCCCGCTATGACATCGGCGAATTGCTGTCCTACAAGGGCATTGCCGAAGGCGTCGAGAACTCCAATTTTCTCGTGCATACATCGGCCGGCAATTTCATTCTCACTTTGTACGAGAAGCGCGTCGCCGAAGCCGACCTGCCGTTCTTTCTCGGGCTGATGGAGCATCTCGCCGCGCGCGGACTCAACTGTCCGCAGCCGGTGAAGAACAAAGAAGGCGGCATGCTCGGCGTTGTTGCCGGGCGTCCGGCGGCGATCGTGACCTTTCTCGACGGCCTGTGGATTCGCAAACCGAATGCCGGCCATTGCGCGGCGGTTGGCGAAGCGATGGCGCGGCTGCATCTGGCCGGCGCGGACTTCGCCATCAAGCGGCCGAATGCTTTGTCGGTCGACAGCTGGCGGCCTTTATTCGAGCACGCCGGCCCGCGCGGCGACAGCGTACGGCCGGGCCTGTGCAACGAAATCGTCAGTGAACTCGGCCTGCTGGAAAAGAACTGGCCGCGCGATCTGCCGGTCGGCGTCATTCATGCCGATCTGTTTCCCGACAATGTATTCTTTCTCGGCGACAAGTTGTCCGGCCTGATCGACTTCTATTTCGCCTGCAACGACATGTTCGCTTATGACGTGGCGATCTGTCTCAATTGCTGGTGCTTCGAGCCGGACCACTCCTATAACGTCACCAAAGGTCGCGCGCTGTTGAGCGGTTACAACAAAGTGCGCGCGCTGTCGGCGGCTGAACAGGCGGCGCTGCCGATCCTGGCGCGCGGCGCGGCGATGCGGTTTTTGCTGACGCGGCTGGTCGACTGGCTGGCGGTGCCGGACGGCGCCCTGGTCAAGCCGAAGGACCCGCTGGAATATTTCCGCAAATTGCGTTTTCATCAGTCGGTGAAAAGCGCGAATGACTATGGCATCTCTTAATGTCCGAGCAGAGAGTCACCATTCACACTGACGGCGCCTGTTCGGGCAACCCGGGTCCGGGCGGCTGGGGCGCGATTCTCTCTTTCGGCGAGACCGAAAAGGAATTGATGGGCGGCGAAGCGCACACCACCAACAACCGCATGGAGTTGATGGCGGCGATCGCGGCGCTCGAGGCCTTGAAGCGTCCCTGCGCGGTCGACCTGCACACCGACAGCCAGTACCTGCGCAACGGCATCATGACCTGGATCAAGAACTGGAAGCGCAACGGCTGGCGCACCGCCGACAAGAGTCCGGTCAAGAATGTCGATCTGTGGAAGCGTCTCGACGAGGCGCTTGCCCAGCACACCGTGCACTGGCACTGGGTCAAGGGCCATGCCGGTCACGCGCAGAACGAACGCGCCGACGAACTGGCCCGCGAAGGTTTGATCGCCGCGCGCGCCGGCGCCAAAGGGGCCATGAGTAAGTAGAGCGCAAATAGAACGAAAACGGCCGGGCATTTGCCCGGCCGCGTCGCACGTGTCGGCAGAAAAACTAGATTTGCCCGAGCAGCGCTTGGCCGCCGGAGACGTCGCACTTGCCGGGCGCGTCTTCGACGTTGATCTGCTTGACGACGCCGTCATCGACCAGCATCGAATAGCGCTTGGAGCGGATGCCGAGGCCGTTGCCCGACGCATCGAGTGTCATGTCGATGGCCTTGGCGAAATCGGCGCTGCCGTCGGCGAGGAAATCGATCTTGCCGTCGCCGCCGGTCTTCTCGGCCCAGGCTTTCATGACGAACGGATCGTTGACCGCGGTCACGGCTATGGTATCGACGCCCTTGGCCTTGAAGGCCGCGACGTTGTTGAGGAAGCTCGGCATATGCATGTTCGAGCAGGTCGGCGTGAAGGCGCCGGGCACGGCGAACAGCGCGACCTTTTTGCCCTTGAAAATATCGTCGGTCGTTTTCGGCTTGGGACCTTCCGCGGTCATGACACGGAACGTCGTGGTGGGGAGTTTGTCACCGACTTTAATGGGCATGGGATTTCCTCTCAGCATTTATGGATTTACGTTTCCGGCGGCAAAATAGCCCCGTTCACGCCGGTTAGTCGAGATGAGTCTTCACCTCGACGGCGCGGTCGCCGCTTACAAGCGTAAAGGTCAGTTCGAACTGGCCTTTCGGGCTGACGCCGGGCGGCAATCCATCCAGCTCAAAGCCGAAATGCTGCCGTCCGGCCGGCGCGCCTTGCGCCGGTTTAGGAATGGGCAGCGCCCATTCCGGGCTCGGTCCTTCGACCAGCAGGACGACCGGCTTGGCGTCGGGTGTCTTCAGGTCGACCGCAACCAGCGGCTTGGCCGCGTCATTCACGCGCCGCGCGCGAAGATCGACGTCGGCGGCGGCAATCGGGACCGGGACCTGCGCCTCGGCCGCGCTCAACTCGGCGTCGTTGCCGCTCGGCCCGGATGTCAGCCCCAGCTCGGCGCGGCCTTCGGCCGGAATGCACAGCTTCTCGCAGACCGCGTAATCGATCTTGAGCCGCACGACGACCGGTTTGCCGGCCTGCCGGGGCGTGACCTGAATCGGGAAAATCACCCGGTCACTGTAGCCCATCGAATTGCCGCTATCGTCGCTAAACACATGCGGCGCCGGATAGAGCACCTTGGCGGACTTCAAATTCTCCGAGCCGGCAAAATCGAAACGCGGCGGCACGCCGGAATCGCCGGGATAGCGCCAATAGGTGTGCCAGCCAGGCTGGAGTTTTACTTCAATACCGGCGCGCAGCGCCAAGTCGCCACCATGATTGTTGCCGGCGATCAGGCGAATGGCCGACTTGCTGTCCTGGCTCCAGGACGACGTATCGGCAGCGCTCGCTACGGTGCCCGGCAGGATGCTGAATGCGCATAAGAAGATGGCAAAATGGACGGTGGGACGGCATCTTTTTGCGCGGCGGTCTGTCATGTGGCCCGATCTAATGAGGAAATCCGTGGCGCGCCACTGAATTCATTGTGAGCAGCCGGTGACTGACATCTGGGCACGAATTCAACTTTGCCACAATTGTCGTGTCGATTCCAAAGTCCGCCGGATGAACTTTTGGCCGCCGGCTTCGTTTGCAAAGATCGGCCGATCGGGTACCCTTTGCCTATGAAAGCTCCGCGCAAATCCACCGCTTCGGCCACGCACGTCGCGCGCGGATATCTCGACGGCCAGATGCTGATTGCGATGCCGACGATGAACGACGAGCGATTTTCGCGCGCGGTGATTTACGTTTGCGCACATTCGACCGAGGGCGCGATGGGCATCGTCGTCAACCAGCCCGCGGCGAACATCAAATTCCCCGATCTGCTGGTGCAGCTTGACGTGATCCCGGCGGCCGAGCGAATTCAACTGCCGAACGCGGCCGACGCGGTCAAGGTACTCAAAGGCGGCCCGGTCGAAACCGGCCGCGGTTTCGTTTTACATTCGGCCGATTTCTTCATCGAGAATTCGACGCTGCCGATCGACGACGGCATCTGCCTGACCGCAACGCTGGATATATTGAAAGCCATCGCGCATGGCAGCGGACCGGAGACGGCGATCCTGGCGCTCGGTTATGCCGGCTGGGCGCCCGGGCAGCTCGAGCAGGAAATCCAGCAGAACGGCTGGCTGCATTGCGCCGCCGATCCCGAACTTATTTTTGGCGGCGACACCAGCGGCAAATACGACAAGGCGTTGCGCAAGATCGGCATCGATCTCAGCCATTTGTCGAACGAGGCGGGACACGCCTAAGGCCGCATCGCTTCGATTTTATTTCATTTCGGCGGTTGTGGCGGCGTGCACAGCTTGGCCGCCATGTTGCCCTTCACGTTCGGATAATTTTTCGACACATATTCGTAGAAATGCCTGTTGGCGAAATCGTCGCCACCCGGCGTTGCCGCCGACCAGATATATTTGCAATTGTCGCTCGTGCAGTTGCCGCCCAGCGTTTGCATCGGGCCGGTTTGCACGGGGCAGGTGCAATGGGCGAGGCTTGGATCGCGATCGTCGACCACGCACGGCGCGCCGTAACACCAGGCCCATTGTTGCGTGGACCCCGTGCAAGCCAGCGTGGTGTTCAGCGAGCCGTTGCGCTCGTTGAAAAGGTTGGAATAGGTTGAGATCATATACGTGCGGCCGTTCTGCTCGACGGGGCTGCGATCCGCGCATTGGCCGGGCCCCATCGATATGCCGTCCTCGACATTGCAACTGCAGACAACCTTGTCGTTGTAGTAGTTACCGAGCCGGTCGAGCGTCGGCACCGGCGTGCAGGCGGCTTTGATGCAGAGCGCGTATTTTCCCTCGCAGAAGACGGCCTGATTTTTGATTTCGGCGATCGACTTTATGTCCTGCGGCGTGAGGACCGGCTGGGCTCCGGCCACAGCGGCGACGATCAAAAACGCCACGGAAATCGCAAACGATTTGAGGCTTGTCATGAAGCGCCCTCCCGACTCCGGCGGATGCGAGGACGCAATGATGGGTCAAACTAGGATACAATGCAAGGTAGCAGATTATTCCGACGCAACCTTAAAGGTGCGCACGCTCGGCGGCTTGCCGAGCAGAAGATCGAGGGCCGCTTCCGAGGTCATCGCCTCTCCGAAGGCGAAGCCTTGCGCGTATTCGCAGCCCAATTGGTACAGCTCGACCGCGTCGCTATCGGTCTCGGCGCCTTCCGCCACCACTTCCATACCGAGATCGTGCGCCAGCGAAATGATCGAGCGCAGGATGACCGGCCGCGTGCCGCGCGTGGTGGTGCGCACGAAGGACTGGTCGATCTTGATGGTGTCGAACGGGAATCGCTGCAAGTAAGCCAGCGAGGAGTGGCCGGTGCCGAAGTCGTCGAGCGACAGACCCGCGCCGAGTTCCTTGATGCGGGTCAGCATCTGCGCCGCGTGCTCCGGATTTTCCATCACCAGCGACTCGGTGACCTCCAGCTTGAGCGAACCGCGCACCAGTGGCGTGCGCGCCAGAACGCCGCGCAGATCCTGGATCAGGTCGTGGCGCAGCAATTGCCGCGACGAGACATTGACCGAGGCGAAGACCGGTTCGCGTCCCTTGGTCGCTGCCTGCCAGGTGGCGAGTTGTTTGGCGGTGTGATCGAGGACGAACAGGCCGAGGTCGACGATCAAGCCGATTTCCTCGGCGATCGAAATGAACTCGGCCGGCGACAGCCGCCCCATCTTGGGGTGATCCCAGCGCGCCAAAGCCTCGAAGCCGGCAATGGCGCGATCTTCCAGCCGCACGATCGGCTGGAACAGCACCTTGATCTCCTGCCGCTCGATGGCGCGGCGCAATTCCGATTCCATCGTCAAGCGATCGGTCTTGCGGGCGCGCATCGCCGGCTTGAATATCTCGATACGATCGCCACCGATGCGCTTGGCGTAATACATCGCCAGCTCGGCGTCCTTGAGCACTTCTTCGGTGCGGTGCGGCTGGGTCTCGGCGAGTGCCAGACCGATCGACGCGGTGAGAAAAATCTCGCGGTCGTTGAAGGCGATCGGCGCGCGCAGTGCGCGCCGCAGCGTCTCGGTCGCCGCGACGATGCGCGCCGGCTCGCGCTCCGACAACAGGATGACGGCGAACTGGTCACCGGAGAGCCTCGCCAGCGTGTCCTGCGGCTTCAAGAGACGCGACAGGCGGCGCGCAATGGTGAGCAGGATCGAGTCGCCGACCGCGATACCGACCGAGTCATTGACCTGCTTGAACCGGTCGATATCGATTACCATCACCGAGGGGCGGATATTGGTGTCGGAGCGGGCAAAGGCGAAGGCCGCCTCCATGCGGTCGATGAACAATTCGCGATTGGGCAGACCGGTGAGGTTGTCATGCACTGCGTCGAACAGCAGGCGCTCCTCGGCATTCTTGAAATCGGTGACGTCGGTCAGTGTGCCGACGACGCGCACAACTTCGCCGTCCGAGCCGACCACCGGGCGCGCCTTCAGGGTGAACCAGAGATAATGGCCATCGCTGGCGCGCAGGCGGAAATCCTGGTTGAGCCGGCCGCGCCGCTGCTCGACGATGCTGTCGAGCGAGGCGCGGAAGCGGTCGCGGTCGAGTGCGTGCAATATTTCCAGCCACTGCGCCGCCGGCCCTTCAAGCACGCCGCGCTTGAGGCCCAGCACATGTTCGGTCTCGTGACTAGTGAAGACCTTGTCGGCCGACACGTCCCAGTCCCAGATCATGTCGCCGGCGCCGGTCAGCGCCAGCGCGCGGCGCTCGACATCGGAGACAATGCCGTGGGTGATGCCGCCGGCGAAAGCGTGCTGCATAACTGTGAAGCCGATCAGCATCACGATCAGCACCAGGCCGCCGAGCAGCGCCGGACCGATAATGTCGTTCTGCGCGCCGCCCATCACCGCGATGCCGGCGGTGACGGTCCACACCACCAACAACAGCCAGGTCGGGATCAGCAGCACGGCGCGGTCGAAGCCATGCGTCGACAGATAAATCACCAGCGCCAGGCCGAACACCGCGATGCCGAGAAGCGACATGCGGGCGATGCCGGCCGCGACCGCCGGATCGAACACCGCGACCGCGATCAAGGCGGCCAGCGCCGCCAGCCAGGCGATGGTAATGTGGGCGTAGCGCACATGCCAGCGCGACAGATTCAAATAAGCGAACAAAAAGACGAGCAGTGTCGCCGACAGAATGGCCTCGCCGCAGGCGCGCCAGACGCGCTCGGCGCCGGCCGACATGTCGAACACCTTGCCCCAGAAACCGAAGTCGATGCCGATATAGATCAACACCGCCCAGCCGAGCGCGGCGGCCGCCGGGAACATCACCGAGCCCTTAACCACGAACAGAATGGTGAGGAACAGCGCCAGCAATCCGGCGATGCCGATGACGATGCCCTGATACAGCGTGAACGAGTTGACCTTGTCCTTGAAGGCGTCCGGCTCCCACAGATAGATCTGCGGCAGACGGTCGGTGCGCAATTCGGCGACGAAGGTGACGACGGTGCCGGGATCGAGCGTGACGCGGAAAATATCCGAAGTCGTCGATTCCTGGCGCACCGGGCGGTCGCCGGTGGACGGTGTGATGCCGGCGATGCGCGACAGGCCGAGATCGGGCCAGATCAGGCCGGAGCCGACCATGCGGTAATGCGGCACGACGATGAGGCGGTCGATCTGCTCGTCGGAATTGTTGGTCAGCGCGAAGGTCGCCCAATTGACGTTGCCTTCGCGGGCGCGGACTTCGATGCGGCGGACGATACCGTCGGGACCGGGCGCGGTCGAAACCTGGATTCGGTCGGCTTCGGTCTTGACCCGTTCGGTGGCGGCGGTGAGGTCGATGGCGGGCGTATCGAGCCGCACGTTCACGGCTTCCACAGCGCGCGCGCGCGAACCCGCCAGCAAGGCGGCCGCGAGTACGAGCAGGGTCGCTAGTCGGTGAACGGCACGCCTCGAATGCAAACGTTACCCTCCGGCTGGGCTATTTGCCGACCCGCCGCAAGATGAGTAGCGGGATGCCGGGGGTGCGGGCAAGCGTTTAGCGATTAACCATGATTGTGGCGGAGGATAGGCTTAACGGCCGAACGGCCTTTTTGCGGTATTCGGCGGCGGTTTCCCGATCGGTCAGGCAAAAGCGGCGTTTTTCGCCGTTCGCCCTCAAACCTCCAGCACGATCTTGCCGATATGCGCGCTGCTTTCCATCAGCGCATGGGCGTCCGAAGCCTTGGCCAGCGGGAAGGTCTTGTAGATGATCGGCTTGACCGTGCCGGCGGCGAGCAGCGGCAGCACTTTCTGCTCGATCGCCTCGCGAATCGCGCCTTTGTCGGCGACCGCGCGCGACCGCAAGGTCGAGCCGGTGTGGTGCAGGCGCTTGAGCATGATGCGGCGAAAATCGACGGTCGCTTTCGGCGAGCCGGCGAAGGCGATCTGGACGATGCGGCCTTCAACGCCGGCGGCTTCATAATTGCGGCCGATGTAATCGCCGCCGACCATGTCGAGAATGACGTCGGCGCCCTTGCCGTCGGTCGCGGTCTTGACCGCTTCGACGAAGTCCGCGGTCTTGTAATTGATGGCGACGTCGGCGCCGAGCTTGCGGCAGGCGTCGCATTTTTCTTCCGAACCGGCGGTGACGATGACGCGCGCGCCGAACTGCTTGGCGAGCTGGATCGCGACCGTGCCGATGCCGGACGAGCCACCATGCACCAGCAATGTTTCGCCCTCTTTCAGCGCGCCGCGCTCGAACACGTTGTGCCAGACGGTGAAAAAGGTTTCCGGTACCGCGGACGCTTCGACCATCGACAGGCCGCTCACCGGCAGTGCGTGGCTGGCGTGGGCCAGCGCGTATTGCGCGTAGCCGCCGCCGATGACCAGAGCCATGACACGGTCGCCGATCGCCCAGCGTTTGATGCCGGGGCCGAGCGCGGCGATCTCGCCGGCGATTTCGAGGCCGGGCACATCCGGCGCGCCGGGCGGCGGCGGGTAAAGGCCTTTGCGCTGCTGAACGTCGGGACGGTTGACGCCGGCGGCGGCGACCTTGACCAGGATTTCGCCTTCACGCGGGACCGGCACCGGCCGCTGTTCGGGAACGAGAACCTCGGGGCCGCCCGGCTCCTTGATGCCGATGACGGTCATGCTGGTGGGAAGTTCGGTCATGGATGCCTCTACTATCGCGCGCTTGCCGCCTTTGTTTAGGCGGCACTGGCCGGTGTGACAACCCGCGAAAGCGCGGCTAAGTTTCTTCGAATAGGGAGGAAAACATGGCGGCTTTCGACGACGATGACCGGCCGAAAAAGAAGATCGCGCATGAAATCGGCCAGGACCTCGGCCTGCTGTCGGTCGAGGAACTGACATTGCGCGTGCAGCTGATGCAGGATGAAATCAAACGCCTCGAAGCCGACATGGCGCAAAAGCGCGCCAAACGCGCCGCCGCCGATCAGTTTTTCAAACGCTGACGGTAATAAGGTGCGATGCCATTGTGTCGTAACGGTTTTCCATGGGGTCGTGCTTAACCGGCGGGTAAGCTTTCTCGAGTATTACTAATGGCGTCCAACTTCATGGACTTTGAGTGGCTCCTGTCCACTCTGTTTGACGCCTCCCTGTTATCAACTTCGAGCCGCCGGCAACGGCGGCTCTTTTTTGTGCGCGTCATGTGCCATTTTGGGGCAGATGGAACGGGCTTTGCGCCCCTGTGTCCGGCTGGCAACTATGTCGGAAGGATTGCTGCCCGACCGTCTGGACAGGCCGCCGCCCGGCGCGTCATGCTTACCCAATCGTAAAGCGGCACCGGCAAGCCGATCCGCAATGCGCAACGAAAATGATAATGTCGTTCGGGTACAGAGTAAGGTGAGGCGTAGCGTTATGTCCGAAAACTCATTGTTCAGCAGCCCGACGGAGCCGGTGTCGTTCGGCGAGCGGCTCGCCAATTCGCAGGCCTTCGCCGATCTGTTTCGCGATGGCATGGCGCTGGTCGAGGAGACCGCGACCTATCTCGACGGTCCGGGCCGCGCCGAATCCAAGACGCTCGATCGCGCGCCGGCGCTGGCTTATGCGACCGAAAGCATGCGGCTGACCACGCGGCTGATGCAGCTGGCGTCCTGGCTGCTGCTGCATCGCGCGGTCAAGGAAGGCGAGATGTCGCTGGCTCAGGCCAATAAGGAAAAGAGCAAGGTCAAGCTGGCGGCGACCGATAGCCACGACCCGAACAATATCGCGCTGCTGCCGGTAGTGCTGCGCGACCTGATCGAACGGTCGCAGAAGCTGCACGCCAAGGTGCGCCGGCTCGACAACACCATTCACAACATCGCCGCCGACCAGGCGCCGTCGATCAATCCGGTCGAGCAGCAGCTCGGTCTGTTGAAAGCGGCCTTCGGCGGCGAGCGCGTCTGACACTCCTGCCAGAGCGCTAAAAAGCAAGAACCCCGGGACATGCCCGGGGTTCTTTCGTTTCGGCGCTGCGACAGCGCTTATTTCTTTTCTTCCTTGATGAAGCCAGCGAACTTCTTCTGGAAGCGCGACACGCGGCCGCCGCGATCCATCATCTGCGCCTGGCCACCGGTCCAGGCCGGGTGCGACTTCGGGTCGATGTCGAGGTTCATTGTGTCACCCTCTTTGCCCCAGGTGGTGCGGGTGACGAATTCGCTGCCATCGGTCATGACGACCTTGATGGTGTGGTATTCTGGATGGATATCGGCCTTCATGATCTTCGGTTCCGTCTGATGTTTGATCGTTTAAGGCGGCCAAAGGGGCGCCGAAATGCTGAATTTGGCCGGTCTATACAGGACGAATGCCCGCCCGGCAAGCCGAGGATTGCCCCGATTGACCCATGGCAAGGCGCCGGGGCATGGTCCCGCCTAACCACGACAGCTGACGCCATAGAGGGCGTTTTCGAGAAAAAAGGCGCCGCGCCGGATGAGCTTTGCCAGTGAGGGACGGGGCTTGAGCGAACAGGCCCAGGCCGCCGAAAGACGCAAGTTGAACGTCAAGCCGCTGACCCGGCTGCTGCCCTATATCGGCCGCTACCGCTATCGCGCCTTGGCCGCGCTGGTGGCGCTGACGATCGCCGCGCTGACAACTCTGGTGGTGCCGGTCGCGGTGCGGCGGATGATCGATTTCGGCTTTTCGGCCAAGGCGGCCGAGCTGATCGATTCCTATTTCAGCGTCATGATCGCGGTCGTGGCGGTGCTCGCGGTCTCCAGCGCGCTGCGCTATTACCTCGTCATTACGCTGGGCGAGCGCATCGTCGCCGATCTGCGCGCCGACGTGTTCGCGCACCTCACCAAACTGTCGTCGTCGTTCTTCGATACCGCCAAGACCGGCGAGATGATCTCGCGGCTGACCGCCGATACGACGCAGATCAAATCCGCGGTCGGCGCTTCGGTGTCGATCGCGCTGCGCAACCTCGTCCTGTTTTTCGGCGGCGCCGCCATGATGGTGGTGACCAGTCCGCGCCTGTCGCTGTTCGTGCTCGCCGCCATTCCGGTGATCGTGCTGCCTTTGGTCGGCTTCGGCCGCGCCGTGCGCAAAAAAAGCCGCGCCGCGCAGGACACGCTCGCCGACGCCTCCGGCTATGCAAGCGAATTGATCGGCGCGGTGCGCACCTTGCAGGCCTTCACCAACGAGGCGCTGGCGCGGCGGCGCTTCGGCGCGGCGGTCGAAGGCGCCTATGAGGCGGCGCGCGGCGCGACCCAGGCGCGCTCGATCCTGACGTCGATTGCGATATTCCTTATCTTCTCCAGCGTCGTGTTGGTGCTCTGGGTCGGCGCGCAGGACGTGCTGGCCGGCGACATCACGCCCGGGCGGCTGAGCCAGTTCATTCTCTACGCCGTCTTCGCCGCCGGCGGACTTGGCGAACTCTCGCAAGTCTGGGGCGAAATCGCGCAGGCCTCCGGCGCGGCCGAGCGGTTGTTCGAAATCCTCAGCGTCGAGCCGGCGATCAAGGCGCCAGCGCAACCGCTCGCCCTGGCCAGGCCGGCGCGCGGCGAAGTGACATTCGACAATGTGCGCTTTGCCTATCCGACGCGGCCGGACGCTTATGTGCTCGACGGTCTGACGTTCAAAGTGAAGCCCGGCGAAAGGCTCGCATTGGTCGGGCCGTCCGGCGCGGGCAAAAGCACGATCTTTCATCTCATTCTCCGGTTCTACGATCCGCAGAGCGGCACCGTGACCTTCGACGGCGTCGACCTGCCGAAGGCCGATCCCGCCGCGGTGCGCCGCGAGATCGCTTTGGTGCCGCAGGACGCCGTCGTCTTCGCCGCCACCGTGCGCGAGAACATCCGCTTCGGCCGGCTCGACGCCACCGACGCCGAAATCGAGAAAGCCGCGCAAGCCGCGCACGCCGCCGAATTCATCGCCCGCATGCCGCAGGGCTACGACACGCAAGTCGGCGAGCGCGGCATTACTCTGTCCGGCGGCCAGCGCCAGCGCATCGCCATTGCCCGCGCGATCTTGCGCGAGGCGCCGCTGCTGCTGCTCGACGAGGCGACCTCGGCGCTCGATGCCGAGAGCGAAACGTTGGTGCAACAGGCGCTCACCCAGCTGATGCAGCAGCGCACCTCGATCGTCATCGCGCATCGTCTCGCAACAGTATTGTCCTGTGACCGCATTCTGGTGATCGACAGAGGCCGCATCGTCGAGGAGGGCACGCACGCGCAGCTCTCGGCCAATGGCGGCTTGTATGCGCGATTGGCGAAATTGCAGTTCGAGACGGCGTAGCCGGCCACGACGCCCGGATTGCCATTTGCAAAGCCGCGGCAAGCGCGCCTTTTCCAGGCCTTTTCGCGCCTAGGCGGCCCCGCTGAACTGGGGCATAATGCCGGCTTCTTCGCTAGAACAGCGTGGAGTGCGTGTGATGTTCGACGTCAATGTGGTGGACTTTCTGACCCAGAATATGGTCGACCCGGTCTTCAATACGATGCGGGAATACGCCGCCAATTCGTGGACCGACTACACCAAGAACGCGAGCCTGCTGGCGGCGACCGGCATCATCGTCGGCGCGGCGCTGATGAACACCGGCGCGCGGCTGTTGTTGTTCTCGGCGATATTGCTGCTGGCGACGCCGGATCTCGTCGCCTTCGCGGGCAAGGCCGGCGACACGGCGGCCTATCTGACCAAGGTGCTCTATGTCGTCGGCGTGCTGGCCGGCGCGCTCGGCGTGCTCGAGGCCGTCTTGAAAATCGTATTCGGCCGCGACGCCGGGGCCTTTGCCTTCGCCACGGTTGTCGGCACGGTGATCGGCAGTCTGATCCCGTTCATCGCGCGCCGCCGCTGATGATGATCGACGGCGCGGGACAGCGCCGCTTTTGGGGGAGACGATGCGACATCCGCTGAAGACCGCGGCCGCGCTGGCCGCGGCGCTGATTTTTTCATGCAATGCTTTCTTGCATACAGCGGCCTTCGCGCAAACCGCGCCATCGCCCGAGGTTCTCAAAGACCTCGCGCCGACCGGCAAATTGCGCGCCGCGATCAATTACGGCAACAGCGTGCTGGCGCAGAAGGCGCCGGGCGGCGCGCCGCGCGGCATTTCGGTCGATCTCGCCGCCGCATTGGCCAAGCGTCTCGGCGTGCCGGTCGACTACGTCGAGTTTCAGGCCGCCGGCAAGGCCTTCGACGCGCTCGCCACGGGCGCTGTCGATGTCGGCTTCATCGCCATCGATCCGGTACGCGCCGCGCAGGCCGACTTCACCGCGCCTTACGTCATCATCGAAGGCACCTACATGGTGCTGAAGGATTCTCCGCTCAAGGATGTCGGCGACGTCGACAGGCCCGGCATTGCCATCGGCATCGGCCTCGATTCCGTCTACGATCTTTTCCTGACGCGCGAACTCAAGCACGCGACCATCGTGCGCGCCAAGGTCGGCGGCGCCACCGCCGGCATTCCGGTTTTTCTCGAGCAGAAACTCGACGCCGCCGCCGGCGTGCGGCAGGCGCTCGAGGGTTACGCCAAGGATCATCCGGAGGTGCGGGTGATGAGCGGCGCATTCCAGCAGATCCGCCAGGCGATGACGACGCCGAAGAACCGGCCGGCTGGGCTCGCTTATCTCAAGGTCTTCGTCGAGGAGATGAAGGCCTCCGGCTTCGTCGCCGAGTCGCTCAAGAACAGCGGGCTGAGCGAGGTGGCGGTCGCGCCGGCGGAGAAATAGCAGGCGCTGCCGTACAGACGCGCGTCATCGCCCGTATTCTTTGCGGCCCCGGGCAGGCCGTCGCCTTCATTCGCATTCCATCCGCCTTCGCCCTTCGGGCTACGGCGCGACACGTCGCGTCCTCGTAAAAAGAGGGCGCGCGGAACGCCGGGGCCACAACGACCCCGCAGCCTCGTGTGAGTGTTGAGTTAGATTCACACGAGCAAGTCACCACGGAATGGCCGGATCCCCGGCGTCCCGCACGCGATGTTTGAGGCTTGCTCCGCTCCGCCCCCGGTGGACTGACACTTTCAGGCGCCTCCTTGCTTTGAGGTGAGCCTATCCACCGCTGCGGGGCTTCCTTGCGCGGGCGAGGAAGCTTCCTCGCCGCCGGCGTCATCGGGCCCTGGTATCGGGCCTTTTGACGGCCAGAGGCTTCTGCCCCTTTGGCCACGCGCAATTCAAGCCCCAGTGGCGCGCGGCTGGCGCGCCGGGACCTGAGCGGCTTGGACCGCCGGGGGAGGGAAACCGCGCCGCATCTCCGACGCCCCACCCCGGCCACCGCTCCCCGCCCCGCATCTGAAGATGCTGCACAGACACCCCTCTAGTGGGGCGGGATGGAAGGGAATATAGGCCTAGGGATATATACAGTCAAGGGGGGTCGGGATTTTATTGGGAGGGCGGGAGCCTCATTTATCTCCGCTCGTCCCCCGCGAAAGCGGGGACGTTTGTCAAAGGCTGCCGCTTTCGCGGGGGAGTGGTGAGTAACAAGGTTTAGTAGCCCGGATGACCATCCGGGCCTTCCGGGGCGCGACCTTCGCGCGGGTGCCGCGTCCCATCCCCTCGTGGCATTGAGGTAAAGTTAAGTTATTCGGCTTCGATAGGGGGCAATAATTGTCTGAGCTTTGCAGTAAAAACTCTTTTTCCAGCACTCGAACTGTAGGAGCCGGCAGCCCCCTCAGGGGCGACCCGCCAAAAATCTAGTCCAGAGACCGTATCTCCGTGTTGATTCTCGCCTTGCAAAAGCGACAGCGGCTTTTTCAAAAGTTTTGAATATGTTTCAGGATCAAGCGTAGATAGGCCTTTTGACCGTGCAATTTCTACTATTTGCACCAGGAGGGCGTGAAGAACGGTGACACCGACACCTTTTTGTACGACGAACTTTTGCGGTTCATCAAACGCCTCCGTCATCAAATTCCTAAGGCCTCGCCAGAACGCTTCAAGTAGCTTTATTTGTTGTTCGCGAGTTAGGCTACCAAAATAGGGTGATGTAAGAAGCGGGCGTAACGAGCTAACCATCGAAGCCGATGGCATAGTTGTCTCACCTTTTTCCATTGCAGCGAGACGTACCAACCCTCTCCATACGGCGCCTTTTTCGGCGAGTTGCTCCACAAGTGCTTCGGCGATTACCTGCCAATCGCGTCCTTTCTCCAATAGTTGTTCCATTACCGCTGGGTCGCGCTCGGCTCGTTGGCGCAACAATGCATATGCCAAATCAGTCCTCACAGATTTTGCCTTGGAGTTTACGATATAAAATTGATCCATTTCCTCGTCTTCAGTGGCGCCGAGCATGCAAACGAATGGAATAAGAAAGCTAGCCCATTTTGCCGGGTCATACTCGACCACCAATTTTTCGAGTGCGAGAATTCGATGTTGTCCATCGACGACATAGAATGGCTGTGAGAAATTCTTGGCAGACTGCAATTCATTCAAATAAAATAATCCGTGTCGAACTGCTTTTTTTGCATTTTGGTCGCGCAAATTCAGCAATATAGCGGTTGGAAGATCTACGCGATCCTTTCGGAGGTCTGCCACCAATTCATTTATTCGGGAATCTTGAGGGGGGCGTTGGTAGCCTTTTTTAGTTCGTGAATCGTGATAGGGAATTTTGTAATTCTGCGGAACGATCGCGCCTGCTGGTATGTATCCAGCAATGCTAAGCACTCCCGACCGAAGCTTCGGTCCGACTGTGACGGGAATTGTCTCCGGAACAGAGAAAGCTAAGCGAAGTTCTGATTGTTTCTTTTCCATTTGGTGCTCAGCAAAAAAAGAGCGGCGGAAAATACCGCCGCTCTTTAGTCCTTTTAGGCAGCGATTTTATCCCATTTGCCGCTGATGAACTGCGCGGCATCCGGCGAAATATTGTGCCAAGCAGCACTATTGTTCGTGGCGTCGACGACATAAACGCTATCATTGGCGTCCATTGCGGCCTTCATCGCGTCGCGCGCCTGCGCTGCGGTCAAGTTCGACTTCACGTACCAGTAAGAGTAGTGAATCTTTGCCCACGAGCCCAAGCTTTTGACCGCAGCGATGACACGGTCATAATTCTTGTCAGGTTTGTGAAGATCGTATGAGATATGGAGATTATTCGCCATCTGGCTATCCTATCTTTCTGCCAAGATCCTTCTGGACGCCGTCAGCGAACATCGCTACTTTCCGATTGTGAGGCGGGAAGCGACTGCTTTCCGTAGTCCGCAGAGATACTTAGCTGTTTACTGTGGAACCCGACGCCGAGGCAGTGCCTCGGCGTTGGCGTTTGGGGCCACCATTGGCCCCATAAAATAGTACTAAAAATTCTGCCATCGTCAAGATCCGAAATGCAGATCCAGATCTGGGATCCCGGATATTTATCGCCCCTTCTTCTTAAACCCGCCCCGCATGCCCGGCCGTCCCAGCTTTGAGCGCGGGCCTTGGCTCGGCTCGCCGCGCGCGGGGATCGATTCAACGCCGGGGCCCATTTCATCGAGGTTGGGTTTACGGGGGCGCCCATCCCCAGGGCGTGAGGGTTTAAACTCGTGCCACGTGGCGATGCCCATTTCGTCGAGCACCGGCTTGTGCGGGCGCGATAGGGGATCGACCGGCTTCGAGTTCTTCACCGCCCTGCGCAATTTCGAATCCTGCCCGATCATCACATTGCGCACGGTCGGATTGTCGACCACGGCCAGTTCGGTCTGGCGCAGGCGCTTGAGTTCGTCGCGCAGGCGCGCGGCTTCCTCGAAGTCCAAGTCGGCGGCGGCCTCGCGCATGCGCTTTTCCAGATCGGCCAGCACGGTCTCGAAATTATGGCCGACGGTGGCGGCGTCGCCGAACTCGCCTTCGCCGGCCCCGCCCGTTGAAATGAGAACGTGGTCGCGCTCATAGACCGAGTCCATGATATCGCCGATCGACTTCTTGATGCTCTCCGGCGTGATGCCGTTCGCCGTGTTGTATTCGACCTGCTTGGCGCGGCGGCGGTCGGTTTCCTCGATGGCGCGCTGCATCGAGCCGGTGATGGTGTCGGCATAGAGCACGACCTTGCCGTCGACATTGCGCGCGGCCCGTCCAATGGTCTGGATCAGCGAGGTCTCGCTGCGCAGGAAGCCTTCCTTGTCGGCGTCGAGAATGGCGACCAGAGCGCATTCCGGAATATCGAGGCCTTCGCGCAGCAGGTTGATGCCGATCAGCGCGTCGAACGCGCCAAGCCGCAGATCGCGGATGATCTCGATGCGCTCCAAGGTGTCGATATCCGAGTGCATGTAGCGCACGCGGATGCCCTGTTCGTGCATGTATTCGGTGAGGTCCTCGGCCATGCGCTTGGTCAGCACCGTGACCAGCGAGCGATAGCCTTGCTGCGCCACCTGGCGCACCTCGCCGACGAGATCGTCAACCTGCGTGCGCGCCGAGCGGATTTCCACCGGCGGGTCGATAAGCCCGGTCGGGCGAATGACCTGCTCGACGAAGACGCCATTGGCCTCATTCATTTCCCAATGGCTCGGCGTCGCCGAGACGGCGACCGACTGCGGCCGCATCGCGTCCCATTCCTCGAAGCGCAGCGGCCGGTTGTCCATGCAGGAGGGCAGGCGGAAGCCGTATTCGGCGAGCGTCGCCTTGCGCCGGAAGTCGCCGCGGAACATGCCGCCGATCTGCGGAATGGTGACGTGGGATTCGTCGGCGAAGACCAGCGCATTGTCGGGCACATATTCGAACAGAGTCGGCGGCGGCTCGCCGGGGCGGCGGCCAGTGAGATAACGCGAATAGTTCTCGATGCCGGCGCAGGAGCCGGTGGCTTCCATCATTTCCAGATCGTAATTGGTGCGCTGCTCGAGCCGCTGCGCCTCGAGCAGGCGGCCGGCGTCGTTGAGCTGGCGCAGCCGCATGTTCAGCTCGGCCTTGATCGAGTTCATCGCCTGGATGAGCGTCGGGCGCGGCGTGACGTAATGCGAGTTGGCATAGACCTTGACGAATTCCAGCTCGTCGGTCTTTTGCCCGGTGAGCGGATCGAATTCGTGGATACTCTCGATTTCATCTCCAAAGAGTGAAACTCGCCAGGCGCGGTCTTCGTAGTGCGCGGGGAAAATCTCGATGGTGTCGCCGCGCACGCGGAACGTGCCGCGGAAGAAATCGGCCTGGGTGCGCTTGTATTGCAGCGCGACCAGATCGGCCATCAGCTGGCGCTGGCTGATCGCGCCGCGCTGCTTCAGCGTGAAGGTCATGGCCGAATAGGTTTCGACCGAGCCGATGCCATAGATACAAGAAACAGAAGCGACGATGATGACGTCGTCGCGCTCGAGCAGCGAGCGCGTCGCCGAATGGCGCATGCGGTCGATCTGCTCGTTGATCGAGGATTCCTTCTCGATATAGGTGTCGGTGCGCGGGACGTAGGCTTCCGGCTGGTAGTAGTCGTAATAGGAAACGAAATATTCGACCGCGTTGTCGGGAAAGAAGTTCTTGAACTCGCCATAGAGCTGCGCGGCGAGCGTCTTGTTCGGCGCGAGGATGAGTGCCGGGCGCTGCGTCGCCTCGATCACCTTGGCCATGGTGAAGGTCTTGCCCGAGCCGGTGACGCCAAGGAGAACCTGCGTGCGGTCATGGCGCTTGATGCCCTCGACCAGCTCGGCGATGGCGACCGGCTGGTCGCCCTTCGGCTCGAAGTCGGACTTGATGACGAATTTCTGGCCGCCTTCGGATTTCTCCGGGCGCGGCGGACGGTGCGGCGTCCATATCTGCTCGGTGACTTCCGGGCGGCCCTCGCGCAGCAGGCGCTCCAGCGACTCGGCAGTGGCGGCGACGCCCATCGACGACAGGCCGCCGGGGCCGGTCGGCAGATCGGCCTTGGGGAGCCGGTATTTCGGGTCGCCGCCGGCATGGGCAATGCGGGCTTCAAGAATCGATTTCTCGCGGTCGGCTTCCGTCGAATCCTGTCCGTCGCCGAGGCCGAGTTCCTGCGCCAAAGCCGGATCGAGTCCGGTGACCGGCGCGCCGGTGTAATCCGATTGCGGCGCCTCGCCGAAACCGTCGGGAAGGGGGACGGATTTCGGCGTCGACTTGCGTGCAGTGTGCGCGGCGGAGAAGTCGCGGCGGCGGTCGAAGGAATTGTCCGGCGGCTGCTGCAGCCCGGTGCCGGAACCCAAACCCGTGCCCGACCCCATGCCGGCGGTGCCCTTGTTGATCGCCGGATTGAGGATATCCGCCAGCGAATCGGGCACGGCTGCATCGTCCGGGCGCGAGGCCTTGGCGCGGGTGGGCCGCGCAGGGTCCTTTTTCGGCTTTTTCGGTGGTATCGCCATCGGGGGAATATGGGTGGAGTCGCCGGACGATGGAAGGCCGGGGCCCGGGGTTCCGCATCGTGGGCGC
>CAIMEA010000221.1 GCA_903839845.1 uncultured Hyphomicrobiales bacterium
CATGTCCTTGATCGACGTCCATCAACACGTCATTCCCGATATCTATAAAAGCGAACTCGCCAGCGTCGGCGTGCTCGGCTCGGGCGAAAACCCGTGGCCGGCCTGGAGCCTGCCGCGTCAGCTGGAATTGATGGACCAGTTCGGCATCGATGCCGTGCTACTGTCGATCGCCTCGCCCGGCGCCTACTTTGGCGATGTCGAATTCACCAAACGGCTGGTCAAGGTCTGCAACGAATACATGGCGCAGGCCGTGGCCGATCATCCCGGAAAATTCGGCGCCATGGGCTTCGTCGCTTTGCCGGATGTCGAGGCGGCCTGCCGCAGCGTCGAATACGCGCTCGACACGCTCAAGCTCGACGGCGTCAATCTGCAAAGCCACACAGGCCACCGCTATCTCGGTCACCCGGAAGAATTCGAACTCTATGCTGAGTTGGATCGCCGCAAGGCGGTGGTGTTCGTGCATCCGCAGCGGCCGGCGGTCACCGGCATGCCGGAATACTCGTTCCAGGCCGGCTATACCGAGCTGACCTTCGATACGACGCGCGCCATCGTCAACATGCTCTATACCGGCATGCTGGAGAAGTTTCCGAACATCAAGTTCATCATGCCACATATGGGCGGCGTCACGCCGTTTCTGCTGTTCCGGCTCAGCGGCCTCGACGACGATCCGAAGCTGAAGGACAAGCTGCCGCTGGGCGTGAAGACCTATCTCAACCGGCTTTATTACGATGTCGCCCAGTCGCCGTCGCCGCTGGCGCTGCGCGCGCTGCTCGATGTCGCCGATCCCTCGCGCATCCTGTTCGGCACCGATTATCCGTCGGCCCGCTTTGTCGAGAAGGTGATGGCCGACACGATTGCCAATGTGGCGGCGTTCGACGGCTATGACGACGCGCTGCGCGCCAAGGTGATGGCCGGCAACGCCAAGGCGCTGCTGCCGCGTTTCGCTAATATTTAAACGGCGTTTTTGGCGCGGTATTGCCGCAGCAATGCGCGGCCGTAATCATTGCCGTTCGGCGTGCGCACCAGAGCGTGCGCATGCCGGCGGTTATAGCCGGTATCCGGCAGCGCCACGCCCGGCTGATGATAGAACTCGATATAGATCACCGGACTGTGGAGGCGGTAATAGAACGGTGCGGTGTCGCTGAACTCGCCGATCCAGCCGAAATAAGTGCGGTCGAATTGCGCCATAACTTCATCGCGCCGGATTTTCGCATGCGCCGGCGTCAGCCGGTCGGTGTAGAGCGTCAAGAGGTCGGTCAGTTGCGCGCGCTGCGTCGGCGTCATCTCGGTTGATGGAACGCCGGCATAGGGCATCGTCACATTGTCCTGAAAGCCGGAGGCATAGCCGTCGAACGGCAATTGCGTGCCGATGATGGCCTTGGCGCGCTGCGCCGGATCGAGCGCCTGCATGAAATTCCAGCCGCGCGCTTCCTCCTCGCGCAGCACGGTCAGCCCGGCATATTTGCCGGCCTCGGCCAGGATGGGTTCGGAGCCGAGCAGGATCGGCGACAGCACGATCTGGTCGCCGATCACCAGACAGTTGATATTGCAATGATGGCCGTCGAGCTGAAAGCCCCACGGTTCGTCGGCGGACAGCTCGCCGAACAGGCTGATCCAGTAAAAATATTCGCCGAACTCGAGCGGCAGGCCGGTCATCTCGGCGAGCGTCTGGTTCAGCCGCATGGCGTTGCGCGCCGTCTCGTAGGCGTAAGTGCCGAGCGTGGCGCGCAGGATGGCGTAGGCCAGTTCGCGCTGCGGTTCGCTCAGTTCGACCAGACACAGCCCATGCCGCATCAGATTGCGATGGATGTTGCTCCAGGTGCGCCAGATTTCGCTGTCGACGGGGAAGGCGACGTCCTTGCGCTGCGTCGCGTCGAGCGACGCCACAAACGCGGCGACCGCGTCGGCCAGCGGCTGCACGCTGGCGCCGGTCTTGCGCAGCGCAAACAGGCCGGGCTCGATCGTCCCGTCAGCGGTCAGTCCGACGAAGGGCTTGGCCAGCGCGACATCCCAGCCGGCGAACAGATCCTGCAGCGGCTGCGACACCGCATTGACGTCAATGCGCGGCGGCGCGCGAAGCGGACGGGGAAGGGCGTGAGCTTGATCCGGCATGGCGGCAAATTTCTAACACTCCCGGGCGGCGGTTAGAAGGGCGCCGGCGGCGAATGCCGCGAGATGAAAATACCGCACGCGCACTATGCGAATCGTTCATTCAACGCGGCTGGCCGCGTCGATGCATCTGTGCTGTATTGAAAAAAAATTGCCAGGGAGGCCTTCGTGAAGCTTGTTCTGTTCCAGACGTCGCCCAGCGCCGAAATTTTGCCCGGCGTGCTCACCGATCGCGGCGTTGTCGATGTCTCGGCGGCGGTGAAAAAAAGCTACACGGCGCAGCTCACCATGCAGGGCATCATCGACGATTTCGACCGACTGCGGCCGACTTTCGAGAAGATGGCGCGCGACGATAACGCGACGCCGCTCGCGCAGGTGCGGTTGCGGCCGCCGCTGCCGCGTCCGGGCAAGATTCTCGCCTGCATCGCCAATTACTGGGAACATGCCCAGCGCGAGGCGCGGCCGCTCAACATGTTCATGAAAAATCCGGACGCCGTCGTCGGCCCCGGCGACACCATCATGCTGCCGGAATACACCGTGCCGTGGATTTTCATGCACGAGGCCGAACTGGCTTTGGTGCTGCGCGGCCCGTCGAAGATGGTCAAGGCCAAGGACTGGCAGGGCGCCGTGTTCGGCTACACATCGATGATCGACGTCTCGGCGCGCGAAGAGGGCCGCAAGACCTGGCCGGCTTTTCCGAACACCAGCTGGCTCGGCAAGTCGTTCGACACTTTCGGCCCGATCGGCCCCTGCATCACCACCGCCGACGAAATCAAGGACCCCAACGATCTGGTGGTGCGGTTCTGGAACGACGGCCAGCTTCGCCACCACTACAATACCGACGACATGGAGCACCGCGTGCCGACCTTGGTCGAATTCGCCACCACGGTGATGACCATGAACTCGGGCGACCTGATCGCCTGCGGCACCAACCATGAGGGCCTCGGCGCGCTGCAGGACGGCGAGACCGTCGACATCGAAATCCAGAATATCGGCAAAATGACGCTGAAGGTCGCCGACCCGCTCAAGCGCAAATGGGACCGCGGCGTCTATATGGGCGCCGATTCGACCAATCCCGAAGCCGTCAAGCGCCACCGGCCACAATAAGGTTGCCGCCGCCGCCGAAATGGAGGAATTTGACCGCGACGCTTGACCCCGTAAGCAGCTGCGGAGCCTTTTGATGACCCGACGGGACGACTCATGAGAGCCGACGATCTCTCGCGGATGGATCTCAATCTGCTGTTCGTCTTCGAGGCGGTGATGCAGGAGCGCAGCGTCACGCGCGCGGCGCAGCGCCTCAACGTGTCGCAATCGACCATCAGCCACGCGCTCAACCGGCTGCGCGTGGTGCTCAAGGACGAATTGTTCATCCGCGGCTCGGGCGAAATGCGGCCGACGCCGCGCGCCGTCGCGCTGTCGACCGCCGTGATCCCGACCCTGGCGCATATCCGCGCGGCCTTGGCGCCGACCGATTTCCACCCGGCCAAGGCGGTGCATACGTTCCAGATCGCGATGACCGACTATGTCGCGACCTTGCATCTTACCAACCTGGTCGAAGTCGTGCGCGCCCGCGCGCCCCATGTCGATCTGCGCATCAAGCTTAATGTCATGCAGCACGCCTGGAGCATGCTCGACAAGCAGGAAGCCGATCTGGTCGTCGGCATGATCGACCATCCGCCCGACCGCTTCGCCACCGAACTGCTCTACGAAGACGGCGTCGTCGTGGTGATGTCGCCGAAAAATCCGCTCGGCAAGCAGCCGCTCACGCTGGAGAGTTACGCCGCCGGCAAGCACGTCTATATTCCGGTCGACGGCATTATCCCGACCCATACCGGCCGCATCGACCGGGCGCTCGAACTCAAAGGCCTGGTGCGCCGCCATGTGCTGACGGTGAGCCAGTTCGCGCTGGCGCCGCCGATCATCTACAATACCGACTACATTATGAGTATCCCGCGCCGCCTCGGCGTGATGTGCAAATCGCTGTACAAGTTGCGCGTCGTGGAACTGCCGCTCGATCTGCCGCTGCAGCCGACGCGCATCATCTGGCATCCGCATCTCGGCAATGGCGCCGCCAATCGCTGGATGAACCAGATTCTGCATGAGATTTCCGCGCCCAAACCGCCCGGCAAAAGCTGATTGTGCCCGGCTCGCGGCACCATGCTGCGGTTTCATAGTGCATCTAAGAATACTTCATTTCCTGCAGGCGCTTCCGGCCGTGTAAGATCGGGCGCAAGAGTTGCCATTTCGCATCGCCGTCATGAAACTTCGTGGCCGCGATGCGCGGAAGGACAAAAATGGGGGAGGGAGTACGATGCAGACGCAAGCGACTGCGCTAAAACCCGGCATGTCACCCGAAGAGTGGAAGGCCCGCGTCGATCTGGCGGCGGTGTTCCGTCTGGCCGCTTTACAGGATTGGGACGAAGGTCTGGTCGCGCATCTGTCGGCGCGCGTGCCGGGCAACCCGAACCAGTTCCTCATGCATCCGGCGCACCTTCTGTTCGAGGAAGTCACCGCCTCGCGCCTGCACAAGCTCGACGACAAATGCAATCATGTCGTGCCGAGCGACGAGATACCGCACAAATTCGCGTTCCCGTTCCACAAGGGCATCTACGACGCCTATCCGCAGGCGCAGTGCATCGTCCATCTGCACACCAAATACGTGACCGCGGTAGCGATGCAGGAGCAGGGGCTCATTCAGGGTGGCAATCAGTATGCGATGTGGCTTGGGCCGATCGGCTACCACGACTATGAAGGCCTGATCTCGACCGACGAAGAGGGGCAGCGCCTCGCCAAGAACTTCGGCAAAAGCCAGGTCGTTCTGCAACGCGGCCACGGCTTCGTGCTCTGGGGCCACACGATCAACGAAGCCTATATGCTGGCCTTCCTGATGATCCGCGCCTGCGAGACGCAAGTGCGCTCAATGGCCGGCGGCGTGAAGCCTTATATCCCGCCGCAGCATGTGCTCGACATCACGCCGGTGCAGGCCAGTAAATTTTTCACTGACGGCAATGCGCCGTTCAATCAGATGAGCTGGCGTGCGCATTTGCGCAAGCTCGACCGCGAAGCTCCCGACTATAAAACCTGAAATCACTCGTCATTCCGGGGCGCGGGCAAGACCCGCGAGCCCGGAATCCCGAAGCGATTGTGGTTTTTCTATCTGGATTCCGGGCCTGGCGCGCCGCGCCATCCCGGAATGGCTGACTAAATATTCGTGCAATTGGAGTCTGGAATGACGGTTCTGCAACGCGGGGTGGCGGAAAGTTCGCTGCCGAATTATCACCGCTCGATCGACTGGGATGCGCTCTATAAACGATACCCGGTGCCGGATGTGTTCGAGCGCGGCCGCTGGCGCTGGTCGTCGGACGAGATTCGCGCGTTCCAGAACGAGCAGTTCCTCGACCTGATGGTGACCGGCTGGCAGAATGGATTCTACAAGCGCCGCTGGTCGGCCGTCGGTCTGGAACCGGGCGACATCAAGAGCATCGACGACATCGTCAAGCTGCCGATGTTCGACTCCGCCGACATCAAGAAAGACCAGGAAGAGAACCCGCCCTTCGGCCTGATCAATGGCGATGTGTTCGCCAAAATGCAGACGACGCCGATGAAGCTGCAGACCTCCGGCGGCACCACCGGCAAGCCGCGGCCGACATTGTACGCGCCGCAGGAATGGGAGATGAACGGCCTGACGCACGCGCGCAATCTTTACATCGTCGGCGTGCGCCCCGGCGACCGCGTGCAGATCCCGCACACCGCCTCGCTCGGCAATGCCGGCTGGTGCGCCTACAAGGCCTGCCACGATTATCTCGGCGCCATGCCGATCACCACCGGCACCGGCGCGGTGACCAGTTCACGCCGGCAGATCGAGATCGCCCAGGATTGGGGCACCAATGTCTGGTACGTGCGGCCGGAATACGCCACCCAGCTCGCCAAGGTGGCGCGCGACGAACTGAATTTCGATGTCCGCGACCTCAAGACAAAATTTCTCGGCTGCGGCCTCGGCCCCGATACCGAGAACACCTTCCGCAACCAGTTGCAGGACCTGTGGGGCTGCAAGGTCTACGACATGTACGGCACACACGAGATGGGCATGGGCGCCTTCGAGTGCCAGCATCAGGCCGGCCTGCATTTCCACGAGGATTCGACCTTCTTCGAAATCGTCGGCGTCGAGGACGAGAAGCCGACGCCGGTCGGCGAGATCGGCAACATGGTCTGCACCATTTTGCACCGCCGCCAGCAGCCGATGATCCGTTTCAATCTGCGCGACCTGACCCGCATCGTCTCGACCGAGCGCTGCGAATGCGGCAGTTGCTTTCGCCGCATGCAGAAGATGCTCGGCCGCAGCGACACCATGGTGCGCATCCGCGGCGTCAGCATCTGGCCGCAGGCCTGTCTGCCGGCGATCAAGAGCGACAACCGCACCACTGGCGAGTGGCTGTGCATCGCCGAACGCAATGTGCGCGACGGCGTCGTGCGCGACGAGATGACCGTCAAGGTCGAAGTGCGCGACGACGCCGGCGGCTGGGACGGGCTCAAGGACCACATCGAGAAGCGCCTGCATTCCGACCTTGGGCTGAAGCTCGCCGTTGAACTCGTCGCGGAAGACGCCTTGATGGAGTGGTCGAACCGCGGCCGCGAAGGCAAGCCGAAGCGTATCCTCGATCACCGTTTTGAGAAGAAGTAACCGCCATGCGCTATTTCGATTGTCACTCGCATTTCTCGACGCAGGCCGGCCTGCACCACGCCACGCAGGCGGACTACGAGCAGGCGCAGAAGGTGTTCAAGCGCAAGCGCACCTTCGAGACCGAAGCCGAAATGGCCGAAGGCTTCCGCTCGCGCAATGTCCGCACCATTCTCGACATCTACCGCACCTGGCGGATGACCGACGAGGACGACATCCGCAAGTCGCATGACTATGTCATCGACTTCGCGCGCAAGAACAGCGACATCGTCTATGGCAACTGGGTCGCCATCAATCCGGCGATGAAGGACTTCTGGCTCAAGGAATTCCGCCGGCTGCTCGATTCGAAAACCGGCTTCTACGGTTTCTGTCAGAGCCAGAACTCGCTCGGCTATCCGGCGAGCGATCCGATCTGGGACCCGTTCTACAAGCTGTCGATCGAAATCGGCGCGCCGGTCCTGATCATGACGGGGCTGACCGGCATCGGTCAGGGTCTGCCCGGCGGCAAGGGCATCATCCTTGAGGATGGCCATCCGCGTCACGTCGACAATGTCGCGGCGCGCTTTCCCGAACTGAAAATCCTCGCCGGCCGTCCGGCCTGGCCATGGCAGGACGACATGCTGGCGATCCTGCTGCACAAGTCGAATGTCTATTACGAGGTGCATGGCTGGTCGCCGAAATACTTTACGGATGCGCTCAAGAAGGAAATTGGCAAGCGCATGCAGGACCGCGTCATGTTCGGCTGGGACTGGCCGACCTTGACGCTGGAGCGGCTGGTTGAAGACTGGCGTTCGCTCGGCTACAGCGAGGAAGTCTACGAGAAGGTCTTCCATCGCAACGCCGAGGCGTTCTTTCCCGACGCCGCGCCCAAATAAGAAGTGATATCCATGCCGAGCGCCGCCGAACTCGCCAAGCGATTGAATGACGCCGCGGGGCAGCGCGGCATCGCCGTGCCGGATTTTGTCGCTTTGCTGCGCGACACGTTCCGCCACGCCGGCCTGTCCGACGCTGACGCGTCGATCGCCGCCGATGTCGCCGCGCACGGCACGCTGCACGGCTCGGACGCGCACGGCGCCGTGCAGATGCCGCTCTATGTCGCCGGTCTCATGGACGGCACCATCAAGAGCCAGCCCGCTATCAAGCTCACTGGTCCGCTGCCGTGTTGCAAGGTGATGGACGCCGACCACGCGCTCGGCCTCGTCGCCGGGCAAAAGGCGATGGATGCCGCCATCGACATGGCAAAGACATTCGGCATGGGCGCGGTCGCCGTGCGCAAGTCGAGCCATAACGGCACCGCCGGCTATTTCTCCGAACGCGCCGCCGAACACGGCTTGATAGGCATGGCCTTCACCAATGCGATGCCGGCGATTGCGCCGACCGGCTCGACCGAAGCCTTGCTCGGCACCAACCCGATCGGCGCGGCCTTTCCGCTGCCCGGCGCCGATCCGATCGTCATCGATCTGGCGACCAGCGTCGTCGCGCGTTCGCGCATCCGCGCCATGCTCACACAAGGCAAGACCCTGCCCGAAGGCTGGGCGCTCGATGCCGACGGCAAGCCGACCACCGATCCGGCCGTCGCCGTCAAAGGCTCGGTGCTGCCGATTGGCGGGCCAAAAGGTTACGCGCTGTCGCTGATGGTTGAACTGCTGTGCAGCGCGCTGGCCGACGGCGAACCGGGCTTCCAGGTGACGTACGAGAACATGGTCAAACGGCCAAGTAACATCAGCCAGTTCTATATGGCGCTCAATCCGGCCGGCTTTGCCGGCGCGGAGCCTTATCGCGCGCGCGCGGCGCATGTCGCCGACGTGCTGCTCAAGGCCAAGCCGATGGCCGGGGCGGAAGCGCCGCGCCTGCCGGGCGCGCGCGGTTTTGCCGCCAACCGCAAGGCGGCGGCGGAAGGCCTGGCGATTTCCGGCAACCTCGCGGCCGCGCTGAAGAACGTCGCCCGCATGATCGAGAGCCGCGCGCCGTGAAAGCTTACGAAGTCCGCGAGACCACCGGGCTTGAGGGCCTGCATCTGAATGCGCACCGGCCTGAGCCGGTGCCCGGTCCCGGTCAGATCGTGGTGCGCATGCGCGCCGCCGCGCTCAATTATCGCGACCAGGGCGTGATCAAGGGCGCTTATGGCTACACTAAATTTCCGGTCATCCCGCTATCCGATGGCGCCGGCGAAGTCGTCGCGATCGGTCCCGGCGTCACCCAATTCAAGGCCGGCGACCGCGTTTGCGGCACGTTCTTCGTCAACTGGATTGCCGGCCGTATTCCCGCCGATGCCTCGAAGAATTCGCTCGGCGGCATGGTCGACGGTGTCCTCACCGAATACGCGCTGCTCAATGAGACCGGCGCGATCAAGTTTCCCGAACATCTGAGTTTCGAGGAAGCGGCGACCTTGCCTTGCGCGGCGCTGACCGCGTGGCACGCGGTGGTCGAGGCCGGCCGCATCAAAGCCGGCGAGACCATCGTAATCCTCGGCACCGGTGGCGTCTCCTGCTTCGCACTGGCCTTCGCCAAGATGCATGGCGCGGTCGTCATCATGACCTCGAGCAGCGACGCCAAGCTGGCGCGGATCAAGGCGCTCGGCGCAGACATGACGGTCAACTACAAGACGACGCCCGACTGGGATCAGGAAGTGCTCAAGCTGACCGGCGGCGCCGGCGTCGATCATATCGTCGAGGTCGGCGGACCCAATACATTGGCCAAGTCCATGCTGGCGATCCAGCCGGGCGGCTCTATCTATGTGATCGGCGCGCTCGGCGGCTCCGGCGCGATCGATCCGCGCGCCCTCAACCGCAAGTCGATCCGCCTGCAAGGCATCCATGTCGGCTCGCGCGACATGTTCGCGGCCATGAACCGGGCGATCGCGCAGTCAAAGCTGAAACCGGTCATCGACCGCGTCTTCGATTTCGCCGACGCCAAGGCCGCCTATCTGCACCAGCAGAGCGGCGGCCATCTGGGCAAGGTCGTCATCGCCATATCGTGAATTCGTCGCAGCCGACCAGGGAGAACGCATATGCCGATGTTTGTCGTCCACGCGCTCGACAAGAAGGGCGCGGATCGCAAGAAATTCTACGAAGAGCACCGCGCCTATGTCGGCACGGCGGCCTCGAAGCGTATCTGCATGATCATGTCGGGGCCGATCCTCGCCGAGGACGGCGATACGTCGGCCGGCAGTTTCTATTTCCTCGAGGCGCCTGATCGCCAGACCGTGGTCGACTTCAACAGGAATGACCCGTTCACCAAGAACGGCGTCTGGGAAAAAGTCGAGATCAACGCTTTCCTGCGCCGCGCGCCTTGAGATCGGTGGTATCGCGCCGCGCATAAAAAAGCCCGTGGCCTTGGCCACGGGCTTTTCCTTTGGTGTCTTTCGGCCGACTAGACCAAGGCGCGCATGATCACCAGCGAGATCGCCGGGATATAGGTCACCAGCAACAGCGCAATGACGGCGAGCGTCACGAACGGGATCAGTCCGGCATAGAGCACGCCGGACGGCGTCTTGAACAGCGCTTGCGTGACGAAGATGTTCAGGCCGAACGGCGGGTGGAAGGTGCCGATGGTCAGGTTCATCACCACGATGACGCCGAAGTGGATCGGGTCGATGCCGAGCGAGAGCGCGATCGGCGCCAACAGCGGCGTCAACATGATCAGCGCCGAGGCCGGATCGAGGAAGCAGCCGACGAACAGCAGGAAGGCGTTGATGACCAGCATGATCACCCAGCTTGCCGAGTGCAGGCCGGTGATCAGGTCGACGGTCGCCTGCGCGATGCCGCTGATCGTCAACAGCCAGGCGAACAGGCCGGCGACCGAGACGATGATGAAGATCAACCCGGTCAGATACATCGACCGCGCGCCGGATTCGAAGATGTGCTTCCAGCCCGCTTCCTTGTAGACATAGTGGCTGACGAGGATGGCGTAGGCGCTGGCGACGCCGGCGGCTTCGGTCGGCGAAAACACGCCCGAATAGATGCCGAAGAAGATGATCGCGATGGCGCCGAGCGACCACAGGCCGGTGCGGGTGGCATCGACGAATTCCCAGAACGAGAACTTGCCGGTCTCGACGATGCCGACGCGGATCGAGTGCCAGTAGATGTAGATGCCGAACAGGCCGGCCAGCAGCAGGCCCGGTCCGATGCCGGCGGCGAACAACTGGATCACCGACGTGTCGGAGGCGATGCCGTAGATGATGAAGGCAATCGACGGCGGGATCAGGTTGTCGAGCGCGCCCTCGGCGGTAATCAGCGCCGAGGCGAATTTCTCGCTGTAGCCGGCTTCCCGCATGCGCGGATAGGTCAAGGTGCCGACCGCGGCCGTGCCGGCCGTGGTGACGCCCGAGATGGCGCCGAACAGCGCGGCAAAGCCGAGCGAGGTCATCGGGATATGCGCGCGAAAGCCGCCGATCAGCGAGGCGACCCAGCGCAACAGCCGCTCGGTGATGCCGCCGCGCGACATCAGGTCGCCGGCGAACACGAAGAACGGCACCGCGAGCAGCGGATACTTATTGAGGCTGTTGAAGATGATCTGATGCAGCACCGTCATCGGCACGTTGAAGAAGCCGACCAGAATCACCAGCGAGGTGACCAGCAGCAACAGAAAGATCGGAAAGCCCAACAGCAAAAGAAAGAACGGCAGAATTCCCATTACCCAATACATGGCGCGTTATTCCCCGTTCTCGAAATTGCCGGTGACGTACGATCGGATGCGGACGATCGCAGCCGCCGCAATGAAGAAGAATCCAAACAGCAGCGCCGAATGCGGGATGACCAGCGGGATATTGGTGGCCGCCGTGACGCCGCCGTTTTGGTAGTGCAGCACGATGACTTTCCAGGATTGCGTGCCGACGAAGAGCGTCGAGCCGATCAGGCAGATCGTGATCACGACGTTGACGACCCGTTGCCAGAACGCGCTGAAGCCGTTGTAGAGCAGGTCCATGTTCAAATGCGCGCCGCGATACGTCACGGTGCCGGCGATCAGGAACACCGCCCAGATCACGATGAAAGTGAGAACCTCTTCCGCCCAGAACACGGGCATGGAGAAGACGTAACGGCCGATGACGTTGACGATGTTGATGCCGACCGCGATGAGAAATAGAATGCCGGATGCGACATGCGGGATCTGGATGAAAATCAGTTCTTCTATGCGTTGTCGATTGGAGATCGTCCGGTCGTCGGCCATGATCGCAGTCCTCAGGTTCGTTCGGCTTGTCGGGTTGTCCGGTGGCGCCGCATCGCGCTGGGGGTTTGAGAGCCCCGGATCAAATCAAGACCGGCGCGCCGAGCTGTGGCCTGGCGCGCCGGTTTAATCTCGCTGCGGCTGAATTAGTACTTCGCCGCGGTCTTCTGGATCCGCTCGTAGAAGTCCTTGAGCACCGGATTGTCCTTGGTGACTTCGACCCCGATCGGCTTCAGGAGCTTGGTCAACTCGGCCTGTTCGTTCGGTGCGAGGCGGATCAGTTCGCCGCCGCGTTCCTTCCACTTGGCGCGCAACTCGATGCCCTCGGCGACCGCTTCTTCCGCCGCCCAGGGCTGCAGTTTGCGCGCTTCGTCGACGATGGTCTTGGCGAGATCGGGCGGCAGCGTTTCGAGCCATTTCTTGCTCAGGCAGACGAAGGCGACCAGCAGCGTGTCGTCGGTTTCCAGCAGCGTCTTGCCGACATTCTGCAGGTTGAAGTTGGTGTAGATCGAGATGCCGCTCATGGTGCCGTCGATGACGCCGCTCTGCAGCGAGGTGATCATTTCCTGAAGGCCCATCGGCACCGCGGTGGCGCCAAGCGCGGCCATGCGCGCGCGTTCCGCCGGCGTCGCATTCACGCGAAGTTTCGCCCCTTTAAAATCGGCGAGCGTCTTGAGCGGCTTTTTGGCGCCAAAGTAAAGCGACTCGGCGGCAACGCGGATACCGACGCCGACCAGGCCCTTCGATTCCGCCATGCTCAGGATATAGGCATTGAGCTCCGGATCGGCGAGCGTCTTGTTGGCGTGTGCGGCGTCACGGAACAGGAACGGAATGCTGAACTCGCCGAAACGCGGATCGGCGCCGACGTAGAAGTCGGCCGGAATTGCGTAGCCCTCGATGGTGCCTAGCTGGACCCCTTCGAGAATGGCCGCCGGGCTGCCGAGCTGGCCACCGGGGAAGGTCTTGACCTCGACGCGGCCGTTGGTGACCTTCTGCAGCACCTCGTTCAGCTTCTCGCCGTACTTGTGCTGCATGTCGCCGCGTGTGGTGAGACCCCACTTGATCGTATATTCGGCGGCGCCGGCCGTTGTCGTCGCAGCGGCGAAAGCCGCCGCCAGTATCAAGCCAGTCATCGCGTAGCGCGAATGGATTTTCATATTGTCCTCCCGGGACGGCGGCGGCATTTTAGTTTTTTCGCGGCCGCGCGAATTGATGTTTAGTGTTGACGCCTACAGACTATCTTAGCACAGATTACTGTCAATTATCGTATCATTAACTTGCGCCGCGCTGCGCATGCAGGGCGACCATGAATCGAATGAAATAGGAGCATTGTATGAAGATCGGGGTTGTCGGACTGGGGCGAATGGGCGCTGCAATGTGCCAGAGGTTGCGGCAGAACGGATGCGACGTCGTCGCCTGGGATCGCAATAGCGCGACGATGCCGCCGCTGGCGGCCGCCGGCGTGACGCTTGTGCCGAGCGCGTGCGCGGTTGCCGCCGACACCGATATCGTCATTTCGATCGTCACCGCCGATAACGATGTGCGCGGCGTTTTCAACGGACCGAATGGTTTTCTGAGCGGCGATGTGGCGGGCAAACTTTTTATCGACATGACGACGCTGCAGCCGATGACGGCGCGCGAACTGGCGCCGTTGGTCGAAGCCAAGGGCGCGCGGCTGATCGAGTCGCCGGTGCTCGGCACCATCCCGCAAGTGCGCGACGGAAAATTGTTCGCGCTGGTCGGCGGCAAGACCGAGGATGTCGAACGCGCTCGCCCGGTTCTCGAATTGCTGACGCGCCGCATCATGCATATGGGTCCGGCCGGCAGCGGCTATGCGATGAAGCTCGCCGTCAATCTCGGCCTGGGCGCCTATATCCAGGCGATCTCGGAGTCGCTCGCGCTCGGCATGCAACAGGGCCTCGGTCTCGACGCCATGCTCGATGTTTTGCAGGAAGCGCCTTATGCGAGCGGTTGGATGAAAAGCAAGATCGGCGTCATCAAGGGCGAGCCGCCGGAAATGACGCTCGATATTCGCACCTTGCGTAAGGACATCATGTCGGCGGTCGCCACCGGCGCGCTCTCCGGTGTGCCGATGCCGCTGTCGGCCGGCACGCTGGCCGCGCTGTCGGCGGCGGTCGCCAGTGGCAAAGGCTCGGGCGATCTCGGCGAGATGCCGAAATTCCTGCGCGAGCAGATGGTGCAGAAATTCGAATAGCCCGGTCGTGGCCCGCCAATGAATTGGCGGCTTGAACAATTCGGCGCAGGGGGGACCACGATGCAGCCGCAGCTTTACATCGCCAGCAACGGTCTTGGTCTGTGGACCAGCGACGACCTTGGCGACACCTTGGTTCGCCTC
Organism: uncultured Hyphomicrobiales bacterium; assembly: GCA_903839845.1. Lineage (GTDB taxonomy): Bacteria > Pseudomonadota > Alphaproteobacteria > Rhizobiales > Xanthobacteraceae > Pseudolabrys. Next base: position 14,310 of record CAIMEA010000221.1, read on the forward strand.
GGCAGCCGCGCCGGCATGTATAGCGGCAATCAGATCTGGGCGTTGGCGGCCGATCCGTCGGATGCCAACGCTCTATGGCTCGGCACCAATGGCGGCCTGTTCCGGCTGGACCGGCGTGCGAAGAAACTAACGCATGTGCCGTCGCCGATGGACGATCGTCACAAGATCACCGCGATCGCCTTTTCGCCGCATAATCCCGACACCGTCATTGCCGGTACTCAGTTCGCCGCTTTGTTCCGCTCCGACGATCATGGCCGCAATTGGCGTCAGCTCGATGTTGTCGTCCACGAACTCTGTGCCAATATGGCGCAGTCGCGGTTCACGCAGATTTTGCTCGATCCCGTCGATGCGCGGCTCGGCTGGGCCGGCGTCGAACTTGGCAATATCTGGCGCACCACCGACGGCGCCATCACC
>CAIMEA010000222.1 GCA_903839845.1 uncultured Hyphomicrobiales bacterium
CACCCCTTCCGCCAGCCCCGCGCGCGCCTATCTCGCCGCCATCCGCCGCGCCAGCGCGTCGGTGTCCTGGTATTGGCGCATCCAGCGCCGGTCGATCCAGTCCTTCAGCGTCCACAGCCAGGCACCCTCCACCTTGAACAACCCGCGCGAGGCGATGGCGTAACGCTCGCCGGTCGAGATCAGCGCGAGGTGGCGCGCTTGCGGATGCCATGCGTCCGGCCGCAGGCCGCGCGCACGCCGGTGCAATGCGTCGGCGAGCGGCGGCCCGGCGCGCACCGCATAGACGCCGGCCTTTTCGCGCGGGCTTTCGATCAGCGCCGCGCAATCGCCGGCGGCAAAGACATCGGCGTCGTTCACTGACTGCAAGGTCGGCCCGACGGCGAGAAATCCCTTGGCGTCGAGATCGAGGCCGGTGCCGCGAAACCATGCCGGCGCCGCGGCGTCGGTCGTCGCCAGCACGGCATCGGCGCCGATCGCTTCGCCATCGGCAAGCACAACAGTGTCGGCGGTGACGGCGCGCACGCGCCGGCTCTCGAGCAGGATCATGCCGCGTTCGGCAAAGGCACGACGGAACGCTGCGCGCACGCGATCGTTATGCGTCGCCAGAATGTCGCCCTCGGTCACCAGCGTGAATGTCAATTCGCTTGCCGCGCGCCCGGCCGCGCGCGCGTCGGCGATGAGCCGCGTGCGCAGCGACAGCAACAGTTCGACGCCGCCGGCGCCGCCACCGATCGCCACGATGCGGCGCGGTCCGTCCGGCACGCCGGCCCGCGCGATCAACGCATCGATCTTTGTCAAAAATGAACCGATCGGCTTGACCGCGATCGCATGTTCGGCGGCGCCGTCGACGGGCGACAGCGACGGCTCGATTCCGACATCGATGGAAACGAGATCGTAGGCAACAGGCGGCAATCCCGCCAACAGCACCCGTTTGTTGGCGCGGTCGAGCCCGTTGGCTTGCGCATGAATAAGCCGCGTACCGGTAACAGTGGCTAACCGCGCAAGATCGATATGCGCCTGCCCGGCGCGATAAAGTCCGGCGATCACGCCGGGCAGCATGCCGGAATACGGCATCGCCAGATCGCGCGCTATCAAGGTGACGCGCATGCCCGGCAGCGGCCGCAAAGCGAGATTGACCAGCACATGCACATGCGCGTGGCCGCCGCCGATAAGAACAATGTCTGTAGCCTTCGGCGCGGCGTTGTTCATGGTGTCATCCCGGCGCGGTCGGCGCAGTGCCGGCAATCAAACACAGATGAACGTGACGACCTGGCGAGACTTGGTGGATAACGCCTTACCGCGCGGCGACGATGTCGATGCGCGCTTGCCCGGTGCGCAACTGCGCCAACGCCAGGCCGGCCTGCTCGCGCAGGCTGATCATGCCGGCGTCCTGCTCGATCGAGGGCGTAACGCCGGTCAGCGCATCGAAATATTGCGGCGCGGCGCATTCGATGGTGCCGAGACTGGGCGCCGATGTCGGCACCAGCACCGTATAGGCGCAGGCCAGACTGGTCGACAGAACGATCAACTTGCCGCGTAAGGTCATCGCCAAGGCTCCGTTTCTCGGGCCGCTGCGAAGACCATCTCACAAAAAATGTTCCATCCGGTTGCGGAAACCGCGCCATGTTTGCGCGCCGGATTTACCCGCCATTCACTAAAAGTCGAGCGGCAGCAGCGGCCCGCCGGAGGTGCGGCATTGGCGCTGGCAATAGCGGTCGCAGCTGTCGGTCAGCTTGAGGCATTGGCCCTGGGTCTTGCGCGGCTCGTCGCCGGCAAATGAAGCGTCAGCATGACAATCTGCCGCGCCCCAGGCGCAGTAAGACCCGCATTCGCTCCAGCACAGGCCGGACGCCCACACCGACTGCGCCCTTTCGCTGCGCGCAAACGGCAGGCCTTGCGGCCGCGCCACCGCCGGCCGGTAGACCGGCTCGGCGGCGGCGATATCCACGCCAGCACCAGCGCCCGGCAGCAAAAGGGCTGCGATAAGAAGTCCGATCAGAACAAAAGCGCGTGTCATGCGGCGTCTCCAGACGGCACGATACTCAGGTCGCCGGCCAATGCCAATCCGGCTGGTCCGGGGGAACTATCCGTCGTTGCGGTGATTTGGTAGTATCCATATGCCTTTTGCGAACCGAGACGACGATCCGCGATGCGGCGATCCGGGAGATGTGCGTGAGCAGTTTTGCCGATCCACAATTACCAGCCAGGCCGGCGCCCACCGATCAATCGCCGGCCCAGCAATTCGGCACCGCGGGTATCGCGGCGATGCACCGACCAAGCATCATCACCCGCTTGTTCATGGCCGTGGTCGCTTTCGTCGAGCGGCTCAATCTGTCGCACAGCAAGGTCGGCAATCCGCCAATCTATGACAAAGCCGTGTTTCCGTGGGCGCAATCGATCGAGCGCGACTGGCGCGCCATCCGCGCCGAACTGGATCGCGTTCTCATCCGTCAGAGCGAACTGCCCGGTTTTCACGAACTGTCCCCCGACGTCGCCACCATCAGCCAGGACAAAGGCTGGAAAAGTTTTCTGCTGTGCGGCTATGGCTTCCACGCGCAGGCCAATATCGAGCGCTGCCCCGAGACCTGGCGCATTTGCCAGTCGATCCCCGGCCTGACGACAGTGATGTTCTCGATCCTCGAACCCGGCAAACATCTGCCGGCGCATCGCGGTCCCTATAACGGCGTGCTGCGCCTGCATCTCGGGCTGATCGTTCCGGAGCCGCGCGAGCAGCTCGGCATCCGCGTCGACAAGGAAATCTATCGCTGGAAGGAAGGCGAAGCCGTCATCTTCGACGACGCCTATGAGCACGAGGCCTGGAACAAGACGGACAAGACGCGCGTCGTGCTGTTCGTCGATTTCATCAAGCCGCTGCGCTTTCCCGCCAATGTGCTGAACTGGCTGCTGCTGCATCTGGCCGTGTTCACGCCCTTCATCCGCGAAGGCGCCGACAACCAGAAGGCCTGGGAAAAGCGGTTCTACGCCGAGGCCGAGGCGCTGCGGAACAGGTAGGCCCCTCAGCCCCGAGCAAACCGGGCGGCATTTTTCTGCGGAATATCATCCTTTCAGACCCAGGAACGGGCAAAACCCCGCAATCATTGTAAAAATAAACGGCTTTTAATCTTATTTTCTCTTGACTGCTGCTTGTCATAGGAATATACACTCTATCGTCCCGTCCCATCTAACGAGGGGCGTTTGATCAGCGTCGTCAGATGCTGGGGCGGGGAGCGGTGGCTGGCGGGTGTGTCGGAGATTCGGCGCAACAAACCCGTCAGCGGTCCAAGCCGCTTGGTCCCGATGCGCCAGCCGCGCATCACTGGGGCGG
>CAIMEA010000223.1 GCA_903839845.1 uncultured Hyphomicrobiales bacterium
ATCGGTGCCCGGGATGTAATAGAAACCCGCACCGTACAAGCTACAAATCTTCACGTACTGGACTGATTTTCTAGCCGTGCCGTCTGAAGGCGCAACAGCGCCGCGCACGCGGCACACTTGGAGAGCCCGCTCACCCCCCTCCGGCGCGACCCTCCGAATGGGCCCGCCGTGGGTCCGCCAAAAAGCCAAGCGGCTGATCGAATACGCAGGTTAGAGGCCGGGCGCCGGCCAAAGCTGTTTTGCCGCCTAGGTATAGCCTAGGTCGCGCGATCCAGGCGCATGTTTTCCGGCGCTATTCGACTCGAATTGAAACGTGCGTCATAACCACGATGGCAGCCGATCGCTTACCGATTGGTAAACGCCGGCCGGTTCATGGATGAAAAACGCGCGCACGAACGCGCGCATGACGGCACGACGCGATTGCGATATGAATTTTAAAAAGAAACACGCGTCAGCGTGACGCCGGCAGACGTCTGCGCAGCCTTGGCAAAAATCTAAAATTTATTTTCGAAAGTTAGTTGGTGCGCGCCGGCCCGAACGGTGCGCCGTTATTCAGCTTGACGCTGCCGGCCGCCGACGGAAACGCGATCGCGTGCTGGATCAAATCAGCCGCGTCGCTCAATGTCTCTTGCGTGAGATGCGCGTAGCGCTGCGTCGTGCGCGCATGCAGATGGCCGAGCAGCCCTTGCACCACGTAGAGCGATACACCGCGGTTGACGAGAAAGCTGGCAAACGAATGCCGCAGGTCGTGCAGCCGCACGTCATCGAGACCGGCGCGTTCGCGAATGCGCGCCCATGGAAAGAACAATGACGCGGAGGGACGGCCGGTGACTTCCGATGGAAAAATATACGGGTTGCCGTCGATGCGCGGCGTCGACGACAACAGCGCGATCGCCGACTGGTTCAAGGAAACGACGCGAGCCCGCCCGGATTTCGATTTCGGCACCAACAAAGTCTTGTTCTTCCAGTCGATGTAGTCCCATTTGGCGAAGGTGACTTCGTTGCGGCGGGCCACGGTCAGCAGCAGCAACATGATCGAGCGCGCCGCCGTCTGGTTCTCGTCGTTCTGGATCGCCCGCACCAGATTTTCCGCCTCCCACTCGGTGAGAAAGCGATTGCGCTGAACCTCGGGACCGGCGCTGAGACCAGCGGCAGGATTGTCGGCGCCGCCCGGCGTCTTCCACTTGCGCGCCAGATTGTAGATGTAGCGCAGAATGACGATGACCCGGTTCATTGTGCCGGCGGCATAGCCGTCCGCGCGCATGGCATTGATCAGGTTGGATATGGCGTCGGTCTTGATTTCGTCGAGCGCCAGGCCGCCCAGTTTGGGCAAAATGTGAACACGGAGCACGGTCTCGTCGGTTTGCCAGCTGTTCTTGTAGGTCTGCACGAACGGCAAATAGCGTTCGGCGACAAAATCCTTGAGTTGCGGCACCGCCCGCATGTCGCGCCGCTTCTGCTGCGGGTCGGCGCCAAGCAGCGCCTCGGCCACCACTTGCCTAGCCTTGCGGCGGGCCTGATCGAGCGTCAGCACGTCGGCCGAGCCGATCTTGAATTGACGTTCGCGACCGCGCTCGTCGGTGTAGCGCTGGTAAAATGTCTTGCCGCCCGAGCTTCGCACCTCAAGCATGAAGCCACGCTGGGTTGAGTCAAAATAGTCGGCCTTACGCTGCGATGGAGCACACGCGGCGGCACGAACGAATTGCGCGGTTAGGACGACGACAGGCATACGCACTCAATATTTTTCGGAGGACGAATGTTAGAAGCCCGACAATGCGGTCCACCCGCAAGCAACCGACAGTATTGCGGTGCATTTTAAATGCGCTTGTCCGCAAGGAAAGATAAGATCATAAAATATATACTAATGTTGCTTTTTTATCTCGAGAAAAACAGGAAGCATTACTCGGCGTTTTAATATACTTACTTAGTATTCAAATATACAAACTGCGATTACATCGTAAATTTTATATAAATTCATTAACAATAAGAAAGTTGAATGGAACAATTGATACACCCATATTGGGGATAATCTGGTTGTGGGAGGGCGATTTTACCATTAAATACCAAGGGATATAATCAACTCAACCTTGGATTGGTCGGAGCGGCAGGATTTGAACCTGCGACCCTCTGGTCCCAAACCAGATGCGCTACCAGACTGCGCTACGCTCCGACGACTGGGAAGTCCGGGGTGGTACACGCTTCGCCGCGGGGCGGCAAGCTAATCCCCTCGCGGCGACTTAGCGCCCGGTAAAGATCGGATGCGCCACCCGGTCGCCGACCGCGATGCCGAGCTTGCGCGCGGTGCCGGCGATGACTTCGAGCACACCCCGCACCGGGCTATTCGACGGCACGATTTTTTCCGACAGCGGTTCGGTATTCTCGGCGATGCGCATGATCCGGCCATCGCTGCGGATGAAGATCATGTCGAGCGGTATGTAGGTGTTCTTCATCCAGAATCCGACCTCCTGGTCGCGCTGGAAGTCGAACAACATGCCCTGTCCCTCGGGCAGTTCCTTGCGGTTCATCAGGCCCTGCGCCCGCTCGGCATCGGTCGTCGCCATTTCGACGGCGAAGGCATGCACGCCGGTCTTGCTGGCGATCTCAAGCGTGCGCGGGTCGGCGGCCGAAGCCGGGCCGACGGCATAGAGGCCGGCCAGCAAGGCACCGGCAATAAGGAGGTTTCGGGCAAATCCGCGCATTATCTGCATAGATCGCATTTACGCGGCTAACCGGCGAACTGGCAATACGTTTCCGGTTAGTGCGACGCCAGGCCGAGCGGCCCGCCATCGGGGCGGACTTCCGCGGCCATCAGGCCTTTCGGCCCAGGCCCGAAACGCACCAGCACGGTCTGCCCCGGCCGTAATTCGGCAAGGCCGTAGCGGCGCAGCGTTTCCATATGCACAAAGATGTCCGGCGTACCGTCGCCCCGGGTCAGGAAGCCGAAGCCACGCAAGCGGTTGAACCATTTGACCTGAGCCCGCTCGAGACCGCTGGTCGGGGTCACCGAGACGTGGGTGCGCGGCGGCGGCATCTGCGCCGGGTGCAGCGCCGTCGATTCATCCATCGAAACGACTCGGAAGGCTTGCAGACCTTTCGGCCGCGGCTGTACTTCAACGACGATGCGGGCGCCTTCGTAAGCCGTCTGGAAGCCATCGCGGCGCAGGCAGGTCACGTGCAAGAGAATATCCGGCATGCCGTTGTCGGGCACAATGAAACCGAAGCCTTTGGAGACGTCGAACCACTTGATTACGCCGGCAAGCTCGATGAGATCGGTCGCCGTTTCATCGATGACGTCTCGGACCGCGCCGGGTCGGAGATTTGTATCTGGCATTTCGATTCAATCCCGTTCGACAACTTGCGTCCGTTTGACGCGCTGCGGCCCCCGCCGCTTTTCGACGCTTTTTTAGTGAAGCCAACAAAGCGCACCGACGAATCTGTGACTTGAAGATAACACCCGGCCTTAAACCGCAAAGGCCAAAATGCGTTTCCTCACAGGTCTGTACACAAAGGAAACCTCTGGGAAACCCTTGCGAATCAGTGGTTGATGAAGGCTCCCAGCGCGTCGCCGATGTCATTGCGGACGACCAAATCGGCAAATTCGTCGAACTCGGTCGGTTCGCGATTGACGATAACGAGCGTGGCGCCGTTACGTTTCGCCAATAATGGAATACCCGCTGCCGGCCAGACCGCCAGCGACGAGCCGATGGTCAGCAGCAGGTCGCAATCGGCAGCCAATTCTTGCGCGCGCGCCATCGCATCCGTCGGCATCGCCTGACCGAACGACACGGTCGCGGTCTTGATGATACCACCGCAGTCGCAGTCGGGTGCTTCGCCGGTCGCTTCAAAGCGCGGGCGTATGTCGGCCAGCTCATAGCGCCGGGCGCAAGCAAGACAGAGCGCGTAGCTGGTATTGCCGTGCAGCTCGACGACGTCGTGCGGCGGGACGCCGGATGCCTGATGCAGATTATCGATGTTCTGCGTCACGACGGCGGTCACCTTGCCAGCCCGGTACAGGCTGGCCAGTGCAAGGTGGCCGCGGCCCGGCTTTGCTTTGGCGAAAGTCTCCTCGATGGCAAAGCGACGGCGCCACGCTTCGCGGCGCGCCTCGACGCTCGCCATATAATCGTCGAACGGGATCGGCCGGTTCTTGGTCCACAGACCGCCGGGGGAACGAAAATCGGGTATGCCGCATTCCGTCGAGATGCCGGCGCCGGTGAAAGGCACGATCCGGCGCGCGCCACCGATCAGGTCGCGAAGGCTGCTCACGGCTATGTCGAGATCGGCGGTGATCATTGCTATAGTCGGTACAAGGCTACATCCAGAACCGGATATCGGCCCATAATTTCACGAGGATTTCCCCATGCGATTTCTCCACACCATGCTGCGCGTCAGCAATCTCGACGCCGCGCTCGATTTTTACGTCAACAAGCTCGGCCTCAAGGAGACCCGCCGCCGGGTCGACGAGAAGAACCGCTACACGTTGGTGTTCCTGGTCGGCCCCGACGACGTCGACGCGGTCGAGGCCAGCAAAAAGCGCGGCCGGCCCGGCCCCGAGGTGGAACTCACCTATAACTGGGATACCGAGGACTACGGCGACGCCCGCTATTTCGGCCACCTCGCCTACGAAGTCGATGACATATATGCCACCTGCGAGCGCCTGATGAAGGCCGGCGTCACCATTAACCGCCCGCC
>CAIMEA010000224.1 GCA_903839845.1 uncultured Hyphomicrobiales bacterium
CGATTGCGGCCGCCGCGCGAGCCGCGGCCGTCGCTGCGTTCCGCACTGCGCTCTCCGGGCGGACGGCGGTTCGGGCGCTGTTCGCCGCTGGCGGCGTCCGGCGTCTCGGCGGGCGCCGGTTCACCCATCTGCGGGATCGGCATGCCCATCAGCTTTTCAATCGCCGTGACCGATTTGCCGTCGATCGGTGCGACCAGCGTGATGGCCGTGCCGGTCAGTCCGGCGCGGCCGGTACGGCCGATGCGGTGGACGTAGTCGTCCGGATGATGCGGGACGTCGAAATTGAACACATGGCTCACCGCCGGAATGTCGAGGCCTCTAGCGGCGACGTCGGAAGCGATCAGCAGTTTGGCATTGCCGCTGCGGAATGCCTCGAGCGCGGCCGTGCGCGTCGACTGGTCGAGATCGCCGTGCAGAGCGACGGCGTTGAAGCCATGACTGACCAGCGATTTATGCAACAGCGCGACTTCGCGCTTGCGGTTGCAGAAGATGATGGCGTTCTTGAAATTCTCGGCGCCGCGAATGAGCCGGCGCAACGTGTCGCGCTTTTCATGGCCTTCGCGGCCGACGGCGACCTGGCCTTGCGTGATGGTGGTGGCGGCGGTCGCCGGCTTGGACACTTCGACGCGCACCGGATTGTGCAGGAAGTTGTCGGCGATGCGCTGGATTTCCGGCGGCATGGTCGCGGTGAAGAACAAGGTCTGCCGCGTGAACGGCACCAGCTTGCCGATGCGTTCGATGTCGGGAATGAAGCCCATGTCGAGCATGCGATCGGCTTCGTCGATGATCAAAAGTTCGCAGCCTGACAGCAGCAAACGTCCGCGCTCGGAATGATCGAGCAGGCGGCCCGGTGTCGCGATCAACACGTCCACACCGCGCAACAGCTTGGCATCCTGATCGCCGAACGATACGCCGCCGATAATCAGGGCGACGTTGAGCTTGTGGTTCTTGCCGTATTTCTCGAAGCTTTCGGCGACCTGCGCCGCGAGTTCGCGCGTCGGCTCAAGGATGAGTGTGCGCGGCATGCGGGCGCGGGCGCGGCCCTTTTCGAGCATGGTGAGCATCGGCAGGACGAAGGCGGCGGTCTTGCCGGTGCCGGTCTGGGCGATGCCGAGGACGTCTCGCCGGGCGAGAACGTGCGGAATGGCTTGTTCCTGAATGGGGGTCGGCGTCTTGTAGCCGGCGGCTTCGATCGCGCCGATAACCTTGTCGGATAGGCCAAGTTGGGAAAAGGACATAAAACCTCGAGCAGGGACCGTGGGGGTCCGCGCCGGACATAAAACCAGTTGCAATGCGCGGGGGTCGGTCGAATCCAAGGGTTCGCACCGGTTGGCTGGAACATAGGGTGGAAAGGCGCAAAGTCAATGCTACAACCCAATAAACCGCGTTAAAGCTTAATCTTTTCGCATGTGGGGCGCTAAATGACCTCGTCTTTGCCGATCGTTTTGGTGCCCGGCCTGCTGTGCAGTGCGCGTTTATATGCCGCCCAGGTGACGGCGCTCTGGCCGCAGGGGCAGGTCGCAATCGCCGATCACAGGCGCGACAGCGATATGGCGGCGATCGCGGCAGCCATTCTCAGCAACGCGCCGGAGCGCTTCGCGCTCGCCGGTCTGTCGATGGGCGGCTATATCGCCTTCGCCATGATGCGGCTGGCGCCCGAGCGCATTGCCCGGTTGGCGCTCCTGGATACCTCTGCGCGCCCCGATCTGCCGGAGCAGACCGCGGGCCGCGAAAAGTTCATTGCGCTGGCCGAGGGCGGCAAGCTGTCCGAGGTGGTCGAGACCTTGATCCCGCGCTTCCTGCATCGGAACCGCGCCAATGACGAGCCACTCAAGAACGAGGTGCGCGCGATGGCGGCCGAGACCGGTGCCGAGGCTTTTGTGCGTCAGACCCGCGCGATCATGGGGCGGCCGGATTCCCGGCCTTTGTTGTCGTCCATTCGCTGCCCGACCTTGGTGCTGGTCGGCGAGGGCGATGAACTGACCACGCCGGACATGGCGAAGGAGATCGCCGGCGGCATTGCCGGTTCGACGCTCACCGTCGTGCCGGACTGCGGCCATCTCTCGACCATGGAAAAGCCGGACGCGGTAAATGCGGCGCTGACCGCGTGGCTGACAAAACCGTGAGCCGGTAACTTTTATCCGGCACACGCCGATTGCGGAGGTCTACCGCCGGCGCTGCGTCCAGAAGTCGTCGAAACTCATCCGGCGGCTATTCGGATTGCGCTGTGAGAAGAAGCCGAAGCCATCGTAGCGGCTGTCTTCGCTGGCAATGATGGATTCCTCCGACGGCTTGCGCGTGATGAAGCCACCCTGCGGCTGATCGCTCAGCACGGCGACAAACTCGGTGCGATAATTGGTCTCTGCGCTCAGCGGCTCGTCCGAGATGACGATCGACGATCGCGGCAGCGCCGTCGGCGCGATCCGGTCGATCACGTCCTGCGGGATGGTGATGCGATCGAGCGCATCCTTGGCGTCATCCGGGCCATCGATAGTCACCGCGCTCCAGCGCAGGCCGGCGTCGTTGCGCGCCATCGCGGTGAACACATGCGTGCCGATCCGCTTCTCCGGGTTGCGGATCGTGACCGGAACCTCGATGCTCGTGTCGAATACCTCGCCGCCGCCATCCGGCGCGGGCTTATGGGTGTTGCGGCGCACGAAGAGTTTGCGTGTCGCGCGGCTGATATAAATTGACACCGGTTCGAGCGCGAGTTTTGCCTCGGTCGCGGCTTTGGCGGAGGCGGCTTTCCTGGTTTCGGCCGCCTTGGCGGCGTCTTTGGCGGCAGCGGCGGCGGCAAGTTTCGTCTTGGCATCGGCCTTCGCGGCGTCGAGACGGGTTGACGCCTCCGTGGCCCTTGCCGTTGCCTTCTGCTTGCGCTCCTGAGCTCGCGCCTTGGCCTGGTCGGTCGTCGCCGCGGCGAGCGCCTTGTCGGCGGACGCCAACTCGGCGTCGGCGCTCCGCTTCAGCAATTCGAACTTGCGCAGCGTGAACGGCAGTAATTTCGTCTCGTGCGTCGCTGTTGTGGCGACTTTCTTTGTCTCGGCGGCCGTCTTGGCGGCCTCAGCGGCCTCGCGCGCCAGCGTCTCGGCATGCGCCGGAGCGGCCGCAAGGGCCTCCGCGTTCGGTGTCAGCAGCGACGGGTGGGTGATATCGACCGGAGCCGCGTCGTTCGGCGAGATGATCACCCGCATGCCGATCCGCGTCTTGTCGAACAGCTTCTCGGCGAAACCGAAGGGCATGCGCACGCAGCCGTGCGAGGCGGCGTATCCGGGCAGCGGCCCGCCGTGCATGGCGACGCCGTTCCAAGTGATCCGCTGCATGTGCGGCATCCAGGCGTCGTCATACATGGTCGAGTGGTGGTCCTTGTCCTTCTCGATCACGGCGAAGACGCCGGCGGGCGTCTCACGCTCCTTGACGCCGGTCGACACCGGCGCGCGCAGGATCCATCCGTCGGCGTCGTAAAACGTGACCTGCTGGCCCTTGATCGACACGATTGCCATGATCGGTTCACCCGCCGGGCGCGGCGCCATTTCTTCTTTGGCTTGCGCGGGGCGGGCCTGCCGGGGCGCCGCCGCGGCGGTCAGCGCTGGCAGCGCGGCCAAGACCGCGAGCGTCGCAATGGCGGCCGGGCCCCAGCGCCGAAAGGTCGCGGGGGATTTCGCCGTCATCAATCGATTTGTCATGTCATTCCCGGTTGAAATGCGTGCCAGCGGTTGCGTCGATTGCGCATTGTATCGCTATCACTGGTTAACTCACAGCCAACACCATACCTGGCCAATTCGTTCCAGGAGATTAAAGCCTGTGCGGCAACCTTTGCTTTTTGCGCCGCCCTAATTGAACTTCAGCCCGGCCGCTTGCGCGAGTTTAACGTTGGAGACGATCTCCTTGGCGATCAGCGCGTCGAATTCCTGCGGCGACAGCGGCAGCGGCTCGACGCCTTGCGGCGCGAGCTTGGCCTGCACCTCGGGCAGGGCCAGAGCCTTCTGCACTTCGGCGTGTAGGCGGTCGATGATCGGACGCGGTGTCTTGGCCGGCACCAGCAGGCCGTTCCAGAAATTATAGTCGGAGTCCGGAAAGCCCGCTTCTGTCGTGGTCGGCACGTCCGGCAAGGCGGCCGAGCGGCGCAGCGTGCTCACCGCCAGCGGCAGCAGCCGGCCATCGGTAATCAGCGACATCGACGACGAGATGCCGATGCAGCAGAAATCGACCCGGCCGGTCATCACTTCGGTCAGCGCCTCGGGGCCGCCGCGGAACGGAATGTGCGTGGCCTTAAAGCCGGCCGACAGGCGGAACCGCTCGGCCGCCCAATGCGTCGCGCTGCCGACGCCGGCCGATGAATAGGTCATGTCTCCGCTCTTGGCGCGCTCGGCCAGGTCCCGGGCCGTCTTGATGCCTTTGCCCGGCGCAACCATCAGCACATTCGGCACGACGCCGAAAATGGCGACGGCGGAGAAATCCTTGGCCGGATCGTAAGTGATTTGCGGATAGGCGGCGGGCGCGGCCGAATGCGCCGCAGCGTTGACCAAGACGGTGTAGCCATCGGGGTCGGCTTTGGCGACGGCGGCCGAGCCGATCGTACCGCCGGCGCCGCCGCGATTTTCCACCACCATGGTCTGGCCGAGTTGCCGGGACAGCGGATCGAGCACAATGCGGCCGATGATATCGACGGTGCTGCCGGCGGAAAACGGCACGATGGCACGGATGGTCTTGTCCTTCGGCCAGGCGTCGGCGAAGGCAAAGCGCGGCAGCGCCGGAGCGGCGAGCGTGGCGCCGGCAAAGCTGAGAAATCGGCGGCGATGGGTCAGGCTCATATAAGCTCCTTGGCGTTCCTCGTGCGGCGGCCGGGCGCGCCGCTCATTGGCATGGCGACGTCATTCCCTCTGTGCCCATGGTGCCCATGCCGGCCCGCACAGGGAAGGGGGCGCAGGAAAAAAATGCCTTTGTACCTTCATGAATTGGTCTGCCTTTGCCCTGATGAAATCGCGGGGCTATAGGAGACCTAAGAGATGACAAGGCAGTGGCAGGAGCGGGATCGATGCGCACACAGGTCGGGATTATCGGCGCGGGTCCGGCCGGACTCGCTTTGGCGCGTATGCTGCACCTGCAAGGCATTTCGTCGGTTATCATCGAAAACCGCAGCCGCGATTACATCGAAAACCGCATCCGCGCCGGACTGATCGAACATTGGGCGGCCGACATGCTGACCGACATCGGCGTCGGCGAACGCATGAAGCGCGAAGGCCTGGTGCATTGGGGCACCAATATTGCCATCAACGGCGACATCCATCATATCGATTTCAAGACGCTGCTGAACAAACGCATCACCATTTACGGCCAGCAGGAAGTGGTGAAGGACCTGGTCGAGCGCCGGATCGCCGATGGCGGACCGTTGCTGTTCGAGGTCGACGGCGTCAGCGTGCACGATCTGACGACGGACCGGCCTAAGATTCAGTTCGCGCATGAAGGGCAGGCGATCGAACTCGAATGCGATTTCATAGCAGGCTGCGACGGCTATCACGGCATTACGCGGCCGAGTTTTCCGGACGGCATTCTGAATGTGTATGAGCGCGACTATCCGTTCGGCTGGCTCGGCATTTTGGCGGAATCGCCGCCGCCCGATCACGACCTGATCTATTCCTATAACGACGACGGCTTTGCGCTTTACACGATGCGCTCGCCGACCTTGGCGCGGCTCTATCTGCAGTGCGATCACGATGAACACGTCGATGCCTGGCCCGACGCCCGCATCTGGGAAAATTTGCACAAGCGTCTCGGCGGCGCGCGCAAATTGCAGGAAGGAAAAATTCTGCAAAAAGGCGTGACGGCGATGCGTTCGTTCGTCGTCGAGCCGATGCAATATGGCCGGTTGTTTCTCGCCGGCGACAGCGCGCATATCGTGCCGCCGACCGGCGCCAAAGGCATGAACCTCGCTTTCGCCGACGTGGTGGTGTTGTCGCGCGCGCTTGACGATTTCTACAAGAAGCAACGCACTGACCTGCTCGAGGGCTATTCCAAGGCTTGCCTGAAACGGGTCTGGAATGCGCAGCGCTTTTCCTGGTGGATGACCCAGATCATGCATCGTTTCCCTGACGAGACGCCATTCGACCGCCGCCGGCAGATTTCCGATCTGCGCTATATCACCGGCTCCGAAGCGGCGATGACATCGCTGGCCGAGCAATATGTCGGGCTGCCCATCGATTGACGGGGCGAAAACGCTGGGCCGGCGGACGGCGTTCACGCCCCGGTTGTCGGCGAATGATCGCGGGCGGCGAATCCCGCGGGCCTGAAGCTGAAATATTGGCATTTCCGATTCAGCGCTGCCGGTGTACGGTTTTAAAAATGCCGGTGGAAACGCACGGCGGCCAGACGGGGGAAACCATGAAAACGACATTGAAAAAGTTCGCCTGCGGGCTCGCCGCGACTCTGCTTCTAGGCGCCGGGCTGGCGAAGGCACAGAGCGACTATCCCAACCGCGTCATCCATTTCGTCGTCGGTTTTGCCGCCGGTGGCGGCAACGATCTATTTGCCCGCCTGGTGGTGCAAAAATTCCAGCAGAACACCGGCTGGAACGCGATCATCGAAAACAAGGTCGGTGCCGGCGGCCGCCTTTCGTCCGAATTTGTCGCCAAGCAACCGGCCGACGGCTACACGGTGCTGGTCGGCGCCACGGGACAGATGTCGATCGCCGCCGCGATCTATCCCAATCTCGGCTATCACCCGACCAAGAGCTTTATTCCGCTCAACATGATCGCGTCGTTTCCGCTGGTGCTGGTGGTGCCGTTGGATCATCCCGCCAAGAACGTGGCAGAACTGGTGGCGTGGGCGAAGGCCAATCCCGACAAATCGAACTACGGAACGTCGTCGCCGGCCTTCACCATCGCCAGCGAACTGTTGAAGCTCAAAACCGGCATGCCGGGAGTGGCGATCCCCTACAAGAGCAGCAATGAGTCGAACCTCAGTGTCCTGGCCGGACAGACCTTGTTCACGATCTCCGATGGACCGCCGGCCATTCCGCTGGTGACAGGTGGCAAGACCCGCGCTCTGGCCGTGACTGGGTCGGAACGTTCGCCGGAACTTCCCAATGTGCCAAGCATGGCCGAAGCCGGGTTTCCGGAGGTCAACACACAGCTGTGGAGCGGCTTCTTCGTGCCAACAGGTACGCCGGACGCGATCGTCGCCAAGCTGACCGCGGAACTCGCCAAGGCCTTGGCCGACGCCGGCGTGCGCGAGTCGCTTGCCAAGATGGCGGTGAAGCCGGGCGGGCCGACCGGCGCGGAGTTCGGCAAATACATCGACGCCGACATCAAGACGTTCTCAGATGTGGTCCAGGCGGCGAAGCTGACTTTCCAATAGCCGCGCATGTCGGACATGCGCGAAAATCGGCGACAATAGACCGACAAAGCCGGCGTTGCCGATTGCGGTGGCGATGCCGGCTGCTATTCTCAATCCTGACAGTGCTCTCACGAGTCGTTGGGGTTGCGAAATTATGCGAAGTGCGGCGGTTTTCGGCTTGATGATGTTGATGTTCGCCACGCCCGCCGCCGCCGCTACCGCCCCTGCCACCGATGCAACAGGCGATGCGGCGGCCAATTCCGTCCTCGCGCCACCTGACAAAGATGTCGAGGCAACGGACCCGGCGGTCGTGGAGCTGTTGCAGAGCCACGAATTGTTCGGGACTTTCGCCGCCGACTGCAGCCGGCCGGCGGCGCCCACCAACCCGCACGTCAGGGTCAGCCAGGAACCGGGCGGCATGGTGATCGAGGCGCACGATGTCGGCCTCAAATATACGAACAACCTTTACAGCGTGCGCGCGGCGCGGCGCGTCGCCGCCGACCGGCTGGAATTGAAAGTGGTCTTTGTGCCCGGCACGCAGGCCGAACAATACCAGACGATGGAGCTGATCGTCGGCAAGGGCACGCGGCGCACGATGTTCAATCGTGTCGATAACGGGCCGGTGCGCGTGCAGCGCGGCGTCGCGCTCGCCAATGGCAGCAGGACGCCACTTTTGAAGAAGTGCGATTAATACGGCTGGCTGACGTTAAGCGCTAAACGTCGAGCAATTCATCCTTGGCGAATTCGGCGTTTTCCTGGATGAATTCGAAGCGCGCCTCGGCCTTGTTGCCCATCAGCCGCTCGACCGAACTGGCCGTCGCCTTGATGTCGGAATCCGCCAAGGTCACTTTAAGCAACGTGCGCTTGGACGGGTCCATGGTGGTTTCCTTCAACTGCGCCGCCATCATCTCGCCGAGGCCTTTGAAGCGCGAGACTTCGACCTTGGCGTTGGCGTTGAAGTCGGACTTGAGCAGTTGCGCCTTGTGTTCATCGTTACGCGCATAGGCGATCTTGCCGCCGTGCTGCAGCCTGAATAGCGGCGGCACCGCGAGAAACAGCCTGCCGTCGTCGATCAGCTTCGGCATCTGTCGGTAAAAGAACGTGATGAGAAGCGAAGCGATGTGCGCACCGTCCACATCGGCGTCGGTCATGATGATGACCTTCTCGTAGCGCAAGTCCGTATCCCGATAATGCGCGCCGGTGCCGCAGCCGAGCGCCTGGACCAGATCGGCCAGTTGCTGGTTTCCCGCCAGCTTGTCCTTGGTGGCGGAGGCGACGTTCAAGATCTTGCCGCGCAGCGGCAGCACGGCCTGGGTGCGGCGATCGCGCGCCTGCTTGGCCGAGCCGCCGGCCGAGTCGCCTTCGACGATGAAGATTTCCGAGCCGAGCGAACCGGAATTCGAGCAGTCGGCGAGCTTGCCGGGCAGGCGCAACTTGCGCACCGCCGACTTGCGGGCGACGTCCTTTTCCGCGCGGCGGCGCAGCCGGTCCTCGGCGCGGTCGATGACGAATTCCAACAGCCGGTTGGCCTGCGTCGGATTGCCCGACAGCCAGTGGTCGAACGGATCCTTGATCGCCTGTTCGACGATCTTCTGCGCCGCCGCGGTGGCGAGGCGGTCCTTGGTCTGGCCCTGGAATTCCGGCTCGCGGATATAGACCGACAGCATGCAGCCGGAGCCGACCATGACGTCTTCGCTGGTGATCGCCGCGGCGCGTTTGGCAAGATTGGCGCGCTCGGCGTGATCCTTCAGGCCGCGCAGCAGCGCGGTGCGCAAACCGGATTCATGCGTGCCGCCATCATGCGTCGGGATGGTGTTGCAATAGGATTGCAGGAAGCCGTCAGCGTCCGCCGTCCAGGCGATCGCCCATTCGACGGCGCCGTGCTTGCCGGTCTTGCCGGACGCGCCGGTGAAGATGTCCGGATGGACGAGGGTGGCGCCTTCGAGATTGGAGGCGAGATAATCCTTCAGTCCGTCGGCGAAATGAAAGACGGCCTTCGGCGGCACGTCGGTGCCCTCGACCATCTTCGGTTCGCAATTCCAGCGGATTTCGACGCCGCCATAGAGATAGGCTTTCGAGCGCGCCATCTTGAACACGCGCGCCGGATCGAAGGCGGCCTTGGCGCCGAATATCTGCGCATCCGGCTTGAACCGGATCTTGGTGCCGCGCCGGTTAGGTACGCGGCCGAGCTTTTCCAGTTTGCCCTTCGGCTTGCCGCGCTCGAACACCATTTTATAAAGCTGCTGCTCGCGCGCGACTTCGACTTCCATGCGCTCGGACAGCGCATTGGCGACCGAGACGCCGACGCCATGCAGACCGCCCGAGGTCTCATAGACCTTGGAGTCGAATTTGCCGCCGGCGTGCAGCGTGCACATGATGACTTCGAGCGCCGACTTGTTCTTGAATTTCGGATGCGGGTCTACCGGGATGCCGCGGCCGTTATCGGTGATCGAAATGAAGCCATTGGCTTCCATATCGACTTCGATCCAGCTGGCATGACCGGCCAGCGCCTCGTCCATCGAGTTGTCGATGACTTCGGCGAACAGGTGATGCAGCGCCTTCTCGTCGGTGCCGCCGATATACATGCCGGGGCGGCGGCGCACCGGCTCCAGGCCCTCGAGGACCTCGATATCCTTGGCGGTATATCCAGACTCGGCGCTCGCGCCGCGGCTTGGGGCCTTGGCTCGCGCCGCTGCTTTCGGCGCCGGGCGGGCGGCCGATTTCGAGGCGGTCGCAAACAGGTCCGGTTCGGCCTGCTTGGTCTTCTTTTTAGTCGCGGATTTAGCCATGGATGTCAGGTCACTGTGCGGAAACGGGGAAGCCGAGCCCGGTAGATAGGCTTTCGGCGAATCGATTGCCATCGACTATGCCATGATCGTGTGGAAACGGTGACCCTGGGTCTTTTGGACGGCGGAAGCCGGAGACAGAGCCTTTCCCGGTGCGCTGGTGCTGGGAAGGCGGCCCGGCTAGAGGGTCAATGGCGCGTCAATCAGCGGGACGGCTCTCAACATGGACTTCTTCGCGAATTTTGACTTTGACGCCTATCTCGATCCGGTCGTCGCCTTTGCGCGCGCCAATGCGGCGTGGGCCCCGCCCATCGTGTTTGCCCTGGCGTTCGGCGAGTCGCTCGCCTTCATCTCGCTGTTGATTCCGGCCTGGGGCGCGCTGGTTGCGCTCGGCGCCTTGATCGGTTCGAGCGGTATCGAATTCTGGCCGGTCTGGATCGCCGGATCGCTCGGCGCGGCGCTTGGCGACTGGCTGTCCTACTGGATCGGTCTGAAGCTCGAATACCGTGTCCAGCACATCTGGCCGCTGTCCAGACATCCGGACCTAATCCCGCGCGGCGAACGCTTCATGAAGACCTGGGGCGTGCCCGGCATTTTCATCGGCCGGTTCTTCGGGCCGCTGCGCGCTTCAGTGCCGCTGATCGCCGGTATATTTGAAATGCCGTTCTGGCGATTTCAGTTCGCCAATTTTCTGTCGGCCTTCGTCTGGGCGGCGGTATTGTTGACGCTCGGCGATGGCATCTCGACGGTCTTTAAATATTTCTGGTCTTGACGCGCGGCGAACAAAAAAACCGCCGGGATTTTGTCCCGGCGGAGTTCAGAAATCGTAATGGGACTACTTGAGAGCAGCTTGTCCGGCGAGCGAGACGGCGTCGTCCTGCGAGCCGCTGCCGCCGCTGACGCCAATGGCGCCGATCAGCTTGCCGCCGACAACGATCGGGTTGCCGCCGCGCGAAGCGATCACGTCATCCAGTGTCGGCAGATACGCGAAGAAGGGGCCTTTGCCGAGCAAGCGTTCGAACACGACCGTCGGACGGCGATAGCGCGCCGCGGTGCGGGCCTTGTGTTGCGAAATCGTGATCGAGGCGTTCTGGCAGTTGTCCTGCTTCTCGAAGTAAACCAGTTCGCCGGCCGGATTGACGACCGCGACGCAGAAGACCTGCCAGTTGCGTTTGGTCGCTTCCGCCAAGGCAGCGGCTGCGACTTTCTTGGCGTTCTCGGTGTTGATCGGCTCGCCGTAAGGCGGCGCGGTCGCGGCGTCCGGAATCGCTTCATTCGGATTGGCCGGATCAGGTGGCACCTGGGCGAAAGCCGCGGTGCCGGTCATCAGCGCGACGCACAGGGCGCCCGCTATCATTGTAATACGACGCATCTCGTTTCCCTCCCGTGGGATTATTGCCGGCATCATTTTTATTCCAACCGAGCTGGCTGGCGTCGCCGACCATGCAAGCTTAACGATCCGGCAGGCCGCCGCAACACACCTCAAAACAATTGTGCGGTGGAATAATTTTCCGGTGTCAGTGTTTGTGCGCGTGGCCCGCTATCCGGGTTGACGCGATACGGTTCGGTGCGCTGCAACAATTTTTACTCCGAATTTTGGCCGCAGACGGCGCAATGGGTTTGCGGCCGAATGATTGACGCTTACGCCCATTGGCCGGATAATTCGGTGGCAAACGATTGTCGCGCGACGGGGTACGCTTAAATCTTTCAATTTTCACGATTCCGATCGTTGCCGGAATATGGCCGGACAGGGGGTGTTGATCATCCTGAGGCCAAAGCCAACAGGGCGCGTCAGCGCTTAACATAAACCGGGAGGATACGATGGAGATCACTCGTCGCGCTGCGCTTGTCGGGGCCGCAACTGCCGCGGCGGCCACGTATGCGCCATTCGGTATCCGCAATAGTCTGGCGGCCGCGCCGGTTGGCGGCAAAGGCACCGGGGTCTATCGCTACAAGGTCGGCGACTACGAGATCATCCAGTTGATGGACGGCGCGCGCACTTTCCCGATGCCGGACCAGTTCGTGGTCAATGTCAGCAAGGACGAGGCGATCAAAGCGGCCACCGCCGCCTATCTTCCCGAGGGCAAGGTGACGATTCCGTTCTCGCCGATGATCGTCAACACCGGCTCCAAGCTGGTGGCCATCGATACCGGCAACGGGCTTGGCGCCTTCGCGGCGAGCAAAGGCGCGGTCGGGCAGGCGCGCGGCAATATGGAATCCGCCGGCATCGACCCCAAGCAGATCGACATCGTGGTCATTTCGCATTTCCACGGCGATCACATTGGCGGCTTGAAGAATGCCGATGGCAGCGCGGCGTTTCCGAACGCCGAGATCAAAGCGCCGGCGGCGGAGATCGCGTTCTGGGGCGATGAATCGAATGCGAGCAAGGCCAATGGCTTCAACAAAGGCCAGTTCGCCGCGGCAAAAAAGATGATGGAGGGCCTGAAGGTCACGCCCTATGACGCCGACAAGGAAGTTGCCCCGGGCATCACCTCGATCGCATCGCCGGGCCACACGCCCGGTCATATGTCGTTCGCGGTGGTCTCGGGCGCCAAGAAGATTCTGGTACAATCGGACGTCACCAATATCCCGTCGATGTTCCTGCGCAATCCGGATTGGCAGGTGCTGTTCGACAACGATCCCGACACCGCCGTGAAAACACGGCACCGCATCTACGACATGGCGGCGACGGAAAAGATGGTCGTTGCCGGCTATCATTTCCCGTATCCGTGCGTCGGTTACGTCGAAAAGGACGGCAAAGGCTATCGGCTGGTTCCGGTCGCCTGGGACTCGAATGGCTAAGCGGGCATAAGCCTGCGTCACGCGAAGGCCGCCGGTTTTCGGCGGCCTTTTTGCATTGGTGCCAGCCATGGCTGTCCGCCTTGACCCTGCCGGCGGCCAAGACTATATCGCGCCATTATGACGATGTTTTTTGCACCCGCGCCGCGCCGCCGCCGCCGTATCGACACGGCACGGGCGCGCTTTCGCGTGTAAAACGTCCCCTGTGCCGCCGGAATTTGGCCGCGGCACCTTGATCCTCCCGACCGTTGCCTTAATCCGAATGAATGAACCGCTCCGCGTGCGGAGCATCGGCGCCCTGTGGCGATGACACGGGCGCTTGAACCGAAGGACCCTAAGGCCATGGCTACCAAGGCAAAAATCGGCGTGCTCGGCGCCTCCGGCTATACCGGCTCCGAACTGGTGCGGATGCTGTTGCGTCACCCGCGCGCCGAGATCGCGCTGTTGACCGCCGAACGCAGCGCCGGCAAGGCCATGCGCGAGGTGTTTCCGCAGTTCTCGCCCTATGAATTGCCAACCTTGGTCGCTTTGGACGGTCTTGACTGGAAGGCAATGGCGCTCGACGTGGTGTTCTGCGCGCTGCCGCATGCGACGACGCAAAAGGTGCTGAAAGATCTGCTTGCCTCCGCGCCGGCGACCAAAGTGGTTGATCTGTCGGCCGATTTCCGGCTGGCGGATACTGCCGCTTACGCCAAGTGGTACGGCCACGAACATCATGCGCCCGACCTGCAAAAGGAAGCGGTCTATGGCCTGTGCGAAATCCATCGGCGCGAGATCAAGCAGGCGCGGCTGGTCGCCAATCCGGGCTGCTACACCAGTTGCGCGCAACTGCCGCTGACGCCGTTGATCAAGGCGAAAGCCATCGACCTCGACGAGATCGTCATCGACGCCAAGTCGGGCATGACCGGCGCGGGCCGGGCGGCGAAAGAGGCCATGCTGTTCTCGGAAGTGTCGGAGGGCTTCAACGCCTATGGCGTCGGCAAGCACCGGCACATGGCCGAACTTGACCAGGAGTTCTCGCTGGCTGCCGGGCGCGAAGTGACGGTGACCTTCACGCCGCATCTGGTGCCGATGAACCGGGGCATTCTCTCGACCATCTATGTGCGGGGCAAACGCGGCCGGACGCCGCAAGACCTTCACGAGATACTCTTAAAGTTCTACGCCAAGGAGCCTTTCGTGCATGTGCTGCCGTTCGGCGAGACGCCGCACACGCGGCATGTGCGCGGCTCCAACATGACCATGATCGGCGTCGTCGCCGACCGCATCGAGGGCCGGGCCATCATCGTCTCGGCGCTGGATAATCTGGTCAAGGGCGCCTCCGGACAGGCGATCCAGAACATGAACCTGATCATGGGCTACCCGGAACCGATGGGCATCGATCAGGTCGCGCTGTTTCCCTAGAATCGTCCAATGGACTAAGGTCTCCCGGTCCTTGCCGGGAGACCTTCATGTTCGAGGTCGTAAACCAGCCGCCGCCGCTTGAGCCCTATAACCTGTTCGCCAGCGACGCCGTGCTGCGCGAGGCGGTGCGGCGCGAAAATGCCGAATGGGCCGAAGCTGGGCTCAACGCGCTCGGCGTCACGCTGGGCAGACCGGAGACCGTCAAGCTCGGCTTCGATGCCAACAGGAACCCGCCGGTTCTGCGCACGCTCGACCGCTACGGCCATCGACTGGACGAAGTCGAGTTTCACCCCGCCTGGCATGAGTTGATGGCAATCGCGCTGCGTGCTGGCCTTCATTCCAGCCCTTGGGCGCATCCGCAAGCCGGTGGGCATGTTGCGCGCGCCGCCGGCACCTACATGCTCAACCAGATCGAAAGCGGCGTTTATTGTCCGGTCGCCATGACCTATGGCGCGGTGCCGACCTTGCGCCACACGCCGGAGGTCGCCGCGCAATGGCTCCCGAAGATTTATGGCCGTGATTACGACAAGCGCTTTGCGCCGGTCGGCGAGAAATCGGCTGCGCTTCTCGGTATGGGTATGACCGAGAACCAGGGTGGCTCCGACCTGCGCACCAACACGACGCGCGCCGAACCGGCCGGCGATGGCTCGTTCCGCCTGCACGGCCACAAATGGTTCATGTCGGCGCCGATGTGCGATGCTTTTCTGGTGCTGGCGCAAACGGCCAAGGGGCTGAGCTGTTTCCTGCTGCCGCGCTGGACGCCTGATGGCGAGCATAATGCCATCCACATCGTCCGGCTCAAGGACAAGCTCGGCAACAAGTCGAATGCGTCGAGCGAAGTCGAATTCGTCGGCGCTTACGCGCAACTGATCGGCGAGGAGGGGCGCGGCATTCCGACCATCATCGAAATGGCCGGCTATACGCGGCTCGATTGCTGCATCGGGTCGTCGTCGCTGATGCGGCAGGCCGTGGCGCAGGCGACGCACCACGCGCGCCACCGCACCGTGTTTCAGAAGAAGCTGATTGACCAGCCGCTGATGAGCAACGTGCTGGCCGATCTGGCGCTGGAGTCGGAAGCGGCGACGGCGCTGACAATGCGGTTGGCGCGGGCCTATGACGAGAATGACGAGATCGCGACCGTCTTTAAGCGCGTGGTGACGCCGGCGGCGAAGTTCTGGATCTGCAAACGCACACCAATGGTGACGTTGGAAGCCATGGAAGTGCTCGGCGGCTCCGGCTACATCGAGGAAAGCATCATGCCGCGGCTATACCGCGAAGCGCCGGTCAATTCGATTTGGGAAGGCTCCGGCAATGTGATGTGCCTCGACGTGCTGCGCGCGATCGGCCGCACCGCCAACGCGACGGCGGTCTTGCATCAGGAACTCGAGGCTGCCGGCGAGCCGCGCCTGAAGGCCTTCGCCGGAAAGCTCGAAAGCCGGTTCAGCGCCGCCGACCGCAATGACGAAAGCCAGGCGCGCGTGCTGGTGCGCGATCTGGTGCTCGGCTTGCAGGCCGCGCTTCTCATCAAGCATGCGCCGCCCGCGGTCGCCGACGCCTTCTGTGCGTCGCGGCTGACGGGCGAGAATGGCGGAGCTTTCGGCACGCTGCCGCGCGGTTGCGACCTGTGCGCGATTGCCGAGCGGGCGTCGCCGTTACACTAGAGTTTCCCGAACACCGCCAGCGCCAAAGCCACCTGCGCCAGAAAGCCGACCGCGAAGGCCAGCGTCCGCAGCACCGGCACGCCGAGGACATAGACGATGACATGGGCCAGTCGCGCCCAGAAATAGACCGCGCAGGCGATCGCCGTGCTCATGGTCGAATGGCCCTGTGTGTCGAGGATCAGCACCAGCGCCGCGAACACCACCAGGTTCTCGACCGCGTTTGAGTGCGCGAAATAAAGCCGCTGCGCCCAGGCGCTTTGCGGCTTGTCGTTGCGCGACGGATTGGCCATGGCGCCCATCACGCCGCGTACCATGATGCGGTCCAGTATATAGGGAATCCACAAGACCCCGGTCAGGATCACCGTCAGCGTCAGCCACAAAATTTCGCGCGTCATCGTCGTCTCCCTTAAAACCCATTGCCTATCGGTGACGTTTTCGAGTTGAGACTAACCGATCCCGGCGCGCGGGGCTATTGCGGCTGTGGTCAAAGGGCCGGGAAGCCGGTTGTGCCGCTTAGGCCAGGGCCGTAAAAGGGGCCATCAACGCCCTCGTACCCAGTGGATTCGAACCGATGAGCGCGACTGACGCAGAGGCGCCGAGCAATTCGCTGGCGATCGACCCCGCCTTGTTCCGGCGCGTCATGGGTTCCTTCGCCACCGGCGTTACCGTCATTACTGCCGAAGCAGACGACGCCGTCCGCGGCATGACCGCCAACGCCTTCATGTCT
Organism: uncultured Hyphomicrobiales bacterium; assembly: GCA_903839845.1. GTDB lineage: Bacteria > Pseudomonadota > Alphaproteobacteria > Rhizobiales > Xanthobacteraceae > Pseudolabrys. The sequence goes on from CAIMEA010000224.1 coordinate 16,707, forward strand.
GGCTCGCTGGCGCCGCCGCTGTGCATCATTTCGGTGGCCAAAAAGGCCCGCATGCACGAGCTTCTAGAGAAGGCCGGCCATTTCGGCGTCAGCATGCTGGCGCGCGATCAGGAAGGCGTCAGTCAACATTTCGCCCGACAAGGCGCGACCGAACCCGATGTGACTTTCGAACATATCGAGGGCATTCCGGTCCTGGCGGGCGTGAGCGCTTCGCTCGCCGCCGAAATTGACACGCACCATGACTGCGGCGACCACACGTTGTTTATCGGCCGAGTGATCGGGCTGCGTGAATTCGGCCGGGCACCCTTGGTTTATCACGCGGGAAAATATGCGTCGCTGCATTACAAGAAGGAAGTCCCGGCCGATCCGGCGATCGACTTCTGGGAACTAGAGCCCAGCTGAACGAACGACAACGTAAACTCCGACCGCGATGACAATGCCGGAAAATGTGCGCGTCAGCGCGTTCTTGTGGCCGGCGAGGTGACGCGCGAGCCTTGTGCCGAACAGGCCGCCGAGCGCCCCGCCGATCACGAACAGTCCGGCGAGCGGCCAATCGACCAAACCGGACCAAGCATAGCTTGCCGCGGTGGTCAGCCCGAACGCGGTGACCGAGACCAGCGACGAGCCGATTGCGTTGATCAGCGGCATGGCGGTGGCGCCGATCAAGCCGGGCACGATCAGAAACCCGCCGCCGATGCCGAAAAAGCCCGACAGTGCGCCGACCAGAAGACCCGTGCCAACCAGAAGCGGCAATAAGGTCGGCATGGTAGCGCGTGTCAGCGCGACATCGGGATCGCCGCCGGACTTGCGCGGCCGCAGCATGACTAAACCGATGACGATCATGAGGATTCCGAAGAAAGTCAGCAGACGGGCGCCGTCGACCATTTTGCCAAGCTGTGCGCCGCCCGCAGCGCCGGCAATGCCTGATAAAGCGAACACCAGCGCGCAAGGCCATTTGACTGTTTGAGCGCGTGCATGGCCGGCGAGATTAAGCGCAGCACTCGCCGCAACCGCGATGGCGCTGGTGCCGATGGCGACATGCGGTGAGGACACGCCGACGACATAGACCAGCAACGGCACCGCCAAAATCGAGCCGCCGCCACCGACCAGGCCGAGCGTGAAGCCGACGAGGCTTCCCGAGCCGATCGACAGCAACGCTTGCAGCGTACTCATTTGACGGCGGCCGGTGCCGCGACGGTTTGCGCACGCCTATTCCAGGGCATCGCGCCGAGAACGCGCGCCATGCCGCAGAAGCCGGTGACGCCCGCGAACAGCAGACCGGCGCCGACGAAGCCGGACAGAGCGTAGAAGCCGGGCGAGGCCAGTGCGCCCAGCGCGACGCCGATCAGCACCAGACCGCCGGCGCCGATCTGAACCTGCCTCATGATGTCGATCGGCTGTTTGCGGTCGAGCGCGACCGGCAGGCCGGCTTTTTTCCAGGCATCGAGACCGCCTTCGAGGATGAAAGTTTCGCAGGTTTGCGGCGCGGCGCTCGCCAGTCTGGCGGCGTTGCCTTTGGTGCGCGCGCCGGAACGGCAGTGGAAAATCAACACGTCGTCGCCGGGGCGCGCCGGGTTGTCGGCGTCGATTCGGCTGAGGGCATGATGACGTGCGCCGGGAATGCGTTCGCGCGCATGTTCGTCGGCTTCGCGGATATCGACGAGCACGGCACCGGCGCGGATGAGTTCGGCGGCGCGCGCCGGTGAAATGGTTTTCAAATTGGACATGTTTTTTCTTTCTTTTTTGTTTTGGATCAGTGGCAGTAGATGTCTTTGAGCAGCGCCAGCAGGCGCGCCGCGTTCTTGTCGGCGATGCGGTAGTAAATGGTCTGCGCGTCGCGCCGCGTGGCGACGAGGCCGTCGTCACGCATCTTGCCGAGATGTTGCGATAGCGCCGACTGGCTCAAATCGCCGGCTTCGACGAGTGACGTAACCGACATTTCTCCGGCCATCGCCAGCCGGCAAAGGATCAGCAGCCGGTTCTCGTTGGCGAGCAGCTTCAGAAGTCCGGCCGCCTCGCCGGCCTTGCGCTCAAGCTCGGCCATTCCTTTGTCGGCGGCGACAGCTTCGCGGCGGATCGTTTTGGCGGTCATCGGACGCTCCAATAATTAGATGTTGCTAAATTAGTGAAGGCTAATATATAAGTCAAGCTCAAACGACGGTGCCACCACGGAGAAAGTCATGACCAGCCCCTCCAACCCGCAAATACAGGCGTTTTTCGACGAGCCGACCAATACCGTCAGCTATCTGGTGTGGGATCCGGCGAGCATGGAAGGCGCGGTGATCGATCCCGTGCTCGACTACGACTTCCGCAGCGGCAAGGCGTCGATGACCTCGGCCGATGCCATTCTCGCGCAGGCCAGCAAGCTTGGCGTCAAGATTACGCAGGTGCTGGAGACGCATGCGCATGCCGATCATATGTCGGGCGCGCCCTATATCAAGCTGAAGACCGGCGCCAAGGTGTCGATCGGCGAACATATCCGCGACGTGCAGCGCATCTTCCGGCCGGTCTTCAATGCAGTCGACGTGTCGGGCGATGGTTCCGAGTTCGATCATCTGTTCAAGGACGGCGAGCGCTTCAAGGTCGGCACGCTCGACGGCGAGGTCGTCCACACGCCCGGTCATACGCCGGCCTGCGTATCGTACAGGATAGGTGACGCGGTATTCGTCGGCGACACGATGTTCATGCCGGACTACGGCACTGCGCGCGCCGACTTTCCCGGCGGCGACGCCCGCGCGCTCTATCGGTCGATCCAGCGCATTCTGTCGCTGCCGGCCGAAACGCGGCTGTTCATGTGTCACGACTACAAGGCGCCGGGCCGCGACGCGTATGCCTGGGAAACTACGGTCGGCGAGGAGCGGGCACGCAACGTGCATGTGCACGAGGGCGTGAGCGAGGACGACTTCGTCGCCATGCGCGAGAAGCGCGATGCGACCCTGGCCGCGCCACTGCTGTTGCTGCCGTCGATCCAGGTGAACATCCGCGCCGGCAAATTCCCGCCGGCCGAGGTGGACGGGGTGCACTATCTGAAGGTGCCGATCCGGCTGGCGTCCTGACGTGAAAGAGGCCGGAGCGCTCCGGCCTTTTTTGTCTCAGTCCTTCGCCTTGACGAACGAGCCCGGCGCGTCTTCGATGGGTGTCAATTTGCCGCCGCCGATCGCACGCGCCGGCACGGTCTTGGCGTTCAGGCACTTGATCCAGTCGAGCCAGTCCGGCCACCAGGAGCCTGGATGTTCGGTCGCGGTCTTCAACCAGACATCGACATCGGAGCCGGTTGGCACATCGCCGGTCCAATATTGATATTTCGGTTTCGTTGGCGGATTGACGACTCCGGCGATATGGCCGGAGCCGGCCAGCACATATTTCACCTGCCCGCCGAAAAATTGCGACCCATGCAGCACCGATTTCGCCGGTGCAATATGATCTTCGCGGGTGGCGAGATTGTAGATCGGGACTTTCACTTTTTTCAGATTGAGCTTGATGCCGCCGATCTCCATTTCGCCTTTGGTCAGGCGATTGTTGAGATAGCAGTTGCGCAGATAGAACGAATGATTGGCCGCCGGCATGCGGGTGGCGTCGGAATTCCAATAGAGAATGTCGAACGGGTAGGGCTTCTTGCCGCGCAGATAATTGTTGACCACGTAAGGCCAGATAAGGTCGTTTGAGCGTAGCATATTGAAAGTGTTGGCCATGCGAGAGGCTTCGAGATAGCCCTGTTCCTTCATATGCGCTTCGAGTTGCTGAATGCGCTCCTCGTCGACGAATACTTTCAGGTCGCCTGAATATGTGAAGTCGACCTGGGCTGCGAACATGGTGGCCGAGACCGCGCGGTTTTTTCTCTTGGCGGCGAGATAGGCCAGCGCGATCGACAGCAATGTGCCGCCGACGCAATAGCCGATGGTGTGAACCTTCTTTTCGCCGGTGATCTGCTCGATCGCGTCCATGGCCGCAATCGGGCCCTCGTTCATGTACTGCTCGAAGCTTTTCGCAGCGAGATGAATATCCGGATTGACCCAGGAGATAACGAATACCGTCATGCCCTGATCGACACACCACTTGATGAACGACTTCTCCGGCGTCAGGTCGAGAATGTAGAATTTGTTGATCCACGGCGGCACGATCAGCAGCGGCACCTTGAGAACGTCCTTGGTGGTTGCCTCGTACTGGATCAACTGCATCAGGTCGTTCTGGAAGATGACCTTGCCCGGCGTCAGCGCCAGATTACGGCCGACGGCGAAATTGCCGGGATCGGACTGGCGGATTTTGAGATTGCCGTGGCCGGCCTCGATATCTTCGCTCAGCATGTGCATGCCGCGCACGAGGTTCTCGGCGTTCGATGACATGGTCTCGCGCAGCAATTCGGGATTGGTCAAAACGAAATTCGACGGCGAAATCGCGTTGGCGATCTGGCGGACGTAAAACTCCGCCTTCTGGCGTGTATGTTCATCGACGCCGTCGGCGTCCTTGACTAGCTTTTCGCCCCAATGGGTTGTGAGCAGATAGGCCTGTTTGAGAAAGTCAAAAAACTGGTTCTGCGACCATTCCGGATCGGCGAAGCGCTTGTCGCGCGGATCGGCTTTCACCGCGGGCTCTGCCGGTTCGCCCGCCATGCGCTTGACCGTCGAGGCCCATAAATCGAGATAGGCGCGGCCCAGGCTGGTTTGCAATTCGAACGAACGCTTCGGATCGGAAAGCCAATATTCGGCGACCTGGCCAACGGTCTTGACCACTTCGGTGACGTCTTCCGACATCTCGTCTTTGAGTTTGCCCTGTTCGCGCGGCTTCATGTAGGCGGCGATTGCCTTGCCACCTTCCTCGATCATGCGCGCCAGATTGCGGGCGAACAGTTCAACATCGACGCCGCTGGCTTTGGCAGGTTCGCCGGCCGGCGCCGGAGTGTTGCCGGGTGCCGCCGTGAGCGAGGCCTTGGAATCGGCCTTCAATTCGGTATTGGTTTTTTCCATACGTCGACGCCGACCCCCGGCTCAGAAGTGACCCGGACCGGTCCGGATCGCAAGGCGCGTTTTGGTGCAAGCCTGCCCAAATTACCGCCGGTCCTTGCTGCCGCCATAATAGCCGGTTACCCAATTTATGCTATAATTCATTGAGTCTGCATCGATTTTCCTTCATTTGCGGGATCGCTTGAGAGCATGGCGCGCACGGCACTTGTTCCGGTTTGGTTTGCATACCGTCTCGCCATGGGTCTTGCTTTGGGCCTGGCTGCCGGGCTCGGCGGTTGTGGCGCCGGCGCCACGCTCGACCAACTGCCAGCGTCGATGGGGGGCGAACCGACCGACCTGCCGGCAAAGCCCGCGGTCGCGTATCAATACCCGGCCGTCCACGATATGCCGCCCGCCCGCGCGGATACGCCGATGAGCGATACCGAGCAGGCCAGGATGGAAAAGGAACTGCGATCCGCCCGTGACCGCCAGGAGGTGCTTTATGGCACGGCCCCCACGTCGGCGGCGCCTTCGTCAGCTGGGGCAAAAAAGAAGCCTGCCACCGCCAAAAGCGACCAGACCTCTGGTGCAACAGCCAACCCGTGATAAAAGCCAGCCGGGGTAACGCCTGCCGGCTGGAAAGGGCAGCCAGCGCTTCACGCTCGACGGCGCCAGGCAGCAGAAAAGCGACTTAAAGGTCTGACCGATGGAAGAATTTTACCGCATCCGCCGCTTGCCGCCTTACGTGTTCGAGGAAGTGAACAAGGCCAAGGCCAAAGCTCGCGCCGCGGGGGCAGACATCGTCGATCTCGGTATGGGCAACCCCGATTTGCCGGCGCCGCAGCACGTCCTCGACAAGCTCAAGGAGACGTTGGGCAAGCCGCGCACCGACCGTTATTCCGCCTCGCGCGGCATTCCCGGTCTGCGCCGCGCCCAGGCCGCCTATTACGAGCGGCGCTTCGGCGTGAAGCTCAATCCCGACACGCAGGTGATCGCGACCCTTGGCTCCAAGGAAGGCTTCGCCAACATGGCGCAGGCCATCACCGCGCCGGGCGATGTCGTTATCGTGCCCGATCCGAGCTATCCGATTCACGCCTTCGGTTTCCTGATGGCGGGCGGCGTTATCCGATCTGTCCCATCGGATCCAACGCCTGATTTCTTCGCCCACGTTGAGCGAGCCATCAAGCATTCAATCCCGAAGCCGATCGCCATCGTCGTCTGCTATCCGTCAAACCCGACCGCCTTCGTCGCCGATCTGGATTTCTACAAGGATCTCGTGGCGTTTGCGAAGAAGCACGAGATCTTCATCCTGTCCGATCTGGCTTACGCCGAAGTGTTCTTCGACGGCGTGGCGCCGCCCTCTGTATTGCAGGTACCGGGCGCGAACGATGTCACCGTCGAATTTACCTCGATGTCGAAGACGTTCTCGATGGCCGGCTGGCGCATTGGCTTTGCCGTGGGGAATGAGCGGCTGATCGCGGCCTTGGGCCGGGTGAAATCGTATCTGGATTATGGCGCGTTCACCCCGGTGCAGGTCGCGGCCGCCGCCGCGCTCAACGGTCCGGACGATTGCGTGCGCGAAATGCGCACCATCTACACCAAGCGCCGCGACGTCATGGTCGAAAGCTTTTCGCGCGCCGGCTGGGACGTACCCCCGCCGTCGGCGTCGATGTTCGCCTGGTCGCCGATTCCCGCACCGTTCAAGGAGATGGGTTCGGTCGAGTTCGCCAAGCTTTTGGTCGAGAAGGCCGAAGTGGCGGTGTCGCCCGGTACCGGCTTCGGCGAGCGGGGCGAGGGCTTCGTGCGTATCGCGCTGGTGGAGAATGAGCAGCGCATCCGCCAGGCGGCCCGCAATATCAAGAAGTTCCTCGAGACGGCGCCGCAGCAACTGCACAACGTCGTTCCGCTCGCGACCCGACGATAGATCAGGCGACCCATCAAATGACCAAGCCCCTCCGAGTCGGTGTCGCCGGCCTAGGCACTGTCGGCGCCGCCTTGATCGCCCAGGTCGCGGCGCAGCGCGCGCAACTGACAGCGCGCTGCGGTCGGCCGATCGAGATCGTCGCCGTCTGCGCGCGCTCCAAGGTAAAGAACCGCGGCGTCGATCTCAAGAAAATGAAATGGTTCTCCGATCCCGTCGAACTGGCGGGTGACCCCGGCATCGACCTGTTCGTCGAACTGATGGGCGGCTCAGGCGACCCGGCAAAAACCGCCGTCGAATTCGCGCTCGCCTCCGGCAAATCGGTGGTCACCGCCAACAAGGCCTTGCTCGCCAAGCACGGCGTCAAACTGGCGCAACTGGCCGAGAAGAGCGCCGTCTCGCTCAATTACGAAGCGGCGGTCGGCGCGGCGATCCCGATCGTCAAGACATTGCGCGAAGGCCTCACCGGCAATTCGATCAACCGCATCTACGGCATTCTCAACGGCACCTGCAATTACATCCTCACAAGGATGGAACAAGAGAAGCTGTCCTTCGCCGAATGCCTGAAGCAGGCGCAGCAGCTCGGTTACGCAGAAGCCAATCCGGCGTTCGACATCGAGGGCCACGACACCGCGCAGAAACTCTCGCTGCTCGCCAGTCTTGCGTTCGGCACCAAGGTCGATCAGAGCGCTATTTATGTCGAAGGCATTTCGTCGATCGCCGCGGCCGATCTCGCCGCGGCGGACGAACTTGGTTATCGCGTGAAACTGCTCGGCGTCGCGGTCAAGACGCCGCAAGGCATCGAGCAGCGCGTGCATCCGACCATGGTGCGCAAGGACTCGTCGATTGCGCAGGTGATGGGCGTGACCAATGCCGTGACCGTCGACGCCGAGGGCATCAATCCGATTACCTTGATCGGCCCGGGCGCCGGCGGCGCCGCCACCGCCTCGGCAGTCTTGTCAGACATTGCCGATGTCGCGCGCGGCCATATGACGCCGCCATTCGGCCGGCCGACGGCGAGCCTTTCCAGCGTGCGCAAGGCGCCGATGCAGCGCCACGAAGGCGGCTATTACATAAGGCTGATGGCGCGCGACAAGCCCGGCACCGCGGCGAGCATTGCGACACGGCTGGCCGAACAGGAAATCTCGCTGGAGTCGATTGTCCAACGCCACCCCAAGGACGGGCCGAGCGCCGATACCGCCAAGGGTTCGGTACCGGTCATATTGATTACCTATGCGACCAGCGAGGATGGCGTGCGCAAAGCCCTTGCCGCTGTGGGCCGGGACAAGGTCATCTCTGGCCGTCCGCAGGTGATCCGGATAGAGAAGAACTAGGCGATCGGCTTTAGCCGCCGATTTTTCAGCGATAGTATTTGTAAGAGGAACGCCACGATGGCTTCGATCACTGTCCAGCCCGAATTGCTGCTGGAGCGCATTCTCACCCTCGAAATCGTGCGCGTGACCGAGCGCGCCGCGGTTTCGGCTGCGCGCCTGCGCGGACGCGGCCTGGACAAGGCCTCCGATCAGGCCGCGGTCGACGCCATGCGGCGCGAACTCAACAAGCTGCCGATCGACGGCACGGTGGTGATCGGTGAGGGCGAGATCGACGAAGCGCCGATGCTGTTCATCGGCGAAAAGGTCGGCAACAAAAACGGCCCGAAGGTCGACATCGCCGTCGACCCGCTCGAAGGCACGGTGCTCTGCGCCAAGAACATGCCGGGCTCGATCGCCACCATCGCCATGGCCGACGGCGGCACGCTGCTGCATGCGCCGGACTGCTATATGGACAAGATCGCCATCGGTCCGGGCTATCCGAAGGGCACGGTCGATCTCGATGCCTCGGCCGAGGACAACATCATCAGTCTGGCCAAGGCCAAAGGCGTCAAGCCGTCGGAAATCACCGCCATTCTGCTCGACCGTCCACGCCATGCCGACAAGATCGCCGCCATCCGCAAATTGGGCGCCGCGGTCAGTCTGATCAGCGACGGCGACGTCGCCGGCGTCATTCATTGCGCCGAGGCGAAGACCGGCATCGACATTTATCTCGGCAGCGGCGGCGCGCCGGAAGGCGTTCTGTCGGCGGCTGCGCTGCGCTGCATCGGCGGTCAGATGCAGACGCGGCTGATCATTGACACCGAAGCGCTGCAAGAACGTATCCGCAAGATGGGCATCAAGGACGCGCGGAAGAAATACGAGATCGAGGACATGGTGAAAGGCGATTGCCTGTTCGCCGCCACCGGCGTCACCACCGGCGCGATGCTGCGCGGCGTGATCTTCGGCAAGGACATGATCGAGACAGAAACTGTTGTTATGCGCTCGGCGACCGGCACCGTGCGGCGCGTCATCGGCGAACACCGCCAATTCGGCAAATTTCATCTGGATTGAGATTGTCGTCCCGGCCATAGCCGTTCGAAGAACGGCGTTCTTTCAGAACGCTTATGGGCGGGGACCCAGCTCTTCCAAGTCCAAGCGCTGGATTCCCGCCTTGGCGGGAATGAAGGCGTTTGACGTGCACCGGGCCCTCGAACTCCCTATATTGCCCGCATGGCAAATATCACCGCCCTGCCGGTAGACCTGTCGAGCGAACGCTACTTCCTCGACGTTGCACCGTCGGCGACCGGGCGCGCCTGGCGCGACCGGCTGGATGCGCGCGGCGTGGCGCGCGCCACCACGATTACGCAGCGCCTTGGCACGCCCGAACTGCTGGCCCGCGTGCTGGCAGGCCGTGGCGTGGAAGCCGACGAGGCGGAGGCCTATCTCGATCCGACCATCAAGAATTTGATGCCCGATCCGTCGGTGTTGACCGACATGGCGGCGGCCAGCGCGCGGATCGCCGATGCGGTCGTGCGCGGTGAAAAGGTCGCGATCTTCGGCGATTATGATGTCGATGGCGCCACCTCGGCGGCGCTGCTCACCCGCTATCTGCGGCAATGCGGCCTTGATCCGATCGTGCATATTCCGGATCGCATCTTTGAGGGCTACGGCCCGAATGTCGACGCGATCAAAAGCTTTGCCGAAAAAGACGTGACGCTGCTGGTCACGGTCGATTGCGGCACCACCAGCAATGTGACGCTGCTGGAAGCGGGTCCGCTCGGCATGGATGTCGTGATCCTCGATCATCATCAGGCCGACGTCGAGCTGCCGAAGGCGGTCGCGATCGTCAATCCGAACCGCGCCGACGATCTGTCGGGCTTGGGTTATCTCTGCGCCGCCGGCATCGTGTTCATGACCCTGGTGGCGTTGACCCGCGAATTGCGCGCGCGCGACTATTTCACCAGTGCGCGGCCGGCGCCCGATCTGTTGTCGATGCTCGATCTGGTGGCGCTTGGCACTGTCGCCGACGTGGTGCCGCTCAAAGGCCTCAACCGCGCCTTCGTCACCAAGGGATTGATCGCGCTGCGCCGGCGCGAGCAGGTCGGTCTGACCGCGCTGATGGATGCGGCACGTCTTAACGGTCCGCCGGAGGCCTTTCATCTAGGCTTTCTGTTGGGTCCGCGTATCAATGCCGGCGGCCGCATCGGCCGCGCCGATCTCGGCGTGCGCTTGATGCTGGAAGACGATTCAATCGAGGCCGGACGTATCGCCGCCGAGCTGGACCGTCTGAATGGCGAGCGCCGGCTGATCGAAGTCGCGGCGGTCGCCCAGGCCGAAGCCGAAGCCATGGCCGCGCTCGGCATCGAGGAGACCGGCGCTATTGTCGTCACCGCGCAGGAGGGCTGGCATCCCGGCGTGGTCGGGCTGGTGGCGGCGCGGCTAAAGGAGCGTTTCGGCCGGCCGGCTTTTGCGATTGCGCTGGAGCCGGGCGGAACCGGGACCGGTTCGGGACGCTCGATTGCCGGCGTCGATCTCGGCCGCGCTGTGCGTCAGGCGGTGCAAGACGGTTTGCTGATCAAAGGCGGCGGGCACGCGATGGCGGCGGGTGTCACATTGCGTAAAGGTGCGCTGGGTGCCTTCCGCGCATTTATGGAACAGACCTTGTCGGCGTCGGTCGAGGTGTCGCGACGTGACAGCGCGTTGAAGATCGACGGCGCAGTGAGCGCCGGCGCGGTGACGCCGGCTTTGTGCGCGATGCTGGCAAAGGCCGGGCCCTATGGCGCCGGCAATCCGGAGCCGGTGCTGGCATTGCCGGCGCATACGTTGGCTTATGTGGACCCGGTCGGCGAGAACCACATTCGCGCGCGCTTCAAATCCGGCGATGGCAAATTCGTCAATGCGATTGCGTTCCGCGTCGTCGGGACTCCGCTCGGCAAGGCCTTGCTCGACAACCGCGGCCGGCAGATGCACGCCGCCGGTTACCTCACGGTCGATCGCTGGCAGGGCGACGAGCGCGTACAGATGCGGTTGATCGACGTCGCGGTGAGCTGAATCGTTCTCGGCGCGATTTTTCTTCAATCGTGCGCGTCAAAGGTCAATTTTGCTCAGACGGCGGCTTCCGAGCAGCACACTATCAAACTGCCTAGACCCTGACCTAGGTGTTCTCGTAAGCGTCCCCGCCCGATGCTCCCCCAGCAGCGGGCGGGGAGTACGCGCGGGAATTAAGCGTCAGCCGATGGCCGAACGGGTTGGTCGGTTTGCCGCCGGAATGATGCGGCGGGAAATCTTGCGCTCGACAACGATGGTGCGCGGCGCCGAAGCCGAGCCGGTAAACACCACGGATTTGACCGCGTCGCGGCGCGGCGGGGCCAGCTTGGCCAGTTCGGCGCGAACCTGGTCTCGCGGCAAACCCATCAGAGCGGCGGCGAAATCGGCTTGTTCGTCGAGGTCGTCGGTGAGGCCCTGGGCGGCGGTGATGGCCTCGGCCAAAGTCGGCATTTCCTCGCGGACGCGGCGGGTGCCGTATTTGGTATTCCAGGTATTGTTATTGTTTTTGCTCATCTTTTCGCTCTCGGCAGACTCAATGTAAGGACCACTATGCCGTATATGGTGCGGTGCAGCAATATAAATAGAGCGGTGCGGTAAAAGTTCCCCAGCCAGCTTGCCAAGGATTTCTCTGCGGGCACGATCCGAAGAAGGGGCGTAGCTTTAGCGCCGCATCATGCCGCCCAGCGTCCCGCGCACGATGGCGCGGCCGATGGTGCCGCCGGTCTTGCCGCCCATTGACCGGCCGAGATCGGCGGCAATCTGTCCGGCGACGCGGTTGGCAACCGAGCGGGTGACTTCGCGCGCGACCAGCTGTCCGGTCGAGAGTCGCGTGCCGCGCGGCGCGTTGGTGCCGAAAAATCCGCCGAGCAACCCGCCGATACCGCCAAGGATGCCGCCACCGGCGGCCTGACCCGGCGCCGGGGCGGGCGGCTGACCGGGGGCTTGTCCAGGAGCTTGGCCTTGCGCAGGGGCGGTCACCGTGGTTGTGCCGGCCTTGGCGCGTTCGGCGAGAACCTCATAGGCGGATTCTGAATCGATCTGTTGTTCGTATTTGCCCTTCACCGGGCTCGCCTGAATGATCGCCTTGCGTTCTTCCGGCGTGATGACGCCGAGGCGGGCCGAGGGCGGAGCGATCATCGCCCGCTCGACCAGCGACGGGATGCCATTGCCTTCCAGGAAGGAGACCAGCGCTTCGCCTTTGCCAAGCTCCATGATGACTTTGGCGGTATCGAGCTTCGGATTGGCGCGAAACGTTTCGGCGGCGGCCTTGACGGCCTTTTGATCGCGCGGTGTGAAGGCGCGCAGCGCGTGCTGCACACGGTTGCCCATTTGCGCCAAGACGGTGTCCGGTACGTCGAGCGGATTTTGCGTGATGAAATAGACGCCGACGCCTTTCGAGCGGATCAGGCGCACGACCTGCTCGATCTTGTCGAGCAGTGGCTTGGGCGCGTCGTTGAACAACAGATGCGCCTCGTCGAAAAAGAACACGAGCTTCGGCTTTTCCGGATCGCCCACTTCCGGCATCTGCTCGAACAGTTCCGACAGAAGCCAGAGCAGGAACGTGCCGTAAAGCCGCGGATTTTCGATCAGCTTGTCGGCGGCGAGGATGTTGATGTAGCCGCGGCCGTCGCGGTCGGTGCGCATGAAATCCGCCAGCGCCAGCGCCGGCTCGCTGAAGAATTTGGTGCCGCCTTGGTTTTCCAGCACGAGCAACTGACGTTGAATGGTGCCGACGCTGGCCTTCGACACGTTGCCGTATTGCGTGGTCAATTCGTCGGCGTGCTCGGCGATCAGCGACAGCACCGCGCGCAAGTCCTTGAGATCGAGCAGGATCAAGCCCTGTTCGTCGGCGATGCGGAAGGCGATGTTCAGAACGCCTTCCTGCACGTCATTGAGATCGAGCAGACGAGACAGCAGCAGCGGGCCCATTTCCGAAATGGTGGCGCGGATCGGATGGCCCTGGACGCCGAACAGATCCCACAGCATGGCCGGGAAGCGGTCGGGTTCGTAGTCGAAGCCCATGTCCTTGGCGCGCTTGACCAGAAAATCCTTGGCCTCGCCGGTCGCGGCGATACCGGACAGGTCGCCTTTCACGTCAGCGGCAAAAACCGGCACGCCGGCCCGCGAAAAGCCTTCCGCCAGAACCTGGAGGGTGACGGTCTTGCCTGTACCGGTAGCGCCGGAAATGAGGCCGTGCCGATTGGCGAGCTTCAGCGTGAGATATTCCGGTTTCGTGTCGCTTTTGCCGACAAAAATCTTGCCGTCCTGTTCGACCGTAGCCATGCGCTCTTGCCCCTCAAGCTTCGTCGCTCTGCGATATACCGCCCGCGGCGGCGTTGCACTGCAAGGTGCAACATTTGCCGCGGATCGGCAATCCGGCGCCTTGTCAATCAGCGCAGATGTTTGGCGGGGTCCCAACCCTGGCTCGCAAGATGGGCCTCGCCGTATTCGATCGGCTCGTCTTCGAGCGGCGTCGCGAAGGTGTCGTTCCAGCGATTGAGAAAGCCGAATAATGCGATGACGCCTATAATCTCGACGACTTGTTCGTCGCTCCAGTGCTGTCGAAGCGTCGCAAACATTGCATCGGTCACGGCATTTGGGACACAAGCCGCGCCGACGGCGACGTCAAGCGCAGCTCGCTCGGCCGCATCGAACAATGGACTGTGTTGGTAGTCCCACACAGCGTCGATCTTGGCTTGATCGGTACCGATTTTGGCGGCGCCCTCCGCCGTGTGCGCTGTGCAGTACTGACAACCCGACGTGCGACTTGCGACCAGCGAAATCAGCAGCTTCAGCTTGCGGTCCACCGTTCCGGCTGGGTCCCATATTGCCTGACTGAGTTTGGCATAGCCTTCGAGCAATCGCGGCACACGTTGCATGGTGAGCTGACTGTTCGGGACGAACCCCATTCGCTTGCGCGCAATTTCGAGAGTTGGCACTACTTCCGGAATTGTGCCGATAGGCAATGGGGCGAGGCGCGGCGCCGGTCTTGTTTTTTGATCCACAGTCAAACTCCCTGAAATATTATTTTTATTGAATTAGCGTTCGCTGACGCGCTCGCCAGCGCGGCGTCACCTCATCACAAGAATCGGCGTCTCGCCGCCGTCGCACCGATAGCAACAGGACTGACACGCGCCTTTGCCCCCGTAACCGGCGCCCCATTCCTTGCTGCGCGAGTTCCTAACCCAGGCGCCGTAGCAGACTTTTTCACCGGCGTTGCAGGCGATCTTCACGGTGTGCGAACCGGAGTCCTTCAGCGAGTAAACCTCGCCACCGCCCGGCCAGATGTGCCGGCGTCCGCTCGCGTATAATTCAAAATTGACGACGCTGCGATGCTCGCTTTTGAACCGCCAGGTGATCGTGTCGGCGCGGGCTGTTTGGGGCAGCAAAGGTTGCAGCAGGCAGACGACAAACGCGGCGACAGCAAGGCGCAACATACGAACGCTCCAACATGGGTGAGATATGACCGGACGATCAGCGGCGACGCTGCTTGCGGCAGAACACGTCATAGATGGCGCCGATGACGACGCGGGCTTCGTCGCTGGCGAGATTGTAATAGATGGCCTTGCCGTCGCGCCGCGTCGATACCAGCCCGTCGGCGCGCAACCGCGCCAGTTGCTGCGAGACGGTCGGCTGGCGCAGCGACAGAATGTCTTCCAGTTCGCTCACCGACTTCTCGCCCTCGGCGAGAATGCAAAGGATCATCAGCCGGCTTTCATGCGCCAGGGCTTTGAGAAAATCGCTCGCGCGGCGGGCGTTGCCGACCATGCGCTCGAGCTCTCCCGAACGGTTGTTCCTATCGAGTTGCTGCAGGTTCATCGGTCACCACTATTCAGTCTATCGTCCATCAGGTGCCATCGTTCGCCGGTTTATCAAGTTTGCCGATCAACGCGCCCAACAAGCCCCAGAAATGATCGTCGCCCGGGTAGCCGCGAATGCGGCCGATTTCGCGGCCCTTGTCGATCAGGACGAATAACGGCGTCAACCGTTCGTTCTGTATGAAGGCCAAGTCAGGCGGCAGGGCCCGGTCTGTGTCGACGCGCCGCAAGGGCGCGCGTTTGCCTTCGTCAGTCTTATCATAGACCGGCGCGATTTCGCGGTCGAAGGCGGCGCACCAGACGCAACCGGCCTGTTCGAACATCACCAGCTCGGCGGCGCGCGCCGAAACGCCCGCCAGCGCGATATACATCACGCCAACGATGGCAATGGCAGCAAAATATTTCACCAATCGGGAAAGCGTCGGCAAGTTTGTCCTCTTGCAATTTCAGTGGAAAAACAAAGACGTCTTGCTTCACCCTCTTATATATCATTAATGACGAATATGTCGATGAAAGGTTGCCGGCGATGAGTCTCGATGTCTCGGTCAGCGGCGCTTTTGTCGCTGGATTACTGTCGTTCGCGTCGCCTTGCGTGCTGCCTCTGGTGCCGCCGTATCTGGCTTATATGGGCGGCGTCTCGATCGCGGAATTGCGCGCCGGCGAGCGCAATGCCGCGCGATGGCGGGTGCTCGCGGTCGCGGTGGCCTTTGTCGCCGGCTTTTCGAGCGTGTTCGTGGCGCTCGGTGCGACCGCGTCTTTTATCGGACAGGCGGTTGGCGCCTATCTCGGCATTCTCGGCTATGTGGCCGGCCTTCTGCTGATTGTCATGGGGCTGCATTTTCTCGGCGTTTTCCGCATCGCGCTGCTGGATCGCACCGCGCGTGTCGGCATGGCGCGCGAGCCGGCCGGACTTACCGGAGCCTATGCGATCGGCCTTGCCTTCGGCTTCGGCTGGTCGCCTTGCGTCGGCCCCGTGCTGACCGCGATTCTGCTGATGGCCGGTGCGTCGGACAGCGCGAGCGAGGGCGCGTGGCTGCTGCTAGTCTATTCGCTCGGCATTGGCGTGCCGTTTCTGATCGCCGCCGGATTTGCCGGCGCGTTCATGCGCTGGAGCGCGCGGTTTCGCGTGCATCTCGGCATCATCGAAAAAGCGATGGGCGTATTTCTGATTGTTGCCGGGGTGTTGATTTTCACAGGGCAAATGCCGGCCATCGCGTTTTGGCTGATCGAGACGTTTCCGGCGCTCGGCAAGCTCGGCTGAGTTTTACCCGAAGCGGAACGCCAGCAGATTATCGAACGAACGCAATTCGATCAGAATGCGATGCAGCAGGTTGGTGTCGCGCGTCGCGATCGCACCGGGGATGAGATCGAGACCGGCTTTGGCGCCATCGACCAGCCGGCGGAATTCCGGGCTGTTGTGCACGGTCGCGCTGGCGATGCTGTCGCAACGGTCCAGGACATAGCCGTAGATCGATGCCTTGTTGGCGATGGCAAAGCGCACCTGCGGTTTGCTCCAGTCAAGCGCGTTGTCGTTATAGAGCATGAGTGCATCGGCAACGGCGTTGGCATCGCGGACGCAGTCGGCCAGCACGACGATCCCGCTTGATTTGCGCAGGTCGTAAAGGTCGCCGCGAATGGCGCTCAGCGACTGGCTGGCGGCATCGGCGCGGCCGGACTTGAGCATCATGTCGGCGGCGACCAGGCGCGCGCCGATA
>CAIMEA010000225.1 GCA_903839845.1 uncultured Hyphomicrobiales bacterium
GCGTAATGCACGCCCGATCCCGGTCCGCCGCGCCGATGCGCCATCGAGCCGACATTGACGATGACGCCGAATTTGTTCTTGAGCATATGCGGCAGCACCGCCTGCATGCCGTAGAAGGTGCCCTTGACGTTGAGATCGTAGGTGCGCTCGAACAGGTCGTCGTCGATGTCGAGAAATTTCGAGCGGCGGATCGCCGAGCCGGCCGAGTTGAACAGAAACTGCACGCTGCCGAATTCGCCGATCGCCAGATCGATCATGTCATTGACCGCGTCGCGTCTGGTGACGTCGATGCTCAGCGCCAAAGTCCGGCTGGCATTGCTGCCGAGTGTCTGGGCGGCGCGGTTCTGCGCATCGAGCATTTCGACAGTCTCGGCGACCGCCGTCTCATTGATATCGGCGCACACCACATTGGCGCCTTCGCGGGCAAAGATCAGCGCGGTGGCGCGGCCGATGCCGCTGCCGGCGCCGGTGATGACGATGGTCTTGCCGTGGAAATAGTCCGGCGTCTTCGGCATGCGCTTCCCCCGTGCTGTTTAAGGTTGTCCGGTTGTAACGCTAGCGCATCCGGGAGGTGGATCGAAATCGCGGGGCGGCGCTCGGCACCCCTTGTCCCGGAATATCGTTCCTGCTTCGATACACGTTAAGCGGGTATGGGGGGAGTGTCATGGCGGGGTGGGGAGATTGTCCCTCAGTGCGGCGGTTTGCCGTGGTGGCGTTGCTTGCGCTTGGTGCGAGCCTTGGCGGCTGTGCGACCCAGCCGCCCGGCGAGGTGGTTGTCGGCATCGGCGCCGAGCCCGGGTCGAATTTCAAGGTGGTGGACTACGCCGCGCTTTATACGCCTTACGCCATGATGGCGACGGCGGCCTATACCTAGCCTTATGATTTCAATGCCGCGCATTGCCCCGACCCCGGCCGGCTGGCCAGGCCCGTGGACGGTGCCGATAACGAATCCCGCGCCAGCGTTCGCTCATGGATCAATTATCTGCATGCGCGCGGCTGGGAATGCCGCTTCGGCATTCACGGCAGTCTGCCGTGCCCGCGGCTTGCCGGCGGCGAGAAGGGATGCACCCCGGTCGGGGGCCTGCAATTCCACGTCTGGCGGCGCATGCAGGGCGGCAGTTGCCGTGAGGCGGTGATTGCATTTCGCGGTACCGACAAGAACGACAGCGGTGACTGGGCCTCGAATTTCCGCTGGCTCTACCGGCTGGCGCCGAAGTTTGACCAGTACGCGCAGGTCCAGACTCACATCACGCAGATCGTCGCGCGCATCAAGAAAAGCGGCTGCGCCGGTCAAGGCATTCAATTCGCCACCGCCGGTCATTCCCTCGGCGGCGGGCTAGCGCAGCAGGCGGCCTACGCGGACGGCTCCGGCTCGATCCGTTATGTCTACGCCTTCGATCCATCGCCGGTCACCGGGTTCTTTGATGTCAGCGCCATGGTGTTGGCAAAGTCCGCCGACGGTCTGGGCGTTGACCGCGCGTATGAAGCCGGCGAAATACTGGCGCTGCCGCGCACGATTATCGAAAATATTTATCCGCCAGCGTCGTGCAATCCGCGCATTCGCACGGTGCGTTTCAATCTGCTGTCCGGCCTCGGCGTCGCCCAGCACAATATCGAGAATTTGACCAAGCAATTGCAGACGGCGGCGAAAACGCGCGGCGCCAATCCGCGCCGGGTCAACGACGCCCTTCGAGCGCGCGCCTGCAAGGGTGCGCCGATGATGTTGATGGTGCCGCCGGCCTGAGACGCGCAGCCTTGCAGCGATCGCCGATGTCATCATAATCGGCCGCATTCAACAGCCGCGAGGACGATGCTCCATGCCAACGCCGATTGAATATGCCGATGCTTCGCCGCAGGTGCGCGCGGTCTATGACGACATCAAGACGTCGCGCAACGTGCCGGACGTCAACAATTTCTGGAAATATCTGGCGCACGATCCGGCGACGCTCAAGCGCACCTGGGAAAACATCAAGGAGATCATGGCGCCGGGCGCGCTCGATCCCCTGACCAAGGAAATGGTCTATCTCGCCGTGTCAGTCACAAACGGATGCGCCTATTGCATCGCCAGCCACAGCGCCGCCGCGCGTAAGGCCGGCATGAGCGAGGCGATGTTCGGCGAACTCATGGCGGTCACCGGCATGGCCAACGAGACCAACCGGCTGGCCAATGGCTATCGCGTGCCGGTCGACCCGGCGTTTCAGACGTGAGGCCGTTGGTCCCGGCACTTATATTGCCGGGACCAACGGATCGCTGACGACTATTTCTGCGAGTTGCTCGCCGGCGGCGACGGATTGGTCAACGGCGAGGTTGAGCCTGAACCGGTCGTGCTGGGCGGCGTCACATTGCGGATCGGCGCGCCGCTGCCGGTGGTGACGGGCGCCGGCGTCGCGGCCGGCGGGTTGGACGCGGTGTCGGTCGTGGCGCTGTTCCAGCCGGCGACAATGACGAACGCGATCAGCGCGATGACGGCAAGTCCGGCAATCCAGCCCCACACGCCGCCGGCATTCTCATTGCGCAGCGGGGCAGGCGGCGTGTAGCGGTCGTCGAATCGCGGATCGGTAAAGCGGGGGTCGGTCATGATCTCCTCCTTGGGTCACGAAACACGTTGCCGCGTCTCGAAAGGAGGAAACCCACGAATGCGTGCCGGGTTCCTGATTCTCTTAATTCAGCAGATCTGCAATGTTCTAAGCCGCCTTGGGTTCCGTGACCCGAACCGCGAGGCGCCAGGCCAGCCAGAACACAAGAAAAAAGCAGCCGAGGAACACCGGCAGGCTGCTCGTCGGTGACCAGTTCTCCACGGCGCGGCCGACGAAATAGGCGCCGAGATCGCCGATCAAAACGAACACGATATAAAATGCCATGATCTGCATGGTGGTGCCCCTTGCCCCTTGCCCTATTTTTAAAGCCTAGCACAGGCGGTGGCGCTCGGCTACGCAGGCCGTCCACAGGAGCCACGACACTCGGCGAAATGCTATAGCGCTGTCGGCCGCCGATTCACTCAACTCCGGCGAAACGGCTCGGGCCGTCCGCCCCGGCAACAGAGACACGCATGCGTCTGACTAGATTTGCGATCGCCGCAGCGCCGGTCGTGTTCGTGCTGCTCTGGAGCACGGGTTTCATCGGCGCGCGCTATGGCCTGCCCTATATCGAGCCGATGACCTTTCTGGGCGTGCGAATGGTATTTGTCGTCGTCATTCTCGGCGTCATTGCCGTCATCGGCCGGGCCGCTATGCCCAGCAGGCCTGAGATCGGCCATAGTCTTGTTGCCGGCTTCATGGTGCATGGGCTCTATCTGGGCGGTGTCTTCTTCGCGATCAGCCAAGGCGTGCCGGCTGGCGTCTCGGCGCTGATCCCCGGCCTTCAGCCGATCCTCACCTCGACGATCGCCAATCGCTTCTTGGGCGAGACGGTGACGCGGCTGCAATGGCTCGGCCTTGCGCTTGGCCTCGCTGGCGTCGCGCTTGTATTGCACGACCGCTCGCTGGTGACGGCGGGCTCGACCGTCGGCTGGATCGGCAGCGTGGTGTCGCTGTTCGGCATTACGCTGGGCGCGCTCTATCAGAAGCGCTACTGCGGGCGAATCGACTGGCGGGCCGGCAATCTGGTGCAATATGCCGGCGCCGCCGTGCTATTCGGCTGCGCGGCTTTCGCCTTCGAGGCGCGGGTGATCCACTGGAGCGGCGAACTGATCTTCGCCATCGCCTGGCTGGTCCTGGTGTTGTCGATCGCCGCCGTCGGCTTGATGTATTGGCTGATCCGCCGCTCGGCCGCGACCGGCTTTGCCAGCCTGTTTTATCTGGTCCCGGCGGTGACCGCGTTGATGGCCTATGGCCTGTTCGGCGAGAAGCTCGACGCGCTGTCGATCGCCGGCATGGTGGTTTGCGCTGCCGGTGTCCTCCTGGTCAATCGCGGCGCGCGCGTGACGCCGGCCGCGAGCAACGCAGCCGCCTCCGTCACGGCCGATAAATAGTCACTTCTTCCGCTCCAGCACCATCTGTGTCTGCGTGACCATCGCGCATAGCCGGCCGTCATTGCGGGTGATGCGCGTCTGCCAGACCATGGTGGTGCGGCCGCGGTGCAGGGCGATGCATTCCGCCTTGGCGGTGTCGCCGATCGGGATCGCGGCAAAGAAATTGGTCTTGCTCTCGATCGTTGTGGTGGTCTGCCCCTCTTTGAGATTGGCGGTGGTGGCGGTGCCGCCGACATTGTCGGCGAGCGCCATGATCGCGCCGCCATGCATGATGCCGAAACGATTGTTCAGTTCGTCCTTGACGAACAGCTCGGCGGTGACGCGCTCGAGCGAGATATGCGTCATCTTGATGCCGAGGAATTGCGCGAAGGCCGGCTGGGTAAAGGCGGTGTCGTTGACGTCGGTCATGGGAGCTACTCCGGAAAGCAAGGCGGCAGCGCGGCACTGAGAGGCGGCACATAGAGAAGGGGCGCGGATTTGGCAATCCGCGCCCTCGATGTCTCGCAGATTATGCCAGATGTCTACTTCGGCTGCGGTACGACGCGCAGGTAAGGCTTCACGGTCTTGTAGCCTTCCGGATACAAAGTCTTGGCTTCGTCGTTGCTGATCGCGCTGGAGAGGATCACATCCTCGCCCTGTTTCCAATCGGCCGGCGTGGCGACGCGGTGCTTCGCGTTGAGCTGGAGCGCATCGACGACGCGCAGGATTTCCTGGAAGTTGCGGCCGACCGCCATCGGATAGACCAGGATCAGTTTGATCTTCTTGTCGGGACCGATGATGAACACGTTGCGTACCGTCTGGTTGTCGGCCGGCGTGCGGCCTTCCGACGTGCCCGAGGTCGAGGCCGGCAGCATGCCGTAGGCCTTGGAAATCTTCAGCTCGGTATCGCCGATCATCGGATAGTTCGGCGCAAAGCCGCCGACGTCCTTGATATCAACTGCCCACTTGGCGTGGTTGTCGACCGGATCGACCGACAGGCCGATGACTTTGACGTTGCGCTTGTCGAACTCCGGCTTCAGCCGCGCCACGGCCCCGAGTTCGGTAGTGCAGACCGGCGTGAAGTCTTTCGGGTGCGAGAACAGCAGGCCCCAGGAATTGCCCAGCCATTCGTGAAAGGTGATTTTGCCTTCGGTGGTTTCCGCCTCGAAGTCCGGCGCGGTGTCGCCAATCGCCAATGTCATGATACGTCTCCAATTCGAAAGCCGGTGAAATACTCCGTGCTGAATATAAGCATCCGGCGGCGAGGGGAATAGGGCACGCTGCAAAGAGAAAAGATGATGCTCCATTTGGGCTGGGCGGAGGTCAAAGCTGGCGCTCTGGACCGGGCAGGTAAAATAGATTTCCCGCGGGCCGGCGCTCCACATTGACATTTCGCTGCAGTGCCGCAAAGTTGAAAAGCCGGTAAGGGGCGGGGATTTCAGCGGTCATGTTCAAGCGCATCTTGATTGCCAATCGCGGCGAAATTGCCTGCCGGATCATCAAGACCGCGCGAAAAATGGGAATTGAGACGGTCGCCGTCTATTCGGAGGCCGACAAGGACGCGCTGCATGTCGAGATGGCCGATACCGCCATCCTGATTGGCCCGCCGGCCGCAGCCCAAAGTTATCTGGTGATCGAGAAAATCGTCGCCGCCTGCAAGGAGAGCGGCGCCGAGGCCGTCCACCCGGGCTACGGCTTCCTGTCCGAGCGCGAGGCCTTCCCGAAGGCGCTGGAAGCCGCCGGCATCGTCTTTATCGGTCCGAACCCCAAGGCCATTGCCGCCATGGGCGACAAGATCGAATCCAAGAAGGCCGCCGCGGCCGCCAAGGTCTCGACCGTGCCCGGCCATCTCGGCGTCATCGCCGACGACAAGGAGGCGGTGAAGATCGCCAACGAGATCGGCTATCCGGTGATGATCAAGGCCTCCGCCGGCGGCGGCGGCAAGGGCATGCGCATCGCCTGGACCGAATCCGAAGTCGCCGAAGGTTTTGCCCGCTCGAAGTCGGAAGCCAAATCGTCGTTCGGCGACGACCGCATGTTCATCGAGAAATTCATCGTCGATCCGCGCCACATCGAGATCCAGCTGCTCGGCGACAAGCACGGCAACGTCATCTATCTGCACGAGCGCGAATGTTCGATCCAGCGCCGCAACCAGAAGGTCATCGAGGAAGCGCCGTCACCGCTGCTCGACCCGGCGACGCGCGCCAAGATGGGCGAGCAGGCGGTGGCTCTCGCTCAGGCCGTCGGCTACGACAGCGCCGGCACCGTCGAGTTCGTCGCCGGGCAGGACAAGAGCTTCTTCTTCCTTGAGATGAACACGCGCCTGCAGGTCGAGCATCCGGTCACCGAACTGATTACCGGCATCGATCTGGTCGAGCAGATGATCCGCTCCGCCGCCGGCGAGAAATTGTCGATCCAGCAGAGCGACGTGAAGCTCAACGGCTGGGCGGTCGAGAGCCGCGTCTATGCCGAGGACCCGTACCGCAACTTCCTGCCGTCGACCGGGCGGCTGACGCGCTATCGGCCGCCGGAAGAACGCAGCGTTGCCGGCATCACCGTGCGCAACGATACCGGCGTCTATGAAGGCGGCGAGATTTCGCTGTTCTACGATCCGATGATCGCCAAGCTGGTGACGCATGCGCCGACGCGCCTTGCCGCCATCGAAGCGCAGGGTGACGCGCTCGACGCCTTCGTCATCGACGGCATCCGCCACAACATTCCGTTCCTGTCGGCGCTGATGGCGCATCCGCGTTGGAAGTCGGGGCATCTCTCGACCGGATTCATCGCCGAGGAATTCCCCGAAGGCTTTCACCCGATCGCGCCGGAGGGCGAGCGCGCCCAGGTACTGGCGTCGGTCGCAGCGTCGATCGATCATGTGCTCGGCGAGCGCAAGCGCAACATCTCCGGGCAACTGACCGGCCGCAGCGTTACGCGCGAGAGCCAGCGCGCCGTCTGGCTCGGCGCCACCGAATATCGCCTCGAGGTCAGGCGCGAGAACGGCACCATCGCCGTGCGTTTTCCCGACGAAAGCAAGCCGCGCCAACTGGCTTCCGACTGGGCGCCGGGCGAACCTTTATGGAGCGGCTCCATCGACAGCAAGCCGGTCGCGGTGCAGGTGCGCAATCTGCCGAACGGTTTTGCGCTGTCGTTCAAGGGCGTCGAGACCAAGGCCTATGTCTATACCGAAACGGAGGCCGCTTACGCGCGGCTGATGCCGGTGAAGAAGGTCGCCGACATGGGCAAGTTCGTGCTGTGCCCGATGCCCGGCCTCGTCATGTCGGTCACCGTGACCGAAGGCCAGGAGGTCAAGGCCGGTGAGGTGGTGGCGGTGGTCGAAGCCATGAAGATGGAAAACGTGCTGCGCGCCGAAGTCGATGGCACGGTCAAGAAGATCAACGCCAAGCCGGGCGACAGCCTGGCGGTCGACGCGGTGATATTGGAATTCGCCTGAGTGTCGTCCCCGCGAAGGCGGGGACCCATATTCCCAGTCGGCCGAAAAAGAATTCTGACGGGAGAGCGAGCCAACTTAGGCGTGGCCTCACACTGTTGACACGGCGTATGGGTCCCCGCTTTCGCGGGGACGACGAGATACTGAATGACGCTCTACTTCGCCTATGGCTCGAACATGCACCGCGCCGCGATGCTGGCACGCTGTCCGAACGCGCGCGCGCTCGGCGCTGGCCGGCTAGATGGCTACAAATTTTTCATCGGCGTCGATGGCTGGGGCTCGGTCAAACCCGCGCCGGGCGAGACCGTGCATGGCGTGCTGTGGCGGCTAACGCCGCGCGATCTCGCCGCACTGCATGCTTACGAACTGCTGCACAAAGGTCTGTACGACGTGCGTACATTGCCGGTACGCCACGGCAAACGCATGGTCTTGGCGATGATCTATGTGCTGCGGCGGCGCAGCGCCGGCCGGCCGAAACCGGGCTACGCCGAAATGTGCGCGGCCGCCGCGCGCCATTGGAATTTGCCGGAGCGCCATGCGCGCGGCATCGCCCGCTGGTCGACTTCGCGCTGGACCGGCAGTCGCGTCATCGGTTGCGGTGACGTGCCATGAGCGAGCCCGCAAGGATCATCGTGCATATCGTGGTGCACGGCCGCGTCCAGGGCGTCGGCTACCGTGCGTTTGTCGAACGCGAGGCGGGCCGGCATTGTCTCGAAGGCTGGGTGCGCAATTGCCGCGACGGCACCGTCGAGGCCTTGTTCAAGGGCGAGGCGGACGTGATCGACGACATGATCGCGGCCTGCAAGCGCGGCCCCGCCGGCGCGCGCGTCGATTTGATCGATCAGCGGGCCGGTTCCGAGGCCGATTTAAGGGCGCGCGTGCCGGGCGAAGAGTTCTCACTGCTGCCGACGTTTTGAGTAGCCCCGAACAATTCCTCGAAAGCGCCGCGCAGCGCGACATCGACATCTGTCATCGCCACCGGGATGCCGAGATCGACCAGACTGGTGACGCCGTAGCGTTGCACGCTGACCCCGCAGGGCACGATGCCGGAAAAATGCAAGAGGTCGGGTTCGACGTTGATGGCGATGCCATGCAGCGTCACCCACTTCTTCACGCGGATGCCGAGCGCGGCGATCTTGTCCTCGTAGCCTTCGCCTTTGTCCGGGCGCTTCACCCAGACACCGATGCGATCCTCGCGCCGCTCGCCGCGCACGTTGAAAGCGGCCAAGGTGCGGATGATCCATCCTTCCAAAGTGGCGACGAAGCGGCGCAGGTCCGGCCCGCGCCGCCTGAGATCAATCATCACATAGCCGACGCGCTGGCCGGGGCCATGATAGGTCATCTGGCCGCCGCGGCCGCTCTCGTGAACCGGGAAGCGGGCGTCCAGGACGTCGGCGAGGTTGGCGCTGGTGCCGGCGGTATAAAGCGGCGGGTGCTCGATCAGCCAGACCAGCTCCGGCGCCTCGCCATTGGCGATCGCTTCGACGCGCGCCTCCATGACCGCCAGCGCATCCGCATAGGCGACGGGAGAATCGCTGACGCGCCATTCCACCGCCGCCATACCGGCGGGTGCAGGCATCCCCAAATTCAATTCGTCGCGCATATTAATCCCGCATTAACCATACCATGTTGCCATGGCGTCTGCCCCCAATGACGCAGGGCACGACAGGAAGTTCTTACTTGGGCACATTCGACAAGGTTTCAATCGACATCACCGTGGTGCTGGGCACCACCACGATGCCGATCCATCAGGTTTTGCGGCTCGGTCGCGGCGCCATCATCGAGCTCGACGCCGGCGAGGACGACGCCGTCAGCATCCTGGCCAACAACCTGCCGGTGGCCAAGGGCACCGTCGTGGTCAATGGCAACCGTATCGCGGTCGAGGTCGGCGAACTGCTGGGCCGCCCGCTGGACATGCGCTAGAGCGTTTCCGGCTCCTCCTGCCTATATATTTTGACGGCGCGCGGGGCCAATCCGGCTCTGCGGCGTAACGGATTGAAGCTACGGGCATTTTTCGGCCGATCCAGGCTGGGAGAACGGCCCGCAGCCCTTGTCCCTGTGGGTCCTATTTGTTACACGATCCGCCGTTACAGGGGCGCGACTACCGACGCGCTCTTTCTTCGTACTGTGCGGCCGTGGCGGAATTGGTAGACGCACTGCCTTGAGGTGGCAGCGGAGCAATCCGTGGAAGTTCGAGTCTTCTCGGCCGCACCAGTACGGAATTTCCTGAAAATCGAGACCGCAGCGAACGCCTTGCGCTCCGCGCTCACACCGCCTCGATGCGGATCGGCTTGGCGCCTTCGTACAGCACCGCGCGGCCGAATTCGTACAGACGATCCAGCCCCGACGTCAGCGTGATGAAGTGGTTGCCGGCCAGTTGCCCGAGCTTGCTGGAGAAATGCACAGCGCCATAGGCGAGCAGGATTTCGGTTTCGCTGATGCCGCCCGGATAAACGATCATCTGGCCCGGATGCGGATAGCTGGTGTGGTTTTCGTAAGTCAGGCCGAGATCGAGTTCGCCGAGCGGCACCCAGACGCCTTCGCCGCTCCAGCGCACATGGATGACCTTCTGCTCATAAGGCAGGAGCTTCTTGAAAATGGCGACGGTCTTCGGCGCCAGCGCGGTCTCGAACTTGGCGCCGAACACGAACGATCCGGCGGTGATGCGAAGGTTGTCCATCCTGGCTCCTGAAACTTTTTCTTAGGCGAATATCGGTTCGACCGGCGCGGCGATGCTGCACCGGGCGCGGCCGTCTGACAATTGGCCGAATTCATGCTCGGCGTGAATTCGGCCTGCGGCCAGCGCGCCGGCCTTACGACCTGAATGCGGATGCCGCGGTCCGTGTCTTGTGCTTCTTGTGCTTGAGCGCATAAGCGAGCCGGTGGCTCAGCCGTTTATGCCGGCGCGCGCTGTGTCTCGCCGGTTCCTCCGTCGCCGCCGTCGTCTCCGCGACCTTGGTCGGCAGCACGCGCGGCCAGCCGCCCTCGGCGACCGCCATGCTGGCGGGCAGATCGGGCACCGTTTGCGGGCGCTCGCCGGCCGGCACCGCATGGACGATTTTATAGCCCTTGGCCTTGAGCTCCTTGAGCAATGTCGGCAGCGCCAAGGCGGTGGCCGGCTGAATATCGTGCAGCAACAGCACGCCGCGATGGCCGCGCGCCTCGATCCGGCGCATGGCGCGGATCACGATCTGCTCCGGCGAGATGCGGCGATGCCAGTCATCGGCGACTTCGTCGGCGCTCCACACCGAGAGCCGCTGGTCGGCGAGATAGCTTTCGGCCTGATAGGAACGGGCAAGCCCCGGAATGCGGAAAAACGGCGCCACCGCGCGGGCGTCGCCGACCGCGTTCTGCACCGAGGCAATGCCTTCCTCGACCTCGCTCGAAATTCGCTTCAGGCCGAGGTCGCCGAGGCTGAACGGGTGGTGCTGGCTGTGTGTGCCGATCGTGTGCCCGGCGTTGTAAATTTTGCGCACCGTGTCGGGATAGGCGCGGGCCATCTGGCCGACCATGAAATAGGTCGCTTTGACGCACTCGGCGGCCAAGGTTTCGAGGATGCGGTTGGAGTAGGGCGGCAGCGGCCCGTCGTCGAAGGTGATGACCACTTCGTGGTCGTCGAGCGGCAGGCTGCGGTTGTATTGCATCGTGCCGATGCGCGGCAGCGCCGAGGTTTCGACCGTCAAGGTGCGGCTGGTGCCCAGGGCATCCGGATTACCCGGACAGTCACCGGCATATGCCGGCAGTGCGGCCGGCATCAAGATACCTGCCAACACCAGCAGCCCGGTACGCAACTTGGACATACGCAACCCCCCGGCATCGCCAGACCGCACCCGCAAGGCGCAATCCCCCGTGGCGACCCCGAAAACGCTAATGGAACCCGATATTAACGGAACTTTAACCGCCCCGCCTATGCCACAGGCTTGTTTTTCAAGGGAATTTTGGCAGTTGTGATAAAATTGTGACGGTCTAATGGGCAGCTTCCGCGGCGACAACATGGACGATACGGTAACCGCGCGCTTTCAGCGCCCGCAGCAGGGCCGGCAGCATCGCGGCGGTCTGCACCTTGGTGTCGTGCAGGAGGACGATGCCGCGCCCGACCTGGGCGATGCGGGCGAGGAGCAGTTGCAACTCGGCCTCCGGCGCCATCGGCAGCCAGTCGCTGGCCCAGACATCGGCGCCGAACACGACAATGCCGCGCTGCTGCAATCGGTCGAGCAGGGGCCGGCTGGAGGCAAAGCCGGGAAACCGGAAAAACGGCGTCATCGGTTCGCGGCGCGCCCGGCCATAGGCCGCCACCTCGTCACGGGCAATGCCGCGGTCGATCTCGGCCTCGGCTTTGTCGAACGGCAGATGGTCGAGCAGCGGGTGCGAATAAGTATGGTGGCCGATCGTGTGGCCCTCGGCCAGCGCCCGCCGCACGATCTGCGGCTGCGCATCGGTGTTGCGTCCAAGCAGAAAGAAGGTGGCGCGGACGCATTCGGCTTTCAGGGCATTGAGCACCTTCGGCGTGGTGGTCGGCCAGGGGCCGTCGTCGAAGGTCAGGACCAGTTCCTTGTCGCGCAGCGGCAAGGTATCGGGGAAATGCTTGCGCCCGACCCGGGGCGTGGACCGCGCATCGACCGCGATCACCCGCTCGGTGCCGAGGGCGTCGCTATTGCCGGGACAGGGCTGCGCGCGCACAGGCGCCGCCGTGAGGGACATAAATGCCGCCAGTGCCGCGGCAGCAAAAAGACGAATCATTGGGAGCACCCCTGTCACGATTTTGATGGGCATATGACCGCAATGGCTGCGGCGGGCAAGGGACAGCCAAGAGTGAATCAGGGGCGTATCAAGGGCGCGGGTTGCGGCGAATATCTGCGATTAATATTTGCTTCTGCGTCGGCGGCGAGCGTACAAGGCCCACCACGTTGCAACGCTTGTCGCCGAGGCCCGGCATGACCGACCAGATCACCGAAAAGCCGCCGCTGCGCGACGAGAATGGCACCCTCCGTGCCGATTTCGTCGCCGAGGCCGCGCGCGCCATCGAGGCCGTCGACGTGCCGAAGCTGCGCGTCCTGGTCGGCGACCTGCATGAATCCGATCTCGGCGCGCTGCTCGAAGCGCTCGACCCCGAC
Source organism: uncultured Hyphomicrobiales bacterium (assembly GCA_903839845.1). Lineage (GTDB taxonomy): Bacteria > Pseudomonadota > Alphaproteobacteria > Rhizobiales > Xanthobacteraceae > Pseudolabrys. Next base: position 12,512 of record CAIMEA010000225.1, read on the forward strand.
CAGCGCCCACGCCTGGTCGAATTGCTCGGCATCGACTTCGATTTTACCGCGCTGACCGAAGTCGATGACACGGTCCGCGAGGAAATCCTCGACGAGCTGGAGCCGCAGACCGTCGCCGAAGGCGTGCGCGACATCGAGACGGATGACGCCGTCACCATTCTCGAGGACATGCCGCGCGAGGAGCAGACCGAAATTCTCGGTCATCTGCCGGCCGACGAAAGGCTCGCGCTCACCCGCAGCCTCGATTACCCGGAAGATTCCGCCGGCCGGCGGATGCAGACCGAATTCATCGCGGTCCCGCCGGATTGGAATGTCGGCCGCGCCATCGACTATATGCGCGAGACCGCCGAACTGCCGGAGCAGTTCTACGAACTCTATGTCGTCAATGCCGATGGGCGCTTTCTCGGCGCGGTGCCGCTCGACCGGCTGCTGCGCAGCCAGCGGCCGGTGCCGATCAAGGACCTGATGGAGGCCGAGCGCCGCCGGGTGCCGGCCGACGAGGACCAGGAAGTCGTCGCGCGGCTGTTCCAGCGCTACGATCTGGTGGCCGCGCCGGTGGTCGACGCCAATGAACGTCTGGTCGGCGTCATAACCTTCGACGACGTCGCCGAC
>CAIMEA010000226.1 GCA_903839845.1 uncultured Hyphomicrobiales bacterium
CAACCGAATTCAACGCGCAAGCCGGCGTGCCGCATGGCTATTTCCCGGCGGCGCTGACCCTGCCGGCCGAGGACGTGGCGCGCGCGGGCTATGCCGGCTTCATCGGCGGCCATCGTATCGTCGTCCCCGGCAAGCCGAACCGGATCGCCACTTTACTGCCCCGGCTGCTGCCGCGCGGCTTGATCCTGGCATTCCTTACTTGGCGCTGGCAAAAGGCCCGTCGCCGCGGTTGACGAGAAGCCCTATATTCGCCATCCCAGAACAGGATACCCTGCCGCTTACGACAAACGCTGCCGGATAACGATCATGGCCGACACCAATAACGCCGATATCAAGAAGCTGCCCTTCGAGCGGGCGATCGAGGAACTGGAATCGATCGTCAAGCGGCTGGAGGAAGGCAAGGTGCCGCTCGAGGAATCGGTGGCGATCTACGAGCGTGGCGAGATCTTGAAAAAGCGCTGCGAGGAGCTGTTGCAGCAGGCGGAAGCCCGGGTCGAAAAAATCACCCTCGACGCCTCCGGCAAGCCCACCGGGACGACGCCGCTCGACGTCGATTGAAGGCCGATTGGCGGCCGGGCGGCGAATTGCCCGGCCTGCCTCAACGGTGTAAGTGTCTGATACCCCGGGTCGAATGCAGCCATCCGGGCTTAGTTTGACGACCGGAGTTCCATTTTGTCCGAGGCTTCCAAAACCCCGCTGCTCGACCGCGTCAATATCCCGGCCGACTTGCGTAATTTCTCGGGCGAGCAGCTCAAGCAGCTCGCCGACGAATTGCGCCATGAAATGATCGACGCAGTGGCCAAGACCGGCGGCCATCTCGGTGCCGGACTGGGCGTCGTCGAACTGACCGTGGCGCTGCACGCGGTGTTCGACACCCCCGCCGACCGCCTGATCTGGGACGTCGGCCACCAGGCCTATCCGCATAAAATCTTGACCGGCCGCCGCGACCGCATCCGCACCCTGCGCCAAGGCGGCGGACTGTCCGGATTCACCAAGCGCGCCGAGAGCGAATACGACCCGTTCGGCGCCGCGCATTCCTCGACCTCGATCTCCGCCGCGCTTGGCATGGCGGTGGCGCGCGATCTTAAAGGCGGCAAGAACAATGTCATCGCCGTGATCGGCGACGGCGCGATGTCGGCGGGCATGGCCTATGAGGCGATGAACAATGCCGGCGCGCGCAACGAGCGCCTCATCGTCATTCTCAACGACAACGACATGTCGATCGCGCCGCCGGTCGGCGCCATGTCGGCCTATCTCGCCCGTCTCGGCTCCGGCGCGACGTATTTGAAGATCCGCGACGTCGGCAAGCAACTGACCAAGCATCTGCCGAAATCGTGGGACCGCGCCATCACCCGCGCCGTCGAACATGCGCGCGGCTATGTCATGGGCGGCACTCTGTTCGAGGAAATGGGCTTCTATTATTGCGGCCCGATCGACGGCCATAACCTCGATCACCTGCTGCCGATCCTGCGCAACGTACGCGACGCCGAGATCGGGCCGATCCTGGTCCATGTCGTCACGCAGAAGGGCAAAGGCTACGCGCCGGCGGAAACCTCGGCCGACAAATATCACGGCGTCGTCAAGTTCGATGTCGCCACCGGCGCGCAGGCCAAATCGAAACCCGGCGCGCCGCAATACACCAAGGTATTTGGCGAAAGCCTGGTCAAGGAAGCGCGCAAGGACGACAAGATCGTCGCCATTACCGCAGCAATGCCATCCGGTACCGGGCTCGACGCCTTCGAAAAAGAATTTCCGACGCGCACGTTCGACGTCGGTATCGCCGAGCAGCACGCGGTGACCTTCGCCGCCGGCCTCGCCACCGAAGGCTTCAAGCCGTTCTGCGCCATCTATTCGACATTCCTGCAACGCGGCTACGACCAGGTGGTGCACGACGTCGCCATCCAGAAATTGCCGGTGCGCTTCGCCATCGACCGCGCCGGACTTGTTGGTGCCGACGGCCCGACGCATGCCGGCGCCTTCGACGTCGCTTATCTGGGCTGCCTGCCCAATTTTGTTTTGATGGCGGCCGCCGACGAGGCCGAACTGGTCAACATGGTGGCGACGCAGGTCGCGATCGACGACCGCCCCTCCGCCTTGCGCTATCCGCGCGGCGAAGGCACGGGCGTTGCTTTGCCCGCCGAAGGCAAACCGCTCGAGATCGGCAAGGGCCGCATCGTCCGCGAAGGCCACAAGATCGCGCTGCTGTCCTACGGCACGCGGCTCGGCGAAGCGCTGAAAGCCGCCGATGAATTGAAGGCGCTTGGCCTCTCCACCACGGTGGCCGATGCGCGCTTCGCCAAGCCGCTCGATACCGATCTCGTGCTGCAACTCGCCCGCAATCACGAGGTGCTGGTCACCATCGAGGAAGGCTCGATCGGCGGCTTCGGTTCGTATGTGTTGCAGACGCTGGCCGAAAACGGTGTGCTCGACACCGGCCTCAAAGTCCGCACCATGGTGCTGCCCGACACATTTATCGATCAGGATACGCCGGCGGCGATGTACGCCAGCGCCGGCCTCGATGCGCGCGGCATCGTCATCAAGGTGTTCGAGGCGCTCGGCAAGGATCACGCGGCGGAAACCGTGAAGCTGGCGTAAGGCCGGTATTGTGACAGCGAAAAAGGATCGCGCCGACCGATTGCTGGTCGCACTTGGCCTGTTCGACAGCCGCGCCAAGGCGCAAGCGGCGATCGAGGCTGGCCTCGTCTTCGCCGACGGCAATCAGATCGTTAAAGCCGCCGAATTGATCGCGGCCGACGCGCCCATCGAAGCGAGCGCGGCGCATCCTTATGTCTCGCGCGGCGGCGTCAAGCTGAGCGCCGCGCTCGATCGCTTTGGCATCTCACCGAAAGACCGCGTCTGTCTCGACGTCGGCGCCTCGACCGGCGGCTTCACGCAGGTGCTGTGCGAGCGCGGCGCGCGCAAGGTCTACGCTATCGACGTCGGCAGCGGACAGTTGCACCCCTCGCTGCTCACGCGGCCGGAAGTGGTATCGCTGGAGCAGACCGATATTCGCACCCTGTCCCCCGCCGCATTCGACACACCGCCGGACCTCGTCGTCATCGACACCAGCTTCATTTCGCTCAAACTGGTCCTGCCGCCCGCCCTTGCTTTGGCGGCGAAAACGGCGCAACTGGTGGCTCTGATCAAGCCACAATTCGAAGCCGGGCGCGCACAGCTCAAACGGGGCATCGTGCGCGATACCGCTGTTCACGCCGCGGTCTGCGACGATATCGTGGCCTTCGTTGCCGCACTCGGCTGGCGCGTGCTCGGCGTACTTCCATCGCCGATCAGCGGCGGCGATGGCAATGTCGAATTTCTGCTAGGGGCAATCCGTGACTGAGCAACTCAAGATCGCCCGCGTCGGCCATCGTGGCGACGGTATCGCCGACACCAATACCGGGCCGGTCTATGTCCCCTATGCGCTGCCGGGCGAAACCGTCACCGTGGAACCGGTGGGCGGCCATCCCGACCGCCGCCATCTGCTGCGCGTCGAACAGGCCTCGCACGAGCGCGCCGTTCCGGTGTGCAAGCATTTTGGCCTGTGCGGCGGTTGCGCCATGCAGCACTGGTCGCTGGCCGAATACCTGTTGTGGAAGCGCAATCTCGTGGTCGAGGCGCTTGAGCACGCCGGATTGATCGCGCCGGTCGAGCCGATCGTCGACGCGCATGGCAGGGGCCGCCGCCGCGCGGTGCTGCATGCGCGCCGCAGCCACGGCGATATTCTTGAAGTCGGCTACGCCGCGCAACGCACGCATCAGATTATCGGCATTGACGCGTGTCCGATCATCGAGCCTGGCCTGAAGAAGGCCATCCCCGCCGCCTGGGCCATTGCCGAACTGGTGAAGCCGACCGCCAACAAGCCGCTCGATCTCCATTTCACCGCCACCGACAATGGCATGGATCTCGATCTGCGTGGCGCCGGGCCCTTATCGACCAAGCAGACCGCGGCCATGGCGCGGCTCGCCGACGAATATCGCCTCGCCCGCGTCACCCGCGGCGGCGAACTGGTGCTGCAGCGCGAGCTACCGACATTGAAGGTCGGCCGCGCCACGGTACCGTTGCCATCGGCCGCGTTTCTGCAAGCGACGGCCGAGGGCGAAGCAGCCCTGGCGCGGCTGGTCAGCGGCCATATCGGCGACGATAAAAGGATCAAGCGCGTTGCCGATCTGTTTTGCGGCATCGGCACCTTTGCGCTGCGGCTGGCGGAAAATGCGCGCGTCACCGCCGTCGATACCGAGGCAACGGCGATCAAGGCGCTGGAGCGCGGCGTCGCCATGACGTCCGGCCTCAAGGCCGTGGAGACCATGACCCGCGATCTGTTCCGCAGCCCGATCATGGCCATCGAACTCAAGGCGTTCGACGCGGTGGTGTTCGATCCGCCGCGCCAGGGTGCCGAAGCACAGGCGCGCGAATTGGCCTTGAGCAAAGTGCCGGTGGTGGTCGCGGTATCGTGCGATGCGACCACCTTTGCGCGCGATGCGCGGCTTCTGATCGACGGCGGCTACAGACTGATTTCCGTCACGCCGGTCGATCAATTCCGCTATTCGCATCACGTCGAGCTGGTGGCGAATTTCGCGCGTTAGCGTAATTACCTGAAATCCATGCCGCCGCCCCAGCGGTCCTGCCACATCTTCTCACCGATGGTGCAGGAGATGCGCGGCTTGTCGGCGCTGGCCGGTATGACCCGCGCTTCCGGCTCGCGGCTGGCGATTTCCAGCACCAGCTTGGTGCGCGTCGCCTTGACGAACTCGGCGCGCTCGCGAATTGGGATGACAAACGAGCCCGGTCCACCCGTCACGCAGTCCTCGTAGTAGATATCCAGTTCGGAAATATCGACCGAACCGAAATTCGGCCGGTTGAGCATGATCGGTAGGCCATTGATGGTGATGCCGGCGCCAAGCACATCGTCGCGCGTCGGAACAATCAGATCGCCGGCATTGTTGGCGCCGTCGCCGGATACATCGATGACGCGGCGCAGACCGCGATAGCCGCTGTTGTCGAACAACGGCTTGGCGAATTTCAGCGCGCCGGAAATCGAGGTGCGCGAGGCGCGGCGATACGGCGCGCGCGCAATCTCGGCGGCGACCGCGTCGGCGGCTTCCGGGCCGTCGATCAGCCGCCACGGCATGACGATCTTCTGGTCGTTCGCGCCGGCCCATTCATAATAGGTGATGGCGATCTTGCCATTGGCGCCCTCGCGCAGCGCCGACAGGAATTCGCGCGAGGTCAAAGCCTGGATGTAGCCTTCGCGCTGCAACGCCTGTTCTTCCGGGTCCATCGAATAGGAAACGTCGACGGCGATCACCAGTTCGACATCGACGGCGACGGCGCTGGGCGAGCGGTCGGCGAAACGCGGGTTCGGCGCGGCCAAAGCGACAATCGCGAAAGCCGCGGCGGCAACGCCGCCGGCGATGGCACCATAAAGACGATAACGCCTCATGCCCGCTCCTTGCCGTTGATCGCGCAAGAACCGGATGGTGGCACGAAGCGCGGGCGGAAAAAAGGCCACTCCCGCGCCGCGAGGGCCGCATCAGACGTCGAGCGCGTCGGTGCCGGCAATCTCGATGCCGAAGCCGCCGAGGCCAACATAAGTGCGCTGGGTCGAGGTCTGCAGCCGGATCGAGGAAATGCCGAGATCCTTGAGGATCTGCGCACCGAGGCCGACATCGCGCCATTGCTGCGAGCGCTCCGCGTCGGTTCCGGTGTCGCCCTCATGCGGGATCGCCGCGACCGGCACGCCGGCAGTGCCGTCGCGCAGATAGACGATGACGCCGCGGCCTTCCGCCTTGAAGCGCGCGAGCGAGGCGCGGATCGCCTTGGCGCCGCCGAACACGTCGCCGATGACGTCTGCGCGGTGCAGCCGCGCCGGCACGTTACGGCCGTCGCCGATGTCGCCATAGACGAAGGCCATGTGATGCACCGGATCGAACGGCGTGACGTAGGCATAGCCTTTCAGCGTGCCGATGTCGGACGCCGCCGGAAATTCGCCGACGCGCTCGACCAGCTTCTCGCGGCTCTGGCGATAGGAAATCAGTTCGGCGATCGAGATGTAAGTGAGCTTGTGCTTGTCGGCGAAGGCCGCGACTTCCGGCCCGCGCATCACCGTGCCGTCGTCGTTCATGAGTTCGGACAGCACGCCGACCGGCGGCAGATTGGCGAGCTTGCACAGGTCGATGCAGGCTTCGGTATGGCCGGAGCGCATCAGCACGCCGCCCTGGCGCGCGACCAGCGGAAACACATGACCGGGCCGCACGAAATCGGACGCACCGCTATTGTCGTTGGCCAGCGCGCGCACGGTGTTGGTGCGCTCCTCGGCGGAGATGCCGGTGGTCAGGCCGTGCTTGACATCGACGGTGACGGTAAACGCGGTGCCGAGCGGCGCGTCGTTCTTGGCCACCATCGGATCGAGATGCAGGCGCGTGGCGTGTTCGGCGCCGAGCGGCGCGCAGACGATGCCCGACGTATGCCGGATGATGAAAGCCATCTTTTCCGGCGTGCACAGCGATGCGGCGACAAAGAGATCGCCCTCGTTCTCGCGGTCGTCGTCGTCGGTGACGACCACGAGTTCGCCCTTGGCGAAGGCCTTGATCGCCGCTTCAACTTTACTGTGGGTATTGGGCACTTAAATCTTACCTCTTGCCGCCTAGGATTTGCGCGGCGTCACGCCGGCTTACTGAACGGCCACGCGACGCCTTCGCCGACCTGGCCACGATGCATCAGATAGTGATCGGCCAGCACCGCCGCCACCATGGCTTCGCCGATGGGCACGGCGCGGATGCCGACGCAGGGGTCGTGGCGGCCCTTGGTCATGATCTCGGTGTCGTTGCCGTAGCGGTCGATCGTCCTCTTCGGCGTTAGAATCGAGGAGGTTGGCTTGACCGCGAAGCGCGCGATGATCGCCTGCCCGGTCGAGATACCACCGAGGATGCCGCCGGCATGGTTCGACAGGAAAACCGGTTTGCCGTCGTTCCCCATGCGCATCTCGTCGGCATTGTCCTCGCCGACCATCGCCGCGGTGTCAAAGCCGTCGCCGATCTCGACGCCTTTGACGGCGTTGATGCTCATCAGCGCAGCGGCGAGATCGGCATCGAGCTTGGCATAGACCGGGGCGCCGAGGCCGGGGGGGACCCCCTCGGCGACGACCTCGATCACCGCGCCGACCGAGGAGCCGGACTTGCGGATGCCGTCGAGATACGTCTCGTAGAATTTCGCCTGCACGGGGTCGGGACAGAAGAACGGATTGTTATCGACCTCGTTCCAGTCCCAGCGCGTGCGGTCGATCTTGTGCGGGCCCATCTGCACCAGCGCCGCGCGCACCGACAGACCGGGAATGACCTTGCGCGCGACGGCGCCGGCCGCGACCCGCACGGCGGTCTCGCGCGCCGAGGCGCGCCCGCCGCCGCGATAATCGGTGATGCCGTATTTGACGTCATAGACATAGCCGGCGTGGCCGGGGCGGTATTTGTCTTTGATGTCGGAATAGTCCTTCGAGCGCTGGTCGACATTCTCGATCAGCAGCATGACCGGCGTGCCGGTGGTCACCTGGACGCCGTCCTCGCCGGTGAACACGCCGGACAATATCTTGACCGCGTCCGGCTCCTGCCGCTGCGTGGTGAAACGCGACTGGCCGGGGCGGCGCTTGTCGAGATGGACCTGGATGTCGGCTTCGGTCAGCGGAATGCGCGGCGGGCAGCCGTCGACCACGCAGCCGATCGCCGCCCCGTGACTTTCGCCGAAGCTGGTGAACCGGAACAGGTGGCCGAAGGTATTGAACGACATGGGGGGTTCGTACCCCGCAGCCTTGCGGGGGTCAAATGCCGGGTTTCCTACGCATAGCGCGCCAGTTTATCGCCCTGAAACACGTAAACCTCGCCCTGGATGATGTCGATCAAGGGCGCTGCCGCCGGCTTGGCGATACCGAGAGCGGCCATCAGCCCGCGGCAGGTGCCGCCATGCGAGGTGGCGACGACGTCGCCATTAAGGCTGTCGTACCAGCGCCGCATCCGGGCCGCGACCATTTCGTAGCTTTCGCCGTTCGGCGGCAGGAAATGCCATTTGTCGTGTTCGCGCTGCGAAATGCGGACCGGGTCGTTCTGGTGCAGGAGCGCGATGGTCGAGCCTTCCCAGTCGCCGAAGGACAATTCGATCAATTGCGGCTCGCGGGCGTAACCCTCCGCCGGCAGGCCGAGCTTGGGGCGCAGCAATTCCATCGTCTCGGTGGCGCGACCCAGCGGACTGGAGACGTAAGCGAGACTGTGCGGATCGATGCCGTCGCGCGCCATCAGGTCACGCAGCACCTCGCCGCAATGCGCGGCCTGGCTCCGGCCCTTGTCATTGAGAGGAATGTCGCGGTGGCCCTGCAGCCTGCCGGCCACGTTCCAGTCTGTCTCGCCGTGACGGATATAGAAAACCGTCGGCTGCGGCATGAATTACTTGACCGTAAAGTCAGGCGCGTCCGGATGCTTGATGCCGACAATATGGTAACCGGCGTCGACATGCTGGACTTCGCCGGTGACGCCGCTCGACAGGTCGGACAGGAAGAACACGCCGGCCTTGCCGACATCCTCCAGCGTGACGTTGCGGCGCAGCGGCGTATTGAACTCGTTCCACTTCAGGATATAGCGGAAGTCGCCGATGCCGGACGCGGCAAGCGTCTTGATCGGACCCGCCGAAATGGCGTTGACGCGGATATTCTTGACGCCGAGATCGGCGGCCATATAGCGCACCGAGGCTTCCAGCGCCGCCTTGGCCAGACCCATGACATTGTAATGCGGCATCCATTTCTCGGCGCCGTAATAGGTCAGCGTCAGCATCGATCCGCCATTGGTCATCAGCTTCTCGGCGCGCTGCGCGATCGCCGTGAACGAGTAGCAACTGATCAGCATCGTCTTGGTGAAATTTTCTTCCGTGGTGTCGACATAGCGACCGTCGAGCTGATCCTTGTCGGAAAAGGCGATGGCGTGGACGATGAAATCGAGCGAACCCCAGGCCTGCTGGACCTGCGCGAACACCGCGTCGAGGGAGGCCGGGTCGGTGACGTCGCAATGGCCGACCACCAGCCCGTCGACCTCCTCGGCCAAAGGCTCGACCCGCTTTTTCAGCGCGTCGCCCTGGTAGGTGAAGGCCAGATCGGCGCCATGGTCGCGGCAGGCCCGGGCGATGCCCCAGGCGATCGAGCGATTATTGGCGACGCCCATGATCAGCCCGCGTTTGCCGCGCATCAGACCTGAGATTTCCGCCATTGCCGTCCTCTTGATCGCCGGCCGGAAGCCGGTCGGCACCGTATGGCATAGGGTGTCCGGACCATCAAGCAACCCGGCGGCCTGAGGCCAGGGCGGCCCAAATTGGCTTTAATTCAATTCATTTCCGGGAATATGTCGGCCATCATGGGGTTTTCCAAACCATAGGGGCATCGAGCGACGCAGGCCCCGGGTTTTCTCGGCTAGGCTGACTTGCCGAGCTTCAGGTAGCGCGGATCATGGAGGGCCTTTGGCCACGTTCCGGCAAAACGTAGAGCTGACGATCCCCGCCCTGCGCCGCTATGCGCGGGCGCTGACGCGGGACGCCGACCTTGCCGACGACCTGGTGCAGGACACCCTGGTGCGGGCGCTGCGCTCGGAGCACCTGTTTCTCGGCGGCGACGTGCGCAGCTGGATGTACACGATCCTGACCAACCTCAACCGCAACCGGCTGCGGTCTTTGTCGCGGCGGCCGCCGATGGCCTCGCTCGAGGATAACGATGCGCCGGACGCCTCCGGCTCGGAATCCGGCGCCCGCGATATCGAGCGCGCGCTGGCGAGTTTGGTCGAAGACCAGCGTCACGCGCTTCTGCTCGTGGTGCTGGAAGGCCTGAGCTACCGCGAAGTGGCGGACGTGCAGGGCGTGCCGATCGGCACCGTGATGTCGCGCCTGGCGCGGGCGCGGGCGCAGATCAAAAACTTTTTGGATGGCGAGCGTCCGACGCTGCGCCGCGTGAAATGAGAGAGAAAGCTTGAAACCATGATCGATCGCGAATTTCCCGTGACCGAGGACGAGTTGCACGCTTATGTCGACGGCGAATTGCCGGCCGACCGAAGCGAAACCGTCGGCGCTTGGCTCGCCGCCAATCCCGACCAAGCCGCGCTGGTCGCCGCCTGGCGAGCGCAGGCCGACAGCATCCGCGCGCGTTATGGCGCGGCCGTCAGCGAGCCGGTGCCGGAACGCCTGCAACTCGACCAGATCATCAAGAATGACATCACCCATGGCCGCGCGCGCGGCCGTTCCTTCGCAGCGATGGCGGCGGCCGCGGCGGTTGTTGCCTTTATCGCCGGCGGCAGCGTCGGCTGGTATGCGCACGGCGCGTCGACGCCGTCGGCCGCGACCGACATTTTCGCCGCCGAGGCGCTCGATGCCTACCGGCTTTACGTCGTCGAGGTGCGCCACCCGGTCGAAGTGCCGGGCAGCGAACTGGCGCATCTCAAGCAGTGGCTGTCGAAGCGCATCGGCCATGACCTCAGCATTCCCGATCTGTCGTCGATGGGGCTCAAGCTGGTCGGCGGCCGGCTGTTGCCGGGACCGACTGGCGCGGCCGCGTTCTATATGTATGAAGGGCCGTCCGGCGAGCGCTTCACGATCTACTGCGCCAAGTCGGGCGGGCCGGAAACGGCGTTGCAGTTCCGCAGCGCCGAGCAGCTGGCGTCGTTCACCTGGGTCGACGACAAGATCGGCTATGTGGTGAGCGGACCGGCCGACCGCGCCAAACTCGAAGCCGTGACCAAGACGGTGTACGAGCAAATCGACAAGAGCGCGCCGAAGAAAAGCTGAAGCGTCAGCCCAGATCCTTGCGCGGATCGTAGGGCGAGGCGTCGCGCAACTTCTTCGCCAACTCTTTCAGCTCATCGCTGGTCTTGTCGGGCAGCACCACGCGCACGGTCGCGAACAGGTCGCCATGCGCGCCCTTGGCGCCGCCCTTGACCTTGAGACCCTTGCCCTTGAGCCGGAAGGTGCGCCCGGCATTGGTGTCCGGCGGAATCGCCAGTTCGACGGCGCCGTCGAGCGTCGGCACCCGCACCTTGCCGCCGAGCACCGCTTCGTAAAGCGTGATCGGCAATTCGATGCGCAGGTCGTCGCCGTCGGCCTTGAACACCGGATGCGGCGCGACGGTGATGGTGATGATGGCGTCACCGGCGCGGCCCGCCGGGCCGGCATAGCCCTGGCCCTTGAGCCTGATCTGCTGACCCGTCGTGATGCCGGCCGGGATTTTCACCTCGACCTCTTTGCCGGTCGGCAGATGGACGCGCGCCTGCGTGCCCGCCGCCGCTTCCGGCAAGGTGACGGTCAACTCGGCGATCAGGTCCTGACCGTTTGCTTGCGCGCCGAAATCCTCGGCCTCGAACTGATTGAAGTGGCCGCGCGCGCCGCCGCCGGGGGAGGCCCGGCCGCCGAACATGCCGCGCAGCAGATCCTCGAAACCGGCGGCCCCTGCGCCGGCACCCGCGCCGCGACGCTGAAAGCCGTCGCCGCCGAAACTGAAGCTCTCGAAATGGCTGCCGCCGGGACCGCCCCCTTGCCCGAAGCCCTGGCCGAAACCGCCGCCCGGCTGCGCGCCCTCGAAGCCACGAAAGCGCGGCTTGCCCTCGGCATCGATCTCGCCACGGTCGAAGGCCTTGCGCTTGTCGTCGTCGCCGACGATTTCGTAGGCCGCATTCAACTCGGAAAAACGCGAGGCCGCCTTGGCGTCGTGCTTGTTGGCGTCGGGGTGCAGTTTCTTGGCCAGCTTGCGGTAGGCGGATTTGATATCCGCCGCGCTCGCACCCTTGGAAACCCCCAGAATGGTGTAGGGGTCGCGCATCCTTCGCCTCTCCTTAAAACCGGTTGAAATAAGCCCCTGCCCGCCAGCGCTCGTGCCGGCGAATCGAACTTAATGTGGGGTTCCGAGCGCGGAGTTGCAACGGATGTGCCACCAAACTCCGTTCATTCCCGCGCAAGCGGGAATTCAGAGACACAGGCGAGGTCTTTGGATTTGGCGCTGGGTCCCCGCCTTCGCGGGGACGAACGGATTTACTACGACCGCTTCCAGGGCTTCATCGAGCGGACTTCCCAGGCGGCGCCCTTGACCGGCTGACAGGCTTCGCCCTGCAGCCAGGACTGCGATGCGCCTTTCACGTAGCTCGCCAGGAAATCGTGACAGGTGCGATCGTCTTTCTGATAGGCCGAGGCAATGGGCGTAACCGTGCCGCGCGCGCCGGTGGCCGGATTTTCCCAGGGCTGGCTGGAGTCCTTATGGCCACGCTTGAGCAATTCGCTGACCGCGGCGCGGGCATAAGCCAGATCGGCGGGCGGCGGTAATTCGTCGGATTCCTTGGTGCCCGGCGGCGGTGTGATCGAGCCGGTGGTGTCGAGCGCGGACGGGGTGGTGAAAACCGAGTCGAACTGCGACGACAGGCTGCAACCGGCGCCGCCCAAGGCGGCCGCCAGCGCGACAGCGGCCAGCGCGCCGCGCCATAGGCGCGCGGCCCCGCATCCCCTATATAGAGCGGAACAGCGGAACTTTTGGCCGATTTGCCGAGGGGTCCAAAGACCGTCCACGCGAGCGCTCCGACGATGTCCGATACAACACCAATTGAACGCACAACTTGGTTAACGAGTGGTGATTTTACCGAGGCCGACGAGCCGATGAGGCTGTTTGCCGCGTGGCTTGCCGACGCCACCGCTTCGGAACCGCGCGATCCGACCGCCATGACCCTGGCCACGGTGGATGAAAGCGGCATGCCGAACGCCCGCATGGTGCTGCTGAAGGGCGCCGATGCGCAGGGTTTCGTCTTTTACACCAACGTCGACAGCCAGAAGGGCCAGGAACTGGCTACCGCCGGCAAGGCCGCTCTGGTGTTCCACTGGAAATCGCTGAACCGGCAGGTGCGCGTGCGCGGCGCCGTCGAGCGCGTCACGCCGGAGGAAGCCGACGCCTATTTCGCCTCGCGGCCGAAGCAGGCGCAGATCGGCGCCTGGGCTTCGCAGCAATCGCGGCCGCTGGAAAGCCGGCTGGCTTTTGAAAAAGCCGTGGCGATCAATGCCGCCAAATACGCCATCGGCTCGGTGCCGCGCCCGCCCTACTGGTCCGGCTTTCGCATCGTGCCGAGCCAGATCGAATTCTGGCACGACCGGCCGTTCCGCCTGCACGACCGCATCGTGTTCAAGCGCGCCGGCGTCGGCGAAGCGTGGAGCAAGACGCGGCTTTATCCGTGAGGTAAAATAAATTTGGCCGCTCATTCCCGCGCAAGCGGGAATCCAGGAGCCCAGTACTGGGTCCCCGCTTTCGCGGGGACGAACGGAGAGAGAGAAGTCAGAAAGCAACATGCCCACTTCGCAAACCAACCAGCCGCGCCGCACATTGCTTTTGACCGGCGCCAGCCGTGGCATCGGCCACGCGACGGTGAAGCGCTTTTCCGCCGCCGGCTGGCGCGTCATCACCTGCTCGCGGCATCCGTTTCCGGAAAACTGCCCGTGGGACGCAGGCCCCGAGGATCACATCCAGGTCGATCTCTCCGACGTCGGCAACACCACCGAGGCGATCGCCGAGATCAAGCGCCGGCTCGACAATGGCGAACTGCATGCGCTGGTCAACAACGCGGCGATCTCGCCGAAGGCGGAGGGCGGCAAAAGGCTCGGCTCGCTCGATACAGATATCGGCACCTGGCAGCGGGTCTTCGCGGTGAACTTCTTCGCGCCGATCATGCTGGCGCGCGGGCTGGTCGACGAACTCAAGTCGACCAACGGCGCGGTGGTGAACGTCACCTCGATCGCCGGTTCGCGTGTGCATCCTTTCGCCGGCGCGGCCTACGCCACGTCGAAAGCGGCGCTTGCCTCGCTGACGCGCGAAATGGCCAGCGACTTCGGCCGTCTCGGCATTCGCGTCAATGCGATTGCGCCGGGCGAGATCGATACCGCGATCTTGTCGCCGGGCACCGACAAGATCGTCGAGCAGATTCCGATGCAGCGCCTCGGCACGCCGGATGAAGTCGCCAAGATCATCTATGTGCTGTGCACGGAGACGTCGTCTTATGTGAACGGCGCGGAAATTCACATCAATGGCGGCCAGCACGTGTGAGGCGCGCCGATCGCGTTCGGCACTACGTGAGCAATGCGAGTGCCGACAGATCCATCATCACGACGCGGCGCGCGGTCGGCATCGAAATAATCGCCGCCCGCTCGAGGCGCGACAACATGCGCGACACCGTTTCGATGGTGACGCCGAGATAATCGGCGATGTCCTGGCGATTCATCGACAGCCTGACCTCGTGCGGCATGCCCTCGCGCGTGAAGATTTCCATCAGAAAGCCAGCGACGCGCTCCGTCGCATTCTTGAGCAGCAGCATCATGTGCGCCTGCGTGCGTTGCAATTCGATCGTTGTGAGCACCAAGAGCTGGTTGGCGAGCACTTGATTGCCGGCCGCGCTCACCTGCAACGGCTCGCGCCGGATGAAGCGCGCCCGGCAGGCGGTGACCGCTTCGGCCGACATCGCATGCGTGTCGGCCGCCTCCAGGCCGAGATAATCGCCGGGGAAATAGAACGAGCCGATCTGCCGACGGCCGTCGCTGAGAACACTATATGTGCGGACGCAGCCGGACCTGATCTCGTAGAGGTAGTTGGCCGGTTCTCTTTCGGCGAAGACCTGTCCATTGCGGGCAAAAGCGATGGTTCCGCCGACGCAGTCGAGCAGACCGCCCACGACCTTCGACGCCGTGACCGCCGGAAACCGCCAGCGTTCGCGGGCTGCCGTATCCGCACCCCAGTCAAAGACCGTACTCACACCATGGGCTCCGATCCTCGCTTGGATGGAACTCTAGCAGATCGTGATCTGCGAACTGAGCAAAACCGCTCATTCGCCGAACAGTTGCGCTTTGCAACTATTTGACCTGAAATGAAAAAATCCGGCCTTTGTCGGTTGGCGGACAAGGCCGCCGCGCCCCAAAAGATTCGATTTTCAAACAGCGCAACACGCAGGCAAGCACCATCGCCCGTATTGTTTGCGGCCCCGGGCAAGCCGACTCCTATTTCGTTTCCCCCGAAAATACCGAGGGTGTGGCGCGCCTAAAGGCGCGACCATTCGATATGTGCGCGCGCTCATTGGCGAACGCGCGGCGCCTCTCGGCGCGCCACGGCGGCGTTTTTTTGTCCCCGGGACCGTGCTTCCGGGTGTGGGACAGGGGATCTACCCCTTTTGCCGGCCAGCTTTCGCCGAGCCTTCGTCCACACCTGCGTCCAGCCATTCAAGGCAGAGCTCCGTAGTGAGCCCGGACGGTTACCCAGGGCCTCCCGGGAGCGTGCTTGCGAAACACGCGCGCGGGCGCCGCGCCCTGCTCCACCATCCTGACGCCTCATGACAGCGCCCTCGATAAGCAGGACGATTTGGGTATATATTCAGTAGGAATTAATGTCAAGCGACTATTCAAACGAAAATATGCGACAAATAGTATAATGACGCCCATGAAAGACTACCGCAGAAAGCCGCGAAAGGCGTTAGCAAAGAACCGCCCTTTGAAACGACGTCAGCAAAGGCGCGTTGATGAAAGCCAGCCGCCTGCTTGGCGTGCAGCGGCCAATCCGTTCGGTCTGTTTTCAGAATGGATGAGCGAGGCGGACGAGAAAGCTTACGCCGCCCTTTCGATAAGTCGCGTTCAATCTTGAAATAGGTTGAACGACCGTGTCGCCGATTTGCGGAGAAACGCGCGCCGAATGGCGAGTGGTTCAAGCTTACGAAAGGCGACGTGAGCGCACTCAAGCGAAGAACATTTCAATAGGTGATTCTCGTTTCGCCCTAACCGTCATGGCCGGGCTTGTCCCGGCCATCTACGTCTTACTTTCTTAGCAACATGAATAAGAAAGTCGTGGATGGCCGGGACAAGCCCGGCCATGACGTTGAGTACTCTCTCTCTTGTCGTCCCCGCGCAGGCGGGAACCCATACGCCGTGTCATTTAATAGATTAGGTGAAGCATCGTGCTGCGATACACGTTCGCTGAATCGTAAGGCCGGTATTTATGGGTCCCCGCCTGCGCGGTGACGACAAGAAAACTACAGCCACTTCTTCCACTTGAAATAGACCAGCGGCAGGATGGCGACGACGAGCATCAGGAACAAGGCCCACGGATAACCGAAGGCCCAGTCGAGTTCGACCATGCCGCTGTGAAAATTCATGCCGTAGATCGACGCGACAAGCGTCGGCGGCATGAACACCACCGCCATGATCGAGAAAATCTTGATGATGGCGTTCTGCTGGATGTTGACGACGCCGAGCATGGCGTCGAGCAGGAAGGTGATCTTGTTCGACAAAAACGAGGCGTGGTCGGTGAGCGAGAGCACGTCGCGCTGCATCGACTGGATCTGCGTGCGCGCCTCCTTGCTCCATTTGAGCACCTCGGCCTCGTGCACCAGAAACGACAGCAGCCGGCCGACCGAGACCTGGCTCTCGCGCACCTTCGACGTCAAGTCGCCCTTGCGGCCGAGCGCCTTCAAGACGTCGTTGTAGGACGCCTGCACCATGTCGTCGTCCGGCTCGAAGATCGAGTGCGAGACCTGATCGACCTCAGCCGCGACGCGCTCGAGAATATCGGCCGAGCGGTCGATGACCGCGTCGAGCAGGTCCATCAGTACGCTGTCGCCGGAGACTTTCGGGCCGCAGGCGCGGCCGAGCTTGTTGCCGACGATGGCGAAGGGCCGCGGCTCGTCGTAGCGCACGGTGCACAGGCGGTGCTTGGAGAGAATGAAAGTGACGGCGGTGGTCTTCGGCGTCGCGGTGTCGGACTGGCACATCAGGGTGGCGGTCATGTAGCGCGCGCCGCTCTCGACATAGAGCCGGCTGGAGACCTCGATCTCCTGCATTTCCTCGCGCGTCGGCACGGCGATGCCGAGCAGCGCCTCGACCATGCGGTCTTCCTGCACGGTCGGCGTCACCAGGTCGATCCAGACCGCGGCCTCCGGCGGCTCGGCGCCGGGCTCAATCGCGATGCGCTCGAGCGCGCCGCCGTTCTGGACATAGACAAAGAGCATCAGGATTGGACCGAGATCATGAAGACCGCACCGCGTGACACGAAGGGTGCTTCTGTCATGGCCCGATCGCGCCGCTTCGCGCAAGGCAAAATTGCGCGCGGGCATACGGCCGGCGGCCGCGCATGAACCGTTGTCGAATTGAAAGGCCTTGCCTCAACCGTCGAAGCGGCGCGTGACAATAAGGCCGCTTCAGCAACTAGTCGCTGTCGCCGGGAACGAACCGGCTCCCGGTCGCGGGGCGCTTTTCGCCCTTGTGCTGGCAGGCGCCGGCGACGGCGGAGATGCCGATCTTGCCGTAGCGGTCATTGAGACTGCCCGGCTGGCTGGCGGAGCCCTGTTGCTGCTGCTGTTGCGCATGAGACTTCGCAAGAGACTTGGCTTGAGTCTTCTCTTGCGCCTTATTGACGTTCATTTCAGTCCACTCCCGTCCATCCCTGGATTCCCTAGACCCTTTATTTGGTCATCAACTGGGGCGAAATTGCGCAGGCAATCGTGTTGTATCGTGACGTTTTGCCGCCCGCTTCGACCGAGCCTCGGCTACCCCCAGCTTTCCGCCCATTATGGTAAACCAACTGTTAACGGGTTGCAGGCAAGCTGTATTTTAAGGGGTTTCGGAACCACCCGGAGGGCCCCCTGGCCTGCCCCTTGCCTGCCCTTGGTCCGACTATCGTTGTGTGCGGCATTCCTGCAACAGGTTCACAGGAAGCGGCATGCGAGGGGTACGGAAAGCATGGCTATTGCGTGCTTTCTTCGGTTAATTGCGGGTGTGATTCATGCATTCGGGCGCTTGCGAAAGCGACCGGGAAAGAGGATGAAATGCGGTCTAAGGCATTGATTGTGGCTCTGTTTGGCGTTGGAATGCTGCTCGGCGGCTGCATGCAGTCGACCATCGAGCCGGCTTCGGAAGCCAGCATGACGCCGCGCGACAAGAAGCTGCTGGCGGCGGCGCCCTACGAAAAGGCGACGATTGCCGAGCCCTATCGCCGCCACATCGTCGATTACCACCGCAAGGAATTGCCCGGCACGATCGTGATCGATTCCGACGCCCGCTACCTGTACCTGGTGCAGGACGGCGGCAAGGCGATCCGCTACGGCGTCACCGTCGGCGAAGAAGCTCTGGCCTTCACCGGCATCGCCAAGGTCGGCCGCAAGACCGAATGGCCGACCTGGACGCCGACCGCCGACATCAAGAAGCGCATGGACGTGCCGAACTTCGTCGGCGGCGGCCCGCAGAACCCGATGGGTGCGCGCGCGCTGTATCTCTATGCCGGCAACAAGGACACGATGTATCGCATCCACGGCACCAACCAGCCGGAATATATCGGCCAGGCGATTTCCTCGGGCTGCATCCGCCTGACCAACGAGGACGTCATCGACCTCTACAACCGCGTCAAGGAAGGCGCCGTTGTCGTCGTGCTGGCGCCGAACCAGGGCGACTCGCCGTTCAACCCGCGCATGGCGTCGGTCGCGCCGCGGTCCTGATAATTTCGCAAGACACTCCGACAAAACGGCGCCTTCGGGCGCCGTTTTTTTGTGCCGGTCAGCCGAGCGTGACGCGGACGATTTCCGGCGGCACGCCGAGCCGCAACGGCACCTGGCTGCAGCCGAGCCCGCCCGACACGATCATGTGGCGGCCTTGCTCGACAATGTGGCCATAGGCGAAGCGCGCGCCATAGGCCGACGGCGCCCAGAATGGCGGCACCAAGGGCAGCCTGATCTGGCCGCCATGGGTGTGCCCGGCCAAGGTCAGCGACACGCGCGCCGGAATGTCGGTGAAAATGTCGGGCTCATGCACCAGCAGGATCACCGGATCGGCGGTGGTGACTTTCGCGAGCGTGCCCGAGAGATCGTCGATGCCGCGGAACTGGCGGTGGCCGATGGGGTAAGCAAGCTGATCGCCAAGCCCGGCCAGCCAGAAGCGGCGGCGGCCCTCGCCCATCAGCACGGCGTCGTTTTCCATCACCGGAATGCGAACCTGCGCCAAAGCCGCGCGCGTGCCGGCGATGTCGTACCACCAGTCGTGATTGCCGAGGATGGCATGAACGCCAAGCGGCGCGCGCAGCCCCGCCAGTTCCGCCGCCCAGGCGGCGGGCGGCACATGCTCGGTGACGAAACGATGCGTGGCGAAGAAATCGCCGAGCAGCACGATGAGATCGCAATTGAGCGCATTCGCGGCATCGACCACCTGGCGGATGCGCGCGACGCCCATGTTCGGCCCGCCGGCGTGCAGGTCGGCGATGGCAGCGATGGTCAGCGGCTGGCCGGCCGGCCAGCCCGGCGGGGTCAGCCGGTAATCGGTGATCGACAGGCCGTTGGCGGCTTCCATCGCGGCGTAGAGCGAGGTGCCCGGCAGCATGATGCCGGCAAGGCCGGTCAATCCCAGTCCGGTCTTGATCAGACCGCGCCGTGTCAGTCCGCCGGGAGCCGGCTTTGGCAACACGAATTTGCTGGGGGCGCCGACGGTCATCGGCAAGGACTAGCGCAAAAGGTTGAACGGAAAGTGGAAGCCGTCGCGGGATTTGCGTTTGCCGTCGCGCATTGACGGGCGCGGCCTGGGCAACGGGATCGCGCCCTCAATCGGGCTGACCATGGTGACGGCGACCTTTTCCTCGTCGGCATCGTCGTCAGCCTCGGCCGGCGCGGCGGCGACTTCGGTCGGCTTTTGCGGCGCGGCTTCGGGTGGCTTTTCCGGAGTCGTTTCAGGGACCTTGGGCGGCGGTGGCGGCGGCGGTTCGCGCACGTCCCATTGGCAGATGCGATAGCCGTTGGACCGCTCGGCCAGATCGAGATGGATATGCTCTTCGTGATAGCCGTCCGACCCCGGGCCAAGCACCGTGGTGAAGCGCAGGCAGGCGCTCTGGCGCGCCGCCTCGCGCAAAGGCTTGTCGGCCTTGATGTCGGTGAGGTGGATGTACTTGCCGCCCTCGAAGGTGAAGCCCTTCAGATCGATGGCATTGGCCTTGCCGTGCTCGGACACCTTGCCGGTCAGCTTGCGGTTGCGGCCACGGCAGTCGAAGTCGTCATAGGTCTCGAGCCGTTGCAGCACGCCGGCAGCGGCGGTCAGCGGCACGGCGTCATCGCGCAGCCATAGCGCCAACTGCTCGGCCATCGGGCATTGCAGGTAAGGCTGCGGCTTGATCTCGATCTTCTTGCCGCCCGCAAGCCACACCGCGTCGATGCGGACGATGTCGCCGCCGCCGCAGGAGCCGGGGCCGATCAGGCGCGGCATCGGCGTCACCACGGCGAGCTTTTCCAGCCGGGTGCGGCAGGCCGACGGCGCGCTGGTGACGTCCGCTGTCTTGAAGTCCTCGCCGGCGGCTTCGCGGAAGGTCTTCGGCTCGCTCCACAAGGTGGCGATCCAGGACGGCGGCGCGGCCATTTTCGGGCGCGGCCGGGGCAACGGTACCGGCGCCGTGGCGGGGCTGACCGGAGCCGGCGCCGCATTGGGCACGGACAGGACAGCGGGTTGGGCAGTGGCGACACCGCTGCCGAACAGGGCCAGCACGACACCTGTAACAAGTCCTTGCGCCACAAGTGTTCGCATCATGGCGGTGTCGGGCAGGATTACGGCAATTGTGCGGGACAGCATGGCTTTACCTTGCACGGATTCGCTCCGGCGCTAACCTGCTATCGGCTGGCGAGGGGCCGGCCCAAAACGAAGAAGATCGTCTGCGAGAGGGAAACGCCATGCTCGGCCTGATGTCGGACTTTCCGCTGCTGCTGCACCGGATCATAGACCACGCCGCCAAGTTCCACGGCGAGCGCAAGGTCATTACGCGGTCCGTCGAAGGGCCGATCGTCGAGACCAATTACGCGGCGATCCGCGCCCGCTCCCTGAAAGTGGCGCAGCGGCTGGAGCGCGACGGCATCAAACTGGGAGACCGCGTGGCGACGCTCGCCTGGAATACCTGGCGGCATCTGGAAAGCTGGTACGGCATTCTTGGGCTTGGCGCGATCTATCACACGGTGAACCCGCGCCTGTTCCCCGAGCAGATCATCTGGATCGTCAACCATGCCGAAGACCGCATGATGTTCGTCGATCTGACTTTCGTGCCGCTGCTGGAAAAGATCGCCGACAAATTGCCGACCATCGAGCGCTACGTCATTCTCACCGACGCCGCGCACATGCCGGCAACGACCTTGAAGAACGCCGTCGCTTACGAAGACTGGATCGCCGAGGCCGACGGCGATTTCAAATGGCGCTCGTTCGACGAGAACACCGCCGCCGGCATGTGCTACACCTCCGGCACCACCGGCCATCCGAAGGGCGTTCTCTACTCGCACCGCTCCAACGTGCTGCACGCCTTCATGGCGTCGCTGCCGGATTCCAAGAACCTCGCCTCCGCCGATGTCTGCATGCCGGTGGTGCCGTTGTTTCACGCCAATGGCTGGTCGCTCGCTTTCTCGACGCCGATGGTCGGCGCGACCTTGGTGCTGCCCGGCGCCAAGATGGACGGCGCCTCGATCTACGAGCTGCTCGATACCTACAAAGTGTCGTTCACGGCCGCCGTGCCGACGATCTGGCTGATGCTGTTGCAGGACCTGGAGAAGACCGGCGCCAAGCTGCCGCACTTGAAGCGCGTCGTCATCGGCGGCTCGGCCTGCCCGCGCGCCATGACCAAGACGTTCCAGGACAATTACGGCGTCGAGGTGGTGCATGCCTGGGGCATGACCGAGATGAGCCCGCTCGGCTCGCTGTGCACAATGAAGCCGGAATATGCTGCGTTGACCGGCGAGGCGCGGCTCGACGTGCAGATGAAGCAAGGGCATCCGCCGTTCGGCGTCGACATGAAGATCACTGATGATGCCGGCAAGGAGCTGCCGTGGGACGGCAAAACCTTCGGCCGCCTGAAAGTGCGCGGACCGGCGGTGGCCAATGGCTATTACAAGGTGGCGCGCGATCCGGTGTTCGAGGACGACGGCTGGTTCGACACCGGCGACGTCGCGACGATCGACAAATACGGCTACATGCAGATCACCGACCGCGCCAAGGACGTCATCAAGTCCGGCGGCGAATGGATCTCGACCATCGATCTGGAAAACCTCGCAGTCGGACATCCGAAAGTGGCGGAAGCCGCGGCCATCGGCGTCACGCATCCGAAATGGGACGAGCGGCCTTTGCTGGTGATCGTCCTGAAGAAAGGCGAGACCGCGACGCGCGAGGACATTCTCGCGTTCATGCAGGGCAAGATCGCCAAATGGTGGATGCCGGACGACGTCGTGTTCGTCGACGAAATCCCGCACACCGCGACCGGGAAGATTCAGAAGATGACGTTGCGCAAGCAGTTCGAGACTTATCGGCTGCCGGGGGTTCAGGCGGCGGAGTGAGCGAATTTTACTTGCCTAAACGGGGTATATGAAAAAACCAACTACTTTGACTGACGAAGAAAAGCGCGTAGCAAAGGCCTTGCTGGCCGACGGTATGCGCAACCAAGACATACATGCGCTTATAAACTACGAGCGGCCCGCAACGGTTAATTTTGGGCGCATCGCAGGAGTGAAGTCAAACAACAAGATTTCTCCGGCGTCCCCCGAAGAAGTAGCCTTTTATAAGAGAAAAAAACAAAGCTTTGATCCGGTTACCGGTCTAAATCTCTATATGGACGAGCGACTAATTCGTGCCCGCGAAGCCATGGTTCTCGCAGTTACTATATTCAATAGCGGAAGCTACCGATTCAAGAGTGAGGTATTTGCAGTCCTCGCAAACATTGCTTGGACCTACCTCCTCCACGAACACTACACCCGGAAAGGTATCCTGCCTCTAAATGCGGACGGCACCACCTTTGCGTTGAGTCATATGCTCTCGCGGCCCGACTGCCCGGTTTCGAAAGGGATCAAGAATAATCTTCTGTCTTTGAAAGCAATCAGAGACGATGTCGAACATAAGATGCTGGGCCGCAGCGACGTGAAGTGGCTCGCCCTGTTTCAGGCCTGTTGTCTCAATTTTGATAAGACTATTGTTAGCTGGTTCGGACAAAGAGTTTCCTTGCAGAACGACCTTTCAGTTGCGCTGCAGTTTGGAAAACTTGCACTAGAGCAAGCCGCGCAACTGAGCGCCTACGATGTGCCGCCTAATATTACCGCGCTTGATGCCCTTCTAAAGAAGGAGATGAAAGAAGAGGACATTGAAGACTTAGAATATCAATTCCGGGTTGTTTATACTTTTGACAATGCCTCAAAAGGCAAAGCGCATATCCAGTTTCTCAGCCCAGATTCGGAAGAAGGCAAGACAGTCAAAAACGTCCTTCAGAAGTTCAAGATTGCTGACGAATTGTATCGTTATAAACCCGGCGATGTAGTCAAGATTGTGCGCAAGGCAAGCGGAAAAAAATTTCTAATGAGCGATCACACTACCGCGTGGCAAAAACATAAAGTACGACCAGCGAGTAAATCTAATACGCCCGACAAAACAAATAGAGATTTTTGTATTTATCATCCGGCTCACGGCGATTACACATATAATGATAAATGGATCGAACTGCTCGTGGCAGAACTTGGAGGCCCAGTGAGCGTAGCTGGTGCCAAAGCCCCTTAAGCAAGACGTGGATGGCCGGGACAAGCCCGGCCATGACGGCGGTGGGTGTGGTGCAACGAGTGTTTTTCTGTCGTCCCCGCGCAGGCGGGGACCCATACGCCGTGTCGAACGGTTAGGCTAAAGGCAAAGCGGCCTTGCACTTCCTGCTTCGCTTCACATTGAAGTCCTGGGGTTATGGGTCCCCGCCTGCGCGGGGACAAGGCTAACCCGCCCTACAAGGTTTGCGATTACACCCCGTCCGCCTAATTGCTGGCGAGTTGTGACGGCAGCGGGTCTTCGACGCTGCGCACGACGATGATCTTGTCGAACTTGCCGGCCTCATAGGCTTGCAGGAACCTGTCGTAGTCGCGCACCGAGATGCAGCCGTTCGACGCGCCGGCCTCGCCGAGCAGGAAGGAATGCGCCAGAATGCCGTCGCGGCCATACATGTTGCCGTTGCCGATCGGCTTCATGCGCAGCGCGCGCACGCCGTGAAACGGCTTTTCGCGGAACGACACGGCATAGACATTGGGCGGCGTGACGCCGACATCCTTGCGCTCGATCGACTGCGGGTCGTCGAGAAACGGACCGTAGCCGGAATGCGCCTCGAGCTTCTCGCCGTCCGGCATGTACACCGCGCGGCGGGCGATGTCGTACAGCACCGTCTTCGGATTGGCGGCGATCACCGCCTTGGCGGCGCGATCCGGATCGCCGAATAACTTGTCGAAAATTCCAGGTTCGGACCTCGGCTGTTGCGGCGGCAGCGCGGCGAGCTGCGGCGCGACCGGCGTGGTGCGCACGACGTTGGCGCGCGGCGCAACATCTTGCCGCGCAACGTCCTGACGCGCGATGTCCTGACGCCCGACGTCCTGGCGGGCGAAGGCGAGACGCGCGGCGTCCTCGCGCGCCAATTCCTGGCGGGCGACATCCTCACGCGCGATACCGTCGGGCCGTGACGGCGGCATCGGCGTGGCGACGTCGAGGCTGGGCAGGCGCACATCGGCGGCCGACGGGAATCGCGTCGCCAGCAAGGTCGACAGGCCGCCTTCCGGTATCCAGGCCCGATCCGCGCCGCGCAGGCCGACGCCGATGTGGCCGACGAGCTGCGTCCACTCCTCGTGCCAGGTCGGTGCGACCTCCAGCTCGCGCAAAGGCGCGGCGATCGACGACCTTAATTCGGGGGCCAAAGCCGAGCGGCCCTGCGGCAGCGGCAGATAGATCGCCGCGGCGGCGACCGCGCTGGCGCCGGCGGCGCTGAGGCAAATCCACATGATGGCCAAGGTCGCCCGGGCGAAGCGGTCCGGCCGCGCGGGGGCGACAGCCGCCGGGCGGCGTCTTGCCCCTCGCCTTTTCGCGTCGGACGTCTGCACCATGCCGCCATCCTAGACCAAAAGACCGCCGGCAGGAAATTCGGAATCGGGCCCGCCGGGGCTTACGGGGTAGTATGGTGCTGGAAACAATGCCAAAAATGTGGTGGCGTCGGCCAGCGGCCTACTTAATCACCGCCAGCAGCGTATCGAGCGTCGAACGAAAGCCCCATTCCGGCGCGCAGACTTTCTTGTGGCTGGCTTCCGCTTCCTTTTCCACGGCGCCGACGATTTCCTTGACCTCGGCCGCCGTCAGGTCGGCCTTGCCGCGCAAGTAATACTGCACGCGGTCGAGATCGAGGCTTTCCTTGTCGGTGAGCTTGATCTTGCACTCGTCGGAGACCGCTTCGATCATGTGCGCGGCGATGAGCATGTTGCGGGCCGCCTCTTTCGGGTCCTTGGCGGCCGGCGCCGCGGCGGTCTTCGCCGAACGCGGCGGCAAGGTTTTCAGCGCCACGCCGCTGCCGTCCGCCTCTTTTTGCGCACCGGCGGCCATGGCCGAGGCCATGGTGTAGAATTCATTCAGGCCACCGGCGCAGGGCGAATCCTTCCTTTTGGCAAAGCTGGCGACCAGGCTGTCCATGGCCTGGTCCATCTCGGCGTCGCTCAGCTTTGCTTTCGGCTGCAGCGCATTGATGTTGCCCACCAGGATCTCGGTCGTCGGCTTGTCGAGATCGTATTTGCACAATTTGGCGATGGCCAGGATCGCCAGATAGCCGCCGACGCCGCCTTGCGCCTTGTCGGTCACGCTTTGCGCGAAGACCTGCGACGGCACAAGCAGAGCGACGCCGAGCAACGCCGGCGCGAAGTATTTCAGCATGATGGATCAGCCCCCGATAAATTTCGGCGGCTTCATAACCCACTCTCGGAACTTTGCAACGACAATCGGGGCCACCGAATTTTTCGCAGCACGTGGGGGTGTATATCGCCTCCGCTTTCACGCTACACTGAGCGTCGACAGAAAAGAAAAAAGAGACGCACACGCAATGCCGACCGACGCCGCCGAAGGGAGAGCGCCATGCGCCGCCATTTTTGCATTGCCGCCACAGGGCTGCTGCTGATGACGACACAAAGCCATGCGCAGGGGACGGCGCAGGCCGGCACCATGCCGCCCGACATTGCCGAGAAGCTGGTCGCCATTGGCCGCGTCATCGAGGCGCCGAAGACCAATGCGATCTATGCGCCGCTGCACGGCGTCGAACCCTTTGCCGGCGTCAAGATCACGCGCGACAACCGCTACGGGCCGGACGCACGCAACCTGCTCGACGTATTCACGCCGGACAAAAACGAGGGGCCACGGCCGGTGCTGCTGTTCGTGCATGGCGGCGGCTTCGTGCGTGGCGACAAGCATGTCGCCGGCAGTCCGTTTTTCGACAATGTCGCGGTCTGGGCGGTGCGCCACGGCATGATCGGCGTCACCATGTCGTATCGGCTGGCGCCGCGGGACAAATGGCCGAGCGGGCCGCAGGACGTCGCAGCGGCGGTGGCCTGGCTGCGAGCCAATATCGCCGCGCAGGGCGGCGACGCCGCGCGCATTTATGTGATGGGCTCGTCGGCCGGCGCCAATCATGTCGCGTCCTATGTCGCCTTTCCGGAGTTTCAACCGGCCGGCGGCGCAGGGATTGCCGGCGCGATATTTCTGTCCGGCTCGCCGTTCGATCCGACCGTGTTCGACATGACGCCCTACACCGATTATTTCGGCACCGACGCTACGGCTTATGCGGCGCTGTCGCCGACGCCGGGATTGCTGACGACGAAGGTGCCGCTGATGCTGGCCTGGGCCGGGCTCGACCCGCCGCCAATCGAACGCCAATCGATCGATCTCGACGCCGCCTTGCGCAAGGCCGGCCGCAATCCGGCCAAGGCGGTGCTGAAAACGCACAGCCATATCTCGCTCAACAACGCCATCGGCACCGCCGACACGGAACTCAGCGATCAACTGCTGGCCTTTATCAAAAGCGCGCAGTAACAGGGAAGCCGCTTCACCCCGAGGAGAATTCTGGAATGCGAACTCAATCCCGCTCAGGCGTCCGTTTGGGCACCCGCTTCGCCTTCGCGCTTTTCGTTGGACTGGCGAGCGTCGCCGGTTCGCTCACCCCCGCCACCGCGCAAACAACGGCCAAGAAAACCATGACCACCGCATCCGGACTGCAAATCACCGATACCGTCGAAGGCACCGGCGCGACGCCGAAGCGCGGCCAGACCTGCGTCATGCACTACACCGGCTGGCTCTACACCAACGGCATCAAGGGCAAGAAATTCGACTCCTCGGTCGACCGCAACGAGCCGTTCGAGTTCAAGGTCGGCGTCGGCCAGGTCATCAAGGGCTGGGACGAAGGCGTCTCGACCATGAAGGTCGGCGGCAAGCGCACGTTGATCATTCCGCCCGCGCTCGGCTATGGCGCGTCGGGCGCCGGCGGCGTCATCCCGCCGAACGCGGTCTTGATGTTCGACGTCGAACTGCTCGGCGTGAAGTAACCGGACATGCGCCGCCGCCAAGATCAGTTTGTTTTGGGCGGCGGCGCGTTTCGCCCGGGTTAACCAAGCGTTAACCATGTTTTGGTCAGCATGCGGCTTGTTTGAGCCACGCATGGGCCTGACCGGGCATTGGGAGACGCGGCGTGACGACGATCGCCGGCTATAATCCCACGCTCGGCATTGCCGCCTCGGCCTACGGGCTGACGACGCCGCAGGCGGCCGCATCATCCGCCAATACGAACGCCGATGCCGGCGGCAACGCATCGCCGAGCGCCGCCGATACGGTGACCTTGTCGGACGCCGCCAAAGCCTATCTCGCCTCGACCGCCGCCACCGATCCCGCGACTTTGGCCGCCGACGCGCGGGCGTGGTTCGACCAGCAGTACAAGAATAACGGCACGACCTCGGCGCTGGTCGATGGCCAGGTCGCGGTCGATTTCACGCCGCTGAGCCGCGCCACTTTATCGGCGGTCGCCGCCAACAGCCAGTCGCAGTTCAGCAAGGACGAGACCGTGGCGGCGGCGCAGGCGCTGAGCGACCGCTTCAACACGGCGATGACGCCGCATGTGGTGATCGCCCGCCATGTCGGCGACTACGCCAGCCTGTACCAGGCCGCCGACCAATATCTCGACCAGGCCGGCGCCGACGAGCGCGCCACGCCGTTGTGGCAAAGCCAGAAGCAGGCGGTCACCGCCGGGCTGACGCTGGCGCAACAGAATCCATCGCAGGCGCCGGCGGCCGGCGGCAACGATCCGGTCGCCGCCCTGCTCACCAAGACATCGCAGGCAACGGCGCAAGCCAGCGGCACCGATGACGCGAGCGTGGCCGGCAACGCGCATGCGATGCTGGATGCGCAGGCCAATGCCGCGCGCGACGCCGGCACGAGCCTTGTGTTCGATCCCAACCGCAAGACCGGCCAGCAGGTCGACTTCTCGCAGTTCGACAATCAGACCCTGGCGGTGATGACACTGAACGCCGACGCGAGCTTTTCGGCCGCGCAGGCGCATGCCGCCAAGACCGAACTCAATGCGCGCAACCGCAAAAGCATACTCGCCGCCTTCGATACCAAGACCAATGGCGACGCGCAGAGCCAGAGCCTCGCTTTGCTCAGCCATTATTCGAGCATGAGCGCCGCCGAAAAATCGGCGATGGGCTACACCGACGCGATGCAGAGCCGGCTGATCCAGAACTATCGCACCGCTTCGATGTTCTCCGGCGGCTCCAGCTTCCTGGGCAGCACCGCCAGCAGTAAAACCAGCGCTGGCGCGGGCACCGGCACGCTGGCGTCGTATCTCTAAGCGACGCGCGAGCCGGCCCTCGCCTGCACGATTGAATTTTACAATTATACTCTTTAAGGTTGCGTCTCCCGAAATGGAGATAGCCATGCGTATCGCAGCGATTTGTCTCAGCGCTCTTTTCCTCACCGGTGGCGCGCAGTCGGCCGAACAAGGTTGCGACGGCTATCCCGCCCCTTGCGTCAGGGACTTCGCCATCCCCTATCCGGCGATGTCCACTATGTCAGGCGACATGCGCGGCTCGACGCATGAACTGACCTTCAACCGCAAGGACGGCAAGACCTTGTGGATCACCGCGCCGATGTATGACTCGATCGTCGAAGTGGCGATGGACGGCGCGATGAACTTTCATCCGATGCCGGCGGGCAGCATGCCGCACGGCATTTCCTTCGATAGCGCGGGCCGGCTTTACGCCAGCCTCGAAGGCGCCGGCGCGGTCGCCGAGATCGATCCGGCAAGCGGCGCCATCAAGCGGCAGATCGCGGTCAATGCCGATCCGCATGGGCTCGGCATCGGCCCGGACGGCAAGACGGTGTGGTTCACCGGCAAGAGCAAGAACACGGTCGGCCGGATTCTCGGCGACGGCATGGTGCTGAATTTCCCGCTGCGGACGGTGGACGCGCTGCCGATCTACATCGCCGCCGGACGCGACGGCCATATGTGGTTCACCGAATTGACCGGCAATAAAATCGGCCGCGTCACCGCCGGCGGCGAGATCAGCGAATTCAAGATTCCGACCGAGGACAGCCGCCCGATCGCGATCGTCCAGGATCCGTCGGCCTATGCGATGTGGTTTTCCGAGGAAGCCGGCAACAAGGTCGGCCGCATCGACGCGCAAGGCGTCATCACTGAATTCGACGTGCCGAAGTCGCAGGTCAATTCCATTCTGGCCGGGCTCGCC
Source organism: uncultured Hyphomicrobiales bacterium (assembly GCA_903839845.1). Taxonomy (GTDB): domain Bacteria; phylum Pseudomonadota; class Alphaproteobacteria; order Rhizobiales; family Xanthobacteraceae; genus Pseudolabrys. The sequence goes on from CAIMEA010000226.1 coordinate 29,583, forward strand.
TTCGACGCCGCGGGCAATCTGTGGGTGCAGCAATATGTCAACCAGAACAAGCCGGAGCCGGAAGGACCCGACTTCATTATCAGGATCGGCAAGTCGATTCTCAAAGCCAAGCCCGGCGACGCGCTCGACATCACGACTTTCGAAGTGCCGACGCGCAAGACGGTGATGCACCGCATCGTCCAGGGGCCCGACATGAATATGTGGTTCACCGAATTAAAGGCCGACCGCTTCGGCCGCGTCGTCCTCAAGGACGGCCGGCACGCCCGAAGCGCAAGCACGTCACCGTGAGCTGCCGCTCGTTCAGGCCGCCGTCAGCAGCATGTTGAAAGCGCCGAGCACCTTGCCCTGGCGATCGAGGATCGGCGTCGGATATGGCGTGAACGGCACGCGCGTGCCGTTCGGACGCTCGGCCACCGTCATGACGCCGCGAATATTGCGGCCTTCGTGGATCGCCACCGCCATCGGACACTGGTCGTGCGGAATGAGCGCGCCGGCCGTTGAATAGATTTTCCACGACACGCACCATTTATCGCGGCCGAGCATCGGCAGCCGGCCGGCGAACTCCACCGAGGCCGGGTTGAAGTAGACGATGCGGCCGTCGGCGTCGGTCGAATAGATGGCGAAAGGTAGTTCGTCGAGAATGGCCCGCACCGCGCTTAAGGTGATGTCGCAGCCGAGAGCGGACACGGCCAGCGGCACGATGGCCACATCATCGATGTCGTCCAGTCCGACAATTTCGACAGCCGACAGCGGTTCATCCGGCGTTTGACAGTCCCAAGACGACATCGCGGTCGCTCCATCATCATCGCACCATGGCCGGGCCTTGCACCCATCAAACAACACAGGCTTTAACAATGGGACAATTTGCACCCCGCGCCAGAAGTGCAAATCGCGTGAGTTTCCGCGGCTGAAATGCAGGTCCGGCAACCAAAACTGATGGGCCGTGGCAGATTTTGCCGGCGGATCGGTGGCGCTATACTGCGGCGACAAAAACGCGCGAACCCGCCTCCCCCTAAACACCGGCGTTGCGTAATGCGGCATCAACCATTATCCCTCGTGGCGACACCGGTTGACCTGGAACTCTTGCAAAGACATGGCTTGAAAAGACATGGCGCGCCGCCCGTTAAACGATGAGCCGATTTCGGCGCTGGCGACCTGGTCGTCGCGGCTGGCGCTGTTTGCGCTGGCCGTGGCCGTCCTGTCAGTGGTCATCCTGCGTTCCAGCCTGCTGGAGATCGAGCCGGCCTTGGCCACGGTCGCCGCCGCGCTGATGCTCGCCGGACTGGCGATCGTGCTGGCCTTTCTGTCTTTCATCGCGATCTGGCGCCACGGCCGCACCGGCCTCGGCCGCGCTTTGCTCGGCCTCATGCTCGGCACCGTGCTGCTCGCCTACCCGGCCTATCTGGCGCAGCGCGCCTACCGCTACCCGGCGATCTACGACGTCACCACCGATCCGGCCAACCCGCCGCGCTTCATGACGCTGGCCGCGCAACGGCCAAAGGATCGCATTGCCTATCCGGCTGCCAGCGCGCCGCTGCAACGCGCCGCCTATCCCGACATCGTGCCGCTGCAGCTGGCGTTGCCGCTGCGCAGTTCCTATGACGTCGTGCTCGGCGTGCTGACCAAGCGCAAATGGGCCTTCACCGAAAGCATGCCGCCGGCCGCCACGCGCCGCGAGGCGGTGATCGAGACCACGGCGCGCACGCCGCTGATGGGCTTCCGAGACGACGTCGTCATTCGCATCACCGCGGTCGGCAATAACGGATCGCGCGTCGATCTGCGTTCAGCCTCGCGTTTCGGCTCGCACGATCTGGGCGCCAACGCGGCGCGGCTGCGCTCGCTGCTCGAGGATATCGACGACGCGTCCGGCAATGCGCCGGAGCCGAAGGCGGAAGCGCCGGAGAAAAAGCCGGCTCCGAAGCGGCCCGGACAAAAACCGAAGGCTTGATTTATCCGGCCAGCCGGTACTTGCCGTCGATCGACGGCGCGCCGTCGGTGGCGACGATGCCGCGCGTCACCAGGTCCTCCATATGCGCCAGCACCGACATGCCGGCAGCGCCCGTGAGCCGCGGATCGATGCCGATATAGATCGCGCGCACGATGGTCGGAATGTCGGTCGCGCCTTTGCCGAGCCGGTGCAGGATCGAGGCCTCGCGCGCCTGGCGATGCAGGATGTAATAGTTGACGAAGCGGTTGGCGTCCCCAATGGCCGGGCCGTGACCGGGGAAATAGACCTGCTCGGAGCGTTTGGCGAGCTTGCGCAGCGAGGCCATGTAGTCGCTCATCGCGCCATCCGGCGGCGCGACGATGGTGGTCGCCCACGCCATCACATGATCGCCGACGAACAGCGCATTGGCTTCCTTATAGGCGTAAGCCATGTGGTTGGCGGTATGACCGGGCGTGGTCACCGCCTCGATCGTCCAGCCGGAACCTTGCACGATGTCGCCGTCCTTCAGATAGACATCGGGCACGAAATCACGGTCGCCGCTGGAATCGAGCGGGTTCATCTCGCCGATGTGCAAGGGACGCGCGGCGCGGTGAATGCCTTCGGCGTAAACGGTCGCGCCGGTGGCGTGCTTGATCGCCGGCACCGCCGGCGAATGATCGCGGTGCGTATGGGTGACGAAAATATGCGTCACGGTCTCGCCGCGTACCGCGTCGAGCAGCGCGCCGATATGCGCCGGATCGTCCGGGCCGGGATCGACAATGGCGACGTTGCCGTCGCCGATGATGTAGCTGATCGTGCCCTTGAAGGTGAACGGTCCGCCATTATTCGCCATCACCCGGCGCACGCCGGGCATGACGCGGTCGACGGTGTCGGGCGCGAGGTCGAGGTTCTTGTCGAAGGGGATGTCGTCGTCGGCCATCGGAACAATCTCCGTCATGGCCGGGCTTGTCCCGGCCATCCACGCCTTTGCATGAGCAGAAAGACGTGGATGCCCGCGACGAGCGCGGGCATGACGGCGTCTTAGATCAACCTTGGCGGCGGATCAATGTATCTCTGGCTCCGGCACCTGGCCGGCCTTGGCGAGGAAGTCGAAGTCGCAGCCGTCGTCGGCCTGGCCGATGTGATCGGAGAACAGCGCGCCGTAGCCGCGCGGATATTTCGGCGACGGCTTGATCCAGGCCGCCTTGCGCCGCGCCATTTCCTCGTCGCTGACATGCAGATGAATGGTGCGCGCCGGGATATCGACCTCGATCTCGTCGCCGGTCTGTACGAAAGCCAGCGGGCCGCCGACGAAGCTTTCCGGCGCGACGTGCAGGATGCAGGCGCCATAGCTGGTGCCGCTCATGCGCGCATCGGAAATGCGCACCATGTCGCGCACGCCCTGCTTCACCAGTTTGCGCGGGATCGGCAGCATGCCCCATTCCGGCATGCCGGGACCGCCTTGCGGGCCGCCGTTCTTGAGAACGAGAATATGGTCGGCGGTGACGTCGAGATCGTCGCGTTCGACCTCGCGCGCCATCTCGTCGTAATTCTCGAAGGCGATCACCTTGCCGCGATGCTTGTGCAGACGCTTTTCGGCCGCCGACGGCTTCATGACGCAGCCGCGGGGCGCGAGGTTGCCACGCAGCACGGCGGTCGCACCGTCGCTGTTGACCGGATCGTTCAGCGACTTGATGACGTCCGAATTATAGACCGCGGCATCGGCGATGTTGTCGGCGACCGTCTTGCCCGTAACGGTGAGCTGCGAGGTGTCGAGCACGCTGCGCAATTGCACCATCAACGCCTTGAGGCCGCCGGCATAAAAGAAATCCTCCATCAGGAACGCGCCGGACGGCCGCACATTGGCGATCACCGGAACCTCGCGCGAGATTTCGTCGAAACGATTCATGTCGAGCGGAATGCCGGCGCGGCGGGCGATGGCGACCAGATGAATGATGCAGTTGGTCGAGCCGGCCATCGCCATGTGAACCTTGATGGCGTTGTCGACGGATTCCCTGGTGATGATCTTGTCCGGCGTCAGATCTTCCCAGACCATATCGACGATGCGCCGCCCCGAGGCGATTGCCATGCGGGCGTGACCGGCATCGGGCGCGGGGATCGACGACGCGCCGGGCAATGTGAAGCCAAGCGCCTCGGCCACCGCCATCATGGTCGCCGCCGTGCCCATGGTCATGCAGGTGCCGAACGAGCGCGCGATGCCGCCTTCGATCTCCTTCCACTGCTCCTCGGTGATCTTGCCGGCGCGCTTCTCGTCCCAGTATTTCCAGGTGTCCGAGCCGGAGCCGAGCACCTGGCCGTGCCAGTTGCCGCGCAACATCGGACCGGCCGGCATGAAGATCGCCGGAACGCCCATCGAGATCGCGCCCATCAACAGGCCCGGCGTGGTCTTGTCGCAGCCGCCCAACAAAACCGCGCCGTCGATCGGATGACTGCGCAAAAGCTCCTCGACTTCCATCGCCAGCATGTTGCGATAAAGCATCGTCGTCGGCTTGACGAATGTTTCCGACAACGACATCGCCGGCAGTTCGAGCGGAAAGCCGCCGGCCTGCAACACGCCGCGTTTCACTTCCTCGGCGCGCGTGCGCAGATGAACGTGGCACGGATTGATGTCGCTCCAGGTGTTGATGATGCCGATGACCGGCTTGGCGCCCCAGTCGCCGGCGTCATAACCGATCTGGCGCAGCCGCGAGCGATGGCCGAAGGACCGCAAATCGTTGACGCCGAGCCAGCGGTGGCTGCGCAGTTCCTCGGGCTTCTTGCGTGCGGGCTTTTTAGGATCGGTCATTGCGGCGCAACCTCGGCCTTTTTGAACCCGGCCGCCTGAAGCGGCGGCCCTTGTTTTTCTGGCCGCGACCATACTGGCCCAACGGGGCCGCGCACAAGCGCGTTTTGCAACTCTTGACAACAACGAACCGGAGCGAACAAGTGGTGCGCGTTCAACGCAACCCGGGTGACGCCATGCGCGACAGCAGCAAAACCAAGCTCGAGACGATCTCCACCGCGACCTTGACCACGGTGCTGTTCAAGCGCGGCTTGCGCAACACCTTCATCGCCGGCGTGCGCCGCATCAACAAGAGCGCCGCAAAAAACATGGTCGGCCCGGCCTATACGTTGCGCTATATCCCGGCGCGCGAGGACCTCGACCATCTCGGCGTGTTCGAGGACCGCGGCCACCCGCAGCGCAAGGGCGTCGAGGAATGCCCGCCCGGCCATGTCTTCGTCATCGATAGCCGCCGCAATGCGTCGGCCGCGTCCGCCGGCAACATCCTGATCACACGGCTGTGGAAGCGCGGCGCCGCAGGCATCGTCACCGATGGCGGCTTTCGCGATACGCCGGAAATCGAAGTGATGCCGTTTCCCGCCTATCACGCGCAGCCATCGGCGCCGACCAATTTGATCAAGCATCACGCCGTCGACCTCAACGTGCCGATCGCCTGCGGCGAGGTGCCGGTGTTTCCCGGCGACATCATGGTCGGCGACGGCGAAGGCGTCGCGGTGATCCCGGCGAACATCGCCGACGCGGTGGCCGACGAGGCTTTCGAGCAGACCGTGTTCGAGGACTTCGTGCAGGAGAAGGTCAACGAGGGCCGCGGCATATTCGGCCTCTATCCGCCCGGCCCGGAAGCGCGCGAGGAATTCGCCCAATGGCGCGCCGCGCACAAGCGCTGACGGAACGCGCCATGCAGCCGGTGCGGATAGCAACGTCATGACCGTCGACATCGCTCCCAAATCCAAACCGATGGCGCGCGCGCACTGGACGTTGCGCGGACTGGCCAATCCTTATCTGCTGCTGGCGGTGGCGGCTTTGTTCTGGTCCGGCAATCACATTGTCGGCCGCGCCATGGGCGGCCATGTGCCGCCGTTGAGCGTGTCGGCGCTGCGCTGGCTGATCCCGGCATTGTTGATGTGGCCATGGGTGCGCCCGCATCTGGCGCGCGATTGGCCGGCGATCCGCGCGCACTGGAAGATTATGCTGTGGCTGGGCCTTACCGGCGGCGCGCTGTTCACGGCGCTGCAATATGTCGGCCTGCAATTTACCGCCGCGCTCAACGTTTCGGTGTTGAACTCGCTGGTGCCGGTGCTGATCGTGGCGACCGGCGCGCTGCTGTTCCGCGACCGCGTGACCTTGCGCCAGATCGGCGGCATCGCGCTGTCGTCGCTCGGCGTTCTGGCGATCATCGCGCACGGCGAGTTCGCGACCTTGCTGAATCTTGGCTTCAACTGGGGCGACCTCATCATTTTGTTCAATATGATGGTGTTTGCGGTCTACGCCGCCTGCCTGCGGCTGCTGCCAAAGATTCACACGCTGAGCTTCCTGTTCGTGCTCGCGGTCATTTCGTCGGTGAGCACGCTGCCCTTTGCCGTCTGGGAAGGAATGTCCGGCAACACGCTGACGTTTGACTGGCTGACGGTGGCGTCGATCGCCTATGTTTCGTTCTTCCCGAGCCTGGTCGCCTTCGCCGCCTGGAATCGCGGCGTCGAGCTGATCGGCGCCAACCGCTCCGGCCCGTTCCTGCATCTGGTGCCGATCTGCACCGCGCTGGTCGGCGGCGTCCTGCTCGGCGAGCATCTTTACGCCTTCCACGTCGCCGGCTTCGTGCTGATCATCGCCGGGGTCTGGCTGGCGTCGAAGCGGGCCTGACGCGGCAAGAGACCGGTTTAGGGTCAAGTCGGACGGATTTTTGGGTGAAATAGGCGGGAAATTGGTCGGAGTGGCAGGATTCGAACCTGCGACCCCCTCGTCCCGAACGAG
>CAIMEA010000227.1 GCA_903839845.1 uncultured Hyphomicrobiales bacterium
AGGCGCCACCCGCGGCCCGCGCCTCACGGGCGAAGACGGCCACAAAAGCGGACGCAACAACAAAAGCACTCACCCGCAACGCGTTCACAGCAAGGCCCCCCAAATTTGGCTTTAAGTCCAAGCCTTAACCCTAGCAAATGAAGGGACGAGAAAAAGCAAAATACTTCAGACCGGGCGCGGAACGCCTTGTCCGGCCTTGCGGCGCGGCGCATTGGCGCGCCCGCCCACCTCAGAACACATATTGCCTGAGCAGCAGCGCGACGCCGAGGAGCGCGATGGCAATGATGAGCACCCATCCGACGGAGCGGAATTTGGTCGAGAAATCGTCTTCGTGCCGGTCGTCGTCATTCATGGCGTCAGTTTAGGCCACGGCGCGCGGCTGTCCAAGGGAGGCACAAGGCCGATCCCGGCAAACAATGGTCTCAAATCGCCCGCGCCTTTCCCACCTGCCCGATCGCGCACTCCAGCGCCTTGCGGTCCCATTGCGCCAGATCGGCCGCGGCGTCATAGGTGCTTTGCAGAAATTCCATCAACGCGCTGTCCGGATCGTCGGCCAGCCGCACCGCGTCGTAAGGCAGAATGAATTCGCCGAGAATTTTGGAAAAGAACGCCTTGTCCGGTTTCACCTTGGCCTGATCGAAGCCGGGCGGCGCGGGGTAAGCGTAGGAGTAAAACGCCGGAAAGTTCACCGGCCCTTTCGACCCCGGCCAGAAGCCGGCGCTGGAGACCTCGTGCGAATAGGCCTCGCGCGCGACGCTGTTCGGCAGATGCGGAATGCCGCCGGGATGTCGCGGCGCTGTGCGGCCCGAGAAGCGCGTCACCGCGAGATCGAACGAACCCCAGAAGAAATGCACCGGGCTCGATTTGCCGATAAAGCCGGTGCGGAAGCGCGCCAGCACATCGTTGACGGAAACGAGAATGCGATGAAAGCGGCTCACCGCCTCGGCGTCATAGCTGCGGTGAAGCACATCCTTCTCGAACACAGTGCATTCGGGCAATTCGCACGGCATGGTGTTGATGGTCACGTCGATGCCGAGTTCGCGCAGCGCGGCCATGATCTCGCCATAGAACTTGGCCACCGAGACGCCCTTTCCATCCTCGGAGGCCAGCATCACCTGCCGATCATGGCCATCGCTGGTCGCGATCCGCAACGCATGGTCGATGAGGTCGAAGTCGATCTGGAACGAGCGTTCGCCGTCGGGGATAGGCCCGGTGGTCAGGCCGCGCGCCGAGACATAAAGGGTCACATGCCAGGAATGGTTCAGCCAGGGCGTGCGCGCCAGCCTGATCTTGCCCACCACTTGCGTCCACAGTTGCAAGGTGGCGGCGGTGTCGGCCCAGGCGATGAAGGGCAGTTCGGGCCAGCGGGCATCGTTCATGGCGCATCCTTCGGTGTGGCCGCCACTTTAACGGTGGAAGCGGCCACACTCCACAGGCGGTCCATGCAATCCGCCCCCTGTGAGGCCCGAACCATTGACGGAACGCGCGTCATCTGCAATCTCGGCTTTCTCTGCCTCTATTGGAATCGATAAGCGCACGATGTCCCCACGACCATACCGCCTCGGCCGCTCGCTCACGGGTTTAGGGCTGTTCGCCACAAGGCCGATCAAGAAGAAGTCGCGCATCGCCGAATACAAGGGCCGCCGGCTCGGCATCGATGCCGCGCTCAAGGCCGAAAAGAGCGGCAATCGCTACCTCTATGAGGTCAACAGCAAGATCACCATCGATGGCGCCAAGCACGGCAATCTGGCCCGCTATTTCAACCATTCCTGCAATCCGAATTGCGACACCTTCATCCGCAACAAGCGGGTCTTCATCCGCACCTTGCGCAACATCAAGCCGGAAGAAGAACTGACCTACGATTACGGCCGCGACTATCTCAAGAATGTTATCGGCCTGGAAAACTGCCTGTGCTCGCGCTGCCGCAAGCGGCGCAAGAAGGTCGCCGCCGAGGCGCGTCTGAAGCGCGCCCGCAAGAAGGCGCGGCTGGCCAAAGCCGCCGTCAAGGGCACGACAAAGAAAACCAAGACCAAGAAAACCAAGACGAAGAAAACCGGGCCGAAAAAGACCGCCAAAAAGCGCGGCGGCAAGAGCTGACCGGCATGGCCGCCGCTTCCGCCAGGAAGGCCGCGAAGGCCAAACCGCAGCTTTATCGCGTCGGCCGCGCGCACACCGGGCTCGGCCTGTTCGCGGCGCAGGACATTCCGGAACGCAAGCTGATCATCGAATATATCGGCAAGCGCATCCCGACGCGGGAGGCGCAGGAAATCGACCGCCGCCGCGCCAACAAATATCTGTTCGAGATCGACAGCCGCTGGACCATCGACGGTGCGAGCCGGCTTAACCTCGCGCGTTACGTCAACCACTCTTGCGACCCCAATGCCGAGGCCGAATCCAACCATGGCCGGCTGATGTATCGCGCCATCAAGCCGATCGCCGAAGGCAACGAGATCACCCTCGATTATGGCGAGGAGCATATGGAACTGTATTTCGGCAAGGCCGGTTGTCTGTGCCCGTCCTGTGCCGACATGGCGAAAACGAAGAAAGCGAATAAGAAGCGCTGACGCTTTCTCTCTTCCCACTCCCCTTGTGGGAGAGGGAAAGGAGAAAGCACAGCCGCCATTCGCAATTACCCCTGCAAGCGGCGGCCATCTTGTGTTAGGCAGGCGGCCCTTGCTCGCCAGAGAGATTGATCGCCGGTGACATCCGAAAGCCCCGCCCCTCCGGCGCCCCGCACGCGCTCCGACATGGTGCCGCGCGGCATCATGTTCATGCTGGGAGCGACCGTCATGTTCGCCGGCTCAACCGCTTTATCGAAATGGCAGGTCGATACTTATTCCTTCTCGGAAGTCTTGCTGTTCCGCTCGGCGGTGTCGCTTATCGTCTGCGGGCTGTTGATCATGCCGCGCACCGGCATCACGGTCTTTTACACCAAACATATCGGCCAGCATTTCGGCCGCAGCGTCACACAGACCGTGGCGCAAAGCTGCATCCTGATCGCGCTCAGCCTGATGCCGATCGCCGGCGCCATGGCGATCAATTTCTCGGCGCCTTTGTTCGCGACGTTGTTCGCGGCGTTCTGGCTGCGCGAGAGCATCGGGCTGGCGCGCGCCCTCGCGCTGGTCGTCGGCTTTTGCGGTGTGCTGCTCGTCGTGTCGCCCGGCGCCGACAGTTTCACCGTCGGCGCACTGTTCGCCGTTGCCAACGCCGTATTGTACGGCAGCGTCACCGCGGCGGTACGCGGCATGTCGAACACCGAGTCGGCGGAGACGCTGACCATCTATCAGATGGGCTTCATGACGTTGTTCTTCGCGCTCGCCACGCCGTTCTTCGGTTTCAAATTGCCGGGCGCCGCCGACCTGATCGCCATGATCGTCATCGGCATTTTCAACGGCTTCGGCCAGTATTGGTGGACGCGCGCTTTGTCGATGGCGCCGCCCTCGGCGGTCGGGCCGTTCTATTACTTCTCGCTGGTCTGGGCGATCGCGCTTGGCTACATCTTCTGGGGCGACGTGCCGACGCTGAGCCTGCTCGCCGGCTCCGGCATTGTCGTCGTCTCCGGCCTGATGCTGCTGTGGCGCGAAAGCGGCAAGAAGCCGAAAACCGCATAATAAGAAACGGGAGAAAAAATCATGGCTATCAACATCCGCCGCGTCGTCACCGGTCACGACGAGCAGGGCCGCGCCAAGGTTTTGATCGACGAACAGGTCACCAACACCTTCTCGCACCGCGCCGGCGCCGAATTCAGCGTCATCTGGTCGAGCGAAGGCTTTCCGGTCAACAATGACGGCGACGAAGACCCTTCGGCCAAGAAGATCGGCACCTTTATCGACAACGGCAGCGTGTTCCGCATCGTCGCGTTCGCGCCCGGCGTTGCGCCGCGCAACCACCGCACCGATTCCATCGATTGTGCGGTGGTGATGTCCGGCGAGATCGACATGGTGCTCGACATCGGCACGGTGCATCTGAAAGCCGGCGACGTTCTGGTGCAGCGCGGCACCATTCACGACTGGGTCAACAACGGCAGCGTCCCCTGCGTCATCGCCTTTACATTGATTTCGGCGAAGCCCGTCATCGCCGGCGGCAAGCCGTTGCCGGCGCATGGGTAGAAATTGTCGTTCCCGCGAAGGCGGGGGCCCATAACCCCGGTCAGTTAATCTATATATCAGAAGCCAGCGACAGTTTGCTTGATCAGAGAGAACTCGGCGTATGGGTCCCCGCCTGCGCGGGGACGACAGCTTCCTAATTATCCAGCTCCGGATAATTCCTGAAAATCCCGTTCTCGTTAAACGCAATGCGACGCTCGGAGGCGAGATAGGCCTTGATGCCCGGCCGCGCGGCGACGCGGTCGCGCACGGCGGCGACCTTGGGAATCTTGCGCTCGATGCGCTTCATCGCTTTCGGGAAGGCATAGCGCATGCCCTCGATCAGCTGGAACAGCGACAGGTCGGTGTAGGAAATCTTGCGGCCGAGCAGATAAGGCCCGCCGTTTTTGTCGATCACCCGCTCGAAATAACCGAAATATTTCGGCGCGCGCTCGTCGAGAAAGCCGCCCGCGTAGCGCAAGGCTTCCGGCTTCTGGTCCTCATAATAAAGCCCGGTGGCGACCGGATGATGCGTGTCGTGGATTTCCTTGACGAAATCGGTCACCGTCAGTTGCAGGGCGTTGAGCCACAGCCTCTGGCCCTCATCTTTCGGCGCCAGGCCAATGCGCGGTCCGAGATAGAACAGGATATTGGCCACCTGGGCGATGACGATCTTGCCGGATTTGAGAAATGGTGGCGCAAAGGGCGGCTTCTTCTCGCCTGCCCCTTTCATTATCGCCATCATCTTATCCATGCCGCCCTTGCGCGCGACATCCTCGTAGGCAGCGCCGGCATCTTCCAGCGCCAGCCGGACGAATTCGCCGCGGCCCTGAATGCCAGGCCAGTAATAAAGCTGATAACGCATTGTTTTAGCCTCTTGTCCGCCGCTGCCCACAGGCTGCTAATCCACTGTCACAATTCGCGCCTACCCTCCCGCCTCTCGCATTTTCAAGAGGAACCTATCATGCGCGCCGTCGTCACATTACCCGTCGCCGTCTTTTTCATGCTGTCGCCCGCTGGCGCGCAAACGATTTATCCCCTGGACCGCGCCGACATTCTGGCCGCCGCGCGCTTCGATTTCAAAGTCGAATTTCCCGGGCTGCAAAAGCCGGATGCCACTGCCGTTACCGTCAACGGCGAACCCTACGCCAAGGTTCTTGGGCGCACCGCGCAATTCGTCGAGCGCGAGGACGGCAAGGACCAGTCGGCTTTGATCCTGCGCGACGTCACGCTCAAGCCGGGCACGTACAAGGTACAGGCCGGCAGCGCCTCGGTCACCTGGAACGTCTATGCGACCGGCCCGCGCAAGGCCAAAAACGTCATCCTCTTCATCGGCGACGGGATGTCGCCGGCGCACCGCATCGGCGCTCGCCTGCTATCCAAGGGCATCGCCGAGGGCAAGAGCCTCGGCAAGCTCGCCATCGATGACATGCCGTATATGGCCCTTGTCGCCACCGCCGGCAGCGACTCGATTATCACCGACTCGGCCAATTCGGCCAGCGCCTATGCCACCGGCCACAAGAGCGCCGTCAACGCCATGGGCGTCTATGCCGACCGCACCGCCAACCCGTTCGATGATCCGAAGGTCGAAACCATCGGCGAAATGGTCAAGCGGCACAACATGGCGCTCGGCATCGTCACCAATACCGAGTCCGAAGATGCAACCCCGGCGGCGATGGCGACGCATACGCGGCGGCGTTCGACCTACGATCAGATCGTCGAACAGTATTTCGACGTGAAGCCCGATGTGCTGATGGGCGGCGGCCTGGCCAACTTCCTGCCCGGCAATGCCGATGGCTCGAAGCGCAAGGACGAGACCGATTACCTCGCCAAGTTCAAGGACGCCGGCTACCGCTATGTTTCGACCGCGTCCGAATTAAAAGCCGCCAGCGCCGATGCATCGACCGGCAAACTGCTCGGCCTGTTCGCGCTCGGCAACATGGACGGCGTGCTCGACCGCAAATTCCTGAAAGGAGGCACGGTCAAGAAATTCCCCGACCAGCCGGACCTGACCGATCAGGTCAAGACGTCGCTCGCCTTGCTGTCAAAAAATCCGAACGGATTTTTCCTGATGGTCGAATCCGGGCTGATCGACAAATACGCGCACGCGCTCGATTTCGACCGCGCCGTCTACGACACGATCATGCTCGACAACGTCGTGCGCCAGACCAAGGAATGGGCCAAAGCGCGCGGCGACGACACGCTCATTCTGGTCGTCGCCGATCACAACCATCCGAACAGCCTGATCGGCACCATCAATGACGACATGAAGACGACGCCGAACGTGCCGATGCGCGAGCGCGTCGGCACTTACGAGAAGGCCGGCTTCCCGAATTATCCGGCGCCCGATGCCGAGGGCTATCCGAACCGCGTCGACGTCAGCCGCCGCATCGCCATCTTCTCGGCCGCCGCGCCGGATTATTACGAAACCTTCCGCCCCAAGCTCGACAATCCGAACCTGCCGGCGGTCGAAGGCAAGGAAAAAGGCACCTATGTCGCCAACGAGCAATACAAGGATGTGCCGGGCGCCATGCTGCGCTTCGGCAATTTGCCGGCGATGATGAATGCCAGCGTCCACTCCGGCGAAGACGTCATCCTCACCGCGACCGGACCGGGCGCCGAGCGCGTGCACGGCTCGATGGACAACACCGAAGTGTTCCGCGTGATGGTCGAAGCGCTCGGGCTGGGGGCTGGCGACTAATCAGCCCTTGACCAGCCGCACCGGGTAGTCGCCGTTCGGCGGCCGCGCGCCGACCACCCGGTTGCGGCCTTGCGCCTTGGCTTCGTAGAGCCTTTTGTCGGCGACCTCGAATAGCCGGTCATAGCCGGAAGCATCGCTGGCGCAGCAAGCGACGCCGATGCTGGCGGTCACCCGCCCGCTTGGCTCGTTCCCCGGTAAAGCCGCGATGGCGCGACGAATGCGCTCGGCCAGCGCGTTGGCGTCGTCGCCGGCGATGCCGTCGGCGAGGACGACGAACTCTTCGCCGCCGAAGCGGTAGGTAAAATCCGAGACCCGCGCCGCCGTCATGATTTCCGCGGCGACGCGCTTGAGCATGATGTCGCCGGCGGCATGGCCGAAACGGTCGTTGAAGGCCTTGAAGTGATCGATGTCGAGCAGCAGCAACGTCAGCGGCCGGCCGGCGGCGGCGGCATTCTCGACGGCGCGGCGGCCGTATGATTCAAGCGAATGGCGGTCGAGCGCGCCGGTCAGCGCGTCGCAGCCGGTGCGCGCCAAAAGGTCCTCGTAACGCTCGCGGTAGGTCAAGGCATCGAACACATCGGCGATGCGCGGCGCGACCCGGCGGCCGAGCGGCCGTTCGAAATACATCAGATAGCCGGTGGCCAATCCGCTGTAGACCGCGACCGCGCCCATCTTGGCGAGCCAGCCGCCGACCAGCACCGCCAGACCGGCGCCTGTCATCATGTGCAGGCCGGCGAAAAACGCCAGTTGGTCGAACGTCAGCACCAGAGCCGCGCTCACTAGCAGACGCGGGAAAACGTGACCGCCGAACCAGGCGCGCGAGCGTTCGTACAGCAGAATGATGATGATGCAGTCGAAGAACAGCACCGCCGTTCCCCACACCATCAGCCCGCCCATCTCGTTGAGAAAGCCGAAATCGGCGGCGCGGTCGGCGCCGAGCGGAACTGCCAGGTGCTGGCGCATGACAAAGGCGAGCGCGAACAGCAGAACGTTGCCAATCAGCAAGCCGTAGATCGGCTGGCGCACCACCACCGCGTCCTCGCGGATATAGAGCAGCAACAGCAGCATCAGCTTGCCGGTGAACAGCACGGTCGAACCCGGCGATGTCACGATGCCGAACGGCAGCGTTACGTACAAAATGCTGGCCAGATAGGTTTCGAGAAAGTGCATGACGCCGAGCGCGCAGAAAAACGCGCCGAGCCCGATGCGCGCGCGTGCGCGCAGCAACACGGCCAGCGCGGCGAAATAAATGAGCGCGTCGCCAGTTAGCAGTAACAGATTGTCAAATTCGGGTGGGAGTATCGCCATCCGGCTTTTGCCCTGCGCACGGTTTTCATAACGCAGCAAGCTGCGACTCTACGCGACCGTTGTCAAAGCGGGAAGCGTTTGTGGTTTTAAGCGCGCGCCGAGCCGCCCAGCGCGCCGCCAAAAACCAAAGAGCCGGCGAATTCCGCCGGCTCTTCTTTACAAGTTATGCCGATAGCCGCGCCTTATAGCAACGGCGTACCTTAGTTGCCGGCGAAGCAGTACAGCAGGCCGTCGCCGCCGGTGCTTTTCAGATCGCTCTGCGTGCAGCCGCCGCCGGGACCGCGCGAGGGATGCGACGAGTTCCATGACAGCGACGGCGGCGTGGTGTCGAGACCGGTGCGGTCGGAATGACCGACCATTGCCGTGCCCTCGGTGCCGCTCGTCCAGTTCTTGCAGGTCATGTCCTTGTCGGGCGGAAACGCGGTGCCATCGGCCTGCGAGCCGGTGAGAACGTCGTGCCGATTCGGCGTGTCGCCACGGCCATTGATGACGTCGCCTTTTTCCGACAGCGCGGTCTGCTTGGTCAGGTTATTGACGCCGTGCAGTTCGGCGACGTCCTTGGCGATGGTCACGCCCTTGGCGTTGACCCAGGGACCCTTGCCGATGCGGTCGCGCGCATTCACCGCGCCGGCCCCTTGCGTCGACAGATAGGCGCGCCAGGTCTTGGCCCCGGCGCCCGCCGACGTAGCCAGCTTCTGGCAATGCGCATCGGCGCCGGCGAGGCCGCCAAGATCGGCGCCCTTGCCCGGGCCTTCGCTGGTCACAAAGAAAGTCATGGCGGCTTGTTGCGCGGCGGCCGGCGCCGCGGCGCCGCAGGTCAACAGGATCGCGGTCAGGGACAGGCTCAGGCGTGCGTTCATAGGGGTACCTCCCGGCAGAGACGCGGCGTGAGCGCCGCGTTGTCGGAAGGGCATAACCCCGGCGCGCGGCCGCCTATTCCACCGGCCGGCCGCGCATTTTGTCGCGGCCCGACGCCGCCAACAAAAAAGCCCGGCGTCACCGCCGGGCTTTGGCAACTATCAATGACTGCGCGCTCGGCTCACGCCGGCTGCAGATTGCCCGCCGCCTGCTTGCCGCGCTCGGTGACGATCTCGAAGCTGATCTTCTGGCCTTCGGCCAGTGAACGCATGCCGGCCTTCTCCACCGCCGAGATGTGCACGAACACATCCTTGGAGCCATCGTCCGGCTGGATAAAACCGAAACCTTTTTGGGTATTGAAGAACTTCACAGTTCCGACGGGCATCGTAGTTCCTTTCACGTTGAACGCCGGCGCGCTCATCGCTCCGGCGGCAACATCCGTTTTTTGGGGGTCACTTGGAGCGCAGCCCAAAAACGGGAGGCTTGGCGAGCAAGGTGAGGCCGAAAACCAGGTTGCGGCGGGCCACTTAAACGGAATCCGCCGCAACGTCAACGCCTGGCCGGCCTGAGGCAACTTGTCATGGCAGGCCGCTTTATCAATTGGTAACGCGGTAGCCGCTATAGTCGGCGGACGCTGGCCGCAAGGATTAACAAACGCTTAACGCGCGGTCCTCCCTGGCCCCTGTTCCCTGGTCCGGTTCCCCAATGCAAAAAGACAAGCGAAGATCGCGCCGGCGCACCATGCGCTACCACGCGGTCCTGGTTCTGGCACCCGATGCGTTGCGCGACTGCAGCCTGTCCGACATTTCCGATACCGGCGCGCGCATCTCGGTCGAAGCGGCCGAGGAATTGCCCGACCGCTTTACCCTGCTGCTGTCGGGCAACGGCGCCCCGCAACGAACCTGCCGCGTGGTCTGGCGCGAGCCGAACCAGATCGGCGTCGAATTTGAAAGGCGCCTGCCGCCGCAGGAACGCGTTGGCCTGGTGCCGGAAACGGACACCCACTTTGTCGACGACGAAGCGCCGTCCGAAGTGCCTGCCGAATAGCAAAAAAGCGCCGCCCGTTTCCGGACGGCGCCTTTGCATCACAGCCCTTTGCCGCGCGACCCGCGCTAACTCACTCAGGCCTGTTGAATCGCCGACAGCAACCAGGCGCCGCCGCGCGTACGCATGAAGGTCCACAATTCGGTGACCTCGCCCATGCTGCCGCCGTCGACCGCGCGGCCGCTGGCGCGCTCCACCGTGGTGTCGGTCAGCGCGAAGCGCATGGCGACGGTCGCGTAGTCGTGACCGTTCTCGCGCCAGGCTTCCGACAGGTCGCCCTGCAACAGCTTGACGTCGGTGACGCGGTTGATGATGCCGCGGCTGGCATTGTCGGCCAGTTCCTCGGCAAAGTAGGACACCATCTCCGGCGTTGCCTTGCCGCGCAGCGCCGCCAGGTCCTCGGCCGAATAGGCCGCCTGCACGTCGGTGAGCAGTTGCTCGAAGGCGTCGTAGTCGGACTTGTCGAGCGTCACCGGCTCATTCGCCGGGGCCGCCGGCGAACCGCCGCCGAACATCGAGCCCAACCCGCCGAAAGCCTGCGTGCTGGCGCCGGGAGCAGGAGCAGCGGCCTGAGTGGCATAAGACGGCGCATTGCGGCGCTGCCACCAGGCAAAAGCCAGCCGGGCGACGATAATGACAAGGCCGACCTGCAGCAAAAGACCGAGGATCGAGGCAAAGCCGCCCATCCCGCCCATGAAGCCGTGACCGAACAGCATGCCGAACAGACCGGCGCCGATGAAGCCGGCGGCCAGGCCGCCGAGCAATCCGCCGCCGAACAGCCCGCCGCCCAGGAGCCCCGGACGGGCCCCGGCCGCGCCGGTCGTGGCGGCATTCGGCTGCGTTGTCGAACGCTGGATCGGGGCCGCAGTCGATGGCGCGGTGCGGGTCGCGGCCGGCGCCGAGAACGTGCGCGAGCCACGGCTGCCGGCGGAAAAGCCGCCGCCCGCACGGGCGTCGGCGTGATCGGCGTTGATGAAAATGAAGACGGTTGCGATTGCGGCAAGCGCAATCAGCCAGCGATGGCGAATCATGGTCTTGGTATCCTCCCGGCCTGTTAGGCGCCTTAGAGGATAGGTACGCGCCAGCCGATTTGTAAGGGGATGCCGGTGCGCCGCTAAGCCGCAGGCATCGCCTTTTGAGCCTGTTTCACACAAATGTCATGGGCGCGGACGGGAACAATGCCCCCCGCGCCCGACTTCTCTCCTTGTTCGGCATCGTTGGAGACGGCGCAAATGAAACATGCATTGGCAATGGCGCTGATTTTAGCCGGCACGGTCGCGGCGGCGATGCCGGCGGCGGCCAGCCTGACGCCGTTCCAGCAATTGCCGTTCGACCAGCCCGACGTCGTCTCGCTGCACACCGGACCGGCGGCCGCGATGCTCGAGCATCGATTTTTCCAGGCGCCCCCACAGGCGACCAATCGCCGCGCTCCGGTTTGCACCGCGCAAATAATCTTGTTCGATAAAATGCGCCTGGCGCAGGCCTGCCACTAATTATCGGCGTCAGTGGCAGCAAGCTATTGCGGCGTGCCGGCCAATGTCTCTTTGACGATTGCCACCAGTTGCTTGAGCGTGAACGGCTTGGCGAGGAAGGCGTATTGCTCGTTGGTCGGCAGATTTTTGGCGAACGCCTCCTCGGCGTAACCCGAGACGAAAATGATCTTCACGTTCGGATCGCGCGCGCGCAATTCGCGCAACAGCGTCGGCCCGTCCATTTCCGGCATCACAACGTCCGACACCACGAGGTCGACATGGCCCTTCTCGGCCAGCACCTCGAGCGCCTCGACGCCGTTGCCGGCTTCCAGCACGGTGTAGCCGCGCGAGCTTAAACCGCGCGCGTTGAGCGCCCGCAATCCTTCTTCGTCCTCGACCAGAAGGATGATGCCGTGTCCGGTCAGATCGTTACTGACCGACTTCGCCAGATTGGCAGCGGCGGCGGCGGCGCTGTCGAGCGCGGCGATGGCCGGCGTCACCTGATCCTCGACGCCGGGAATGTGCCGCGGCAGGAAGATACGAAATGCGGTGCGGCCCGGCGCCGAGTCGGCATAGACGAAGCCGCCGGTCTGCTTGACGATGCCATAGACCGTTGACAATCCTAAACCGGTGCCTTTGCCGACATCCTTGGTCGAGAAGAACGGCTCGAAAATTTTCTCGATAACGTCGGGCGGAATGCCGGTGCCGGTGTCGCTGACTTCGACCAGCACATAGTCGGCGATCGGCATGCCCTTGTAGTCGAACTTGGCGCAATCGGCGGCCGTCACATTGGCCGTGCGCACCGTCAGCTTGCCGCCGTCCGGCATGGCGTCGCGCGCATTGACGGCGAGATTGACGATCACCTGCTCGAACTGGGAAATATCGACCTTCACCGGCCACATGTCGCGGCCATGCACGACGTCGAGTGTTACCTTCTCGCCGATCAGCCGCTTGAGCAGCATGCCGAGATCGCTCAAGGCCTCGCCGAGATCGAGCACCTGCGGCCGCAGGGTCTGCTTGCGCGAGAACGCCAGCAACTGACGCACCAAGGCCGCGGCGCGGTTGGCGTTCTGCTTGATCTGGATGATGTCCTGGAACGACGGATCGGTCGGCTTGTGCGCGCTCAACAGGAAATCGGTCGCCATCATGATGGCCGACAGCACGTTGTTGAAGTCGTGGGCGATGCCGCCGGCGAGCTGGCCGACCGACTCCATCTTCTGGTGCTGATAGACGCGGTTCTCCAGCGCGCGCTGTGTCGTGGTCTCCAGCGCGTAAACGATCGCCGCCTCGCCGTCGCGGTCTTCCTCCTCGATTGCCGAGACGAAGAACGTCGCCCAGCGCTCATCCTTGCCGGCGAGCGCGGCCTCGACCGGCGCAATTTCGCCTTGGCCGGATGCGGCCTTGGCGATCGCCGACTCGAGCGCGGGCCGGTCGGCTTCGGCCACCACCGCCAGGATCGAGCGGCCGCCCGCCAGCAAGCCTTCGAACGCCGAGGCGAAGCGCGCATTGCTGCGGGCAATGCCGCCGGCCTTGTCGACGGTGGCAATGGCCATCGGCGTGTTCTGGAAAAAGCGCATGAAGCGCACTTCCGCCGCGCGCTGCGGATCGGTGCCGTCGTCGCGCGCGCGGTTGAGCACCAAGGTGCGCGACACGCCGGGTTCGCCGTCGGCGCCGAACGCGACTTTATGAAACAGCCGCACCGGCACCGGCTTGCCCGAGCGCGTGCGCAGATCGAGATCGAGCACCTCGGTCTTGACGTCGCCGGGCGCGGCATTGAACGTCGTCAGCAGCGCCGCGCCTTCGCCGGCGACGATATCGGTCAGCCGCAGCGAACCGGCGCCGACCTGCGCCAGATCGTGATCGAGCCAGGTCGCCAAGGTCGCGTTCAGATAGATAATGTCGCCGGCGGCATCGACCGAGAAGAAACCGGCCGGCGCGTGGTCGAGATAATCGATGGCGTGTTGCAACTCCTGGAACACATTCTCCTGACGCTCGCGTTCGCGCGTCACGTCGGCGATCGACCAGACCGTCATCTTGGAATCGTGCTTGCCGGCCCCGAGCGGCCGCACCCGCAGGCGCAGCCAGCGCGCCGGCTCGCCGCGCGGGCGCGCGATGCGCACTTCTTCCATCAGCCGGCGCTGCTCGCGCGCCGCCTTGAGCAGGCGATAGATCGATTCCGAAACGTCGGGGTCGCCGATGAACACCCGCTCGATCGGCCGGACATCCTGGCCGTCGGCGGCGCCGATCAGGTCGAGATAGGTGGCGTTGGCGTAGAACACGCGGCCCGCCTGGTCGGTGACCAGGATCCCGTCGAACGCATTGTCGACCACCGCCTTCAACAGCGGATTGCCATGATCCTGCGCGGTCAGGCGCACGATGCCCGATGCCGTCGCAAACAGCGCGAAGACGCCGATCGTGCCCAGCACCGCCAGCAGCGCCATGATGTAGGTTTCGGCGTAATCCGGCCCGATATAAATGAGGCCGGCGGCGGCGGCGATCAGCAGCAGCGCAATCAGCAGCACCATGCCGACCGAGCCCGAGCGCGGCGCGCTCTGACTCTTGTCGAACGCCCGCCGCCCGGACGGGAGCGCCGGTCCGTCGCTGCGTTCTGAGGCGTTTCCCGGAGCTGCCGGGCCTTTTACCGGGGCTTTTGCAAGATCTTGGCCTGCCATGACTCTTTCAGTGCCTTAAGCCGCCCCACCGGCGCAAGGGCAAAGGGCCCGGCCAGCCCGGTCTTTGCCCGCATTTCGACAAGCAGCGCCGATATTAACCCTTATCTGTGGACCGCACGCCGCAGTTTCATGACATAGCTAATGACTTCGGCGACCGCCTTGTAGTGCTCGGCCGGGATCGGCTCATCGACATCGACGGTGGCGTGCAGCGCGCGGGCGAGCGGCGGGTTCTCGACGATCGGAATGCCGTGCTGGCCGGCGACCTCGCGGATTTTCAGGGCGATCGCATCCATGCCCTTGGCGACGCAGATCGGCGCCTCCATGCCGCGCTCATATTGCAGGGCGATGGCGTAGTGGGTCGGGTTGGTGATGATCACCGAGGCCTTGGGCACCGCCGCCATCATGCGCTTGCGCGAGCGCTGCTGGCGCAAGTTGCGCAGCTTGCCCTTGATGGTCGGGTCGCCTTCCGACTGCTTGAACTCCTCTTTCAGTTCCTGCAGCGACATCTTCTGTTTGCCGAACCAGCTGCGGTACTGGAAGAAATAATCGGCCGCCGCGACGACGCCGAGCAGCGCCACCACCGCGCCCATCAGCTTGAGCGCCAGCACCTGCGTGAACGGCAACAGCGCCATCGGGTCGGTGAAGATCAGGCCTTCCATCCGGTTCTGCTCGGGCCACATCAACGCCACCATGATGCTGCCGAGCAGCAACAGTTTGGCGATGCCCTTGGCGAAATTGGCCAGCGACTGTTTCGAGAACAGCCGCTTGAAGCCGGCGCCCGGCGAGACCTTGGAAAATTTCGGCGCCAGCCCCTCTGTGGTCCACACCAGACGATGCTGCACGAGATTGCCGACCAGCGCGGCAATCATCAGCACCAGGAACGG
The DNA here is from genome assembly GCA_903839845.1 of uncultured Hyphomicrobiales bacterium. Classification (GTDB taxonomy): domain Bacteria; phylum Pseudomonadota; class Alphaproteobacteria; order Rhizobiales; family Xanthobacteraceae; genus Pseudolabrys. Next base: position 15,025 of record CAIMEA010000227.1, read on the forward strand.
CATCGACAAGGTGCTGATCAGTTCGAGACCGATCTTCTGGAACAGACCGGGTATCGCCGGACCGTCCAGGCTGATCCGGTAGGAATTGGCGATCAGCCCGCGCAACGTCGCGGTCAGGCCGTCGGTCATGCTGCCGGCAAACGACATCAGCACCAACGTGCCGCCGGCCACGATGAACCAGTTGTTGACTTCCTGGCTCTTGACGACGTCGCCGCGCTGCAGCGCATCGTCCAGCCGTTTTTGGGTTGGGTCTTCCGTTTTGTCGGTTGCGTCGGAGTCGTCCGCCATGGTCTATCCCGTCAATGCCTCGGCGCCATGTCCTGCAGCACGCCTTCGACGTAGCCGGTGAACGTGCCCATCATCGCGCCGATCACGACCAGCAGCAGCGACAGGCCGAGCAGAATGGACAAAGGCAGGCCGATGAAGAACACCTGCATCTGCGGCATCAGGCGCGACAGCACGCCGAGCCCGAGATTGAACAACAGGCCGAACACCAGAAACGGCGCCGATAGCTGAATGCCGATCTTGAACGAGCCGGCGATCACCATCGTGATGTGCTTGGCAATGTCGCCGACGATCGGCACCTCGCCCGGCGCGAAGATGTAATAGCTGTCATTGAGCGCCGCGATCACCATGTGGTGCATGTCGGTGGCGAAGATCAAAGTGACGCCGAGCACCGCCAGGAAATTGCCGACCAGCAGGCCCTGCTGGTTCTGCGTCGGGTCGACCGCGGTGACGAAGCCCAGACCCAGTTGCTGTGCGATCACCGAGCCCGCGACCTGCAAACCGGAAATCGCCAGACGCGCCGTCAGGCCGAGCACCGCGCCGATGACGATTTCCTGCACCAGCATCATGATGACCGGCCCGAGCGCGGTCAGCGTGATGGTATAGGCGGCCTGGTGCGCCGGCAGCAGGATGGCCGTCAGCATCAGCGCGATGGTCAGCCGCACGCGCGCCGGCATGTTCATTTCGCCGATGCCCGGCATCATCATCACCATGGTACCGACGCGCGCGAAGGTCAGCATGAACGCCGCCGCCAGCATCGGTAACAGGGAGATGTCGATTTTCATCGCGGCGGCTTTCGCGTCCAGACGGCCGGGAGCGCGATCATAGCCTCAACCGCTGATGATTCGCGCCGCGATCCGCAACATTTCGGCATTGAGCTTTTCCGCCATGAACGGCAGCGCGATCAACAGCGATACGAAGATCGCCAGGATTTTCGGCACGAAGGCCAAAGTCATTTCCTGGATCTGGGTCAGCGCCTGTAACAGCGAGATCGCCACGCCGACGACCAGGCCGACCAGCATGACCGGCGCCGATACGATCACCAGCGTATAAATCGCTTCGCGCGCAACATCGAGAACTTCGGGACCGGTCATTCTATTCTCCGTCGTCCCCGCGAAGGCGGGGGCCCATAAATGCAAACGTTAGAATTATTCGTCGAAAGCCGGCGACTATGGATCCCCGCAGGCGCGGGGATGACAAGCACCAACTAGATCGGCATCCGCATGATTTCCTCATAGGCCGCGATCACCTTATCGCGCACCGCGACCACGGCGTTGATCGCCACTTCGGTTTCCGCCACCGACGTCACGACATCGACCATGTTCGAACTCTGTTTGCCGCTGACCAGTGCCTGCGATTGCGCGTCGGATTTGCGGCCGGTCTCGTGCACCGCGTTGAGCGCATCCTTGAGCATGGAGGTAAAACTGGTTTCACTTTTGCCGGCGTCACTGCCGATGCCGCCCATCGCCGACGATGGATCGGACGTCAGCTTGGCGATATTGGCGTAGGCGCCTGCGGCGGAGACCGGGGAAACCATGATCGTTCGTCCTTATCTGCCGCGGTATCGGGCGCCAGGCGCCCGCGCCGCGATTAAGCTTTCAGAATGTCGAGCGTCCGTTGCAGCATGCGGCGCGTGGCGCTGATGACGTTGATGTTGGCCTCGTAGGATCGCTGCGCCTCGCGCATGTCGGTCATTTCGACCAGCGGATTGACGTTGGGATATTTGACGTTGCCATTGGCGTCGGCGGACGGATGGCCCGGCTCGTATTTCAGCCGGAAGTCGGATTTGTCGGTGTCGACCTTGCCCATGCCGACGACGCGCGCCTCCAGCGAGCGATCGAGTTCGCTGCTGAACGTCGGCACCTTGCGCCGGTACGGGTCGGCGCCGGGCGTGGCCGGCGTCGAGTCCGCATTGGCGATATTCTCCGAAATGATGCGCATACGGCCGGCTTGCGCGCGCAAGCCCGAAGCCGCGATCGACATCGTTTTGAGAAAGTCCGACATATCTCTCCTGCTGCGCTCATCGCGCCATTATCGATATCGCGTGCCGATCAGTTGCGGCCGATGGCTGTCTTGAGCAGGTTGAGGCTGCGCGAATAGAGCGCGGTCGCCGCCTGGTAATCCATCTGGTTGGCCGCCACTTTCATCATCTCGTCTTCGAGGTTGACCGAATTGCCGGTCGGACGGACCTCGTAATTGCCTTTGCTCTCGCTGCGGAACGCGCCGCCGCTCATGCTCATGCCGCCGATATGCGCGCCCTCGGTGGTGGCAAGCCTGACCGGTGCAACCGCCTGGGCGGTGATCACCCCGGGTTCCGGGAATTTTGGCGGCACCAGGTCGCGCTCGCGAAAATTCGGCGTGTCCGAATTGGCGACGTTCTCGGCCAGCACCTTCTGCCGTTCCTGGTTCCAGTTCAGCTTGGCCCGCAGCATCGAGAGGATCGGAACGTCGGTAATCGCCATGTTGCCTCCCGCGCGCGGGCCCCCGAATCTCCAAAATCGGAGGGGCCGGCTAGGCAGACTTTGCCGGGTGTATGGTTAACGGTTGGTAAACAGCCCGGTTGACGGGCCGGCCGCGATGCCGTTTACCATCCTAGAAATGATGCAATTAGAGCCCAGATGCGGAGCGGCGCCGTATTTGTTAATGGTTCGTTAGTGGTCAAGGCGGCAAATTGTGCCTAATAGAATTAACCTTTCGGGCGATTCTCGCCTCGGCACGGGTGAGGCGAAGCTTGGAGCGCATTGAATGTTCGACCTGTTCGGCGACGGAATGCCGCTGCCCGCGAAATTCTTCATCGCGTTCGCTGTGGTGCTCGCTTTGATCGGTCTGTCGGCCTGGCTGGTGCGCCGCTTCAGCGCCAATCGACTCGGCAGCGCCAATGCGCGCGGCCGGCAGCCGCGGCTTGCCGTCATCGACGCCTCGCCGGTCGATGGCCGCCGCCGCCTGGTCCTGATCCGCCGCGACAATGTCGAACATCTATTGATGATCGGCGGCCCGACCGATGTCGTGGTCGAACAGAATATCGTGCGCGGCGCGACAACGGCCCGCGACACGCCACGCGAACCGGCGCGCATTGAACCCTCGCGCATTGAACCCTCGCGCAGCGAATCGTCGCGCAGCGAACCGGCGACGCGCAATGCATCGGCCGCCGACACCAATTC
>CAIMEA010000228.1 GCA_903839845.1 uncultured Hyphomicrobiales bacterium
AGCAGGCGCGCCTCTCACCATCGAGACCATCGACATCGAAGGCCCGAAGGCGGGCGAGGTGCTGATCGAGATCATGGCGACCGGCGTCTGCCACACCGACGCTTACACTTTGTCGGGCCTCGATCCGGAAGGCATCTTTCCGGCCATCCTCGGCCATGAAGGCGCCGGCATCGTTCGCGAACTCGGCGCGAACGTCACGTCGCTGAAAGTCGGCGACCATGTCATTCCGCTGTACACGCCGGAATGCCGGCAATGCAAAACCTGCCTGTCGCAGCGCTCGAACCTGTGCACCGCGATCCGCGCGACGCAGGGCAAGGGCGTCATGCCGGACGGCACATCGCGCTTCCGTTGCGATGGCGATCCGGTCTTCCACTATATGGGCTGCTCGACCTTCGCCAATTTCTCGGTGCTGCCGGAGATCGCACTGGCCAAAGTCCGCGACGACGCACCATTCGACAAGATCTGTTACATCGGCTGTGGCGTCACCACCGGCATCGGCGCCGTCATCAACACCGCCAAAGTCTGGCCGGGCGCCAACGTTGCCGTGTTCGGCCTCGGCGGCATCGGGCTGAACGTGTTGCAAGCCGCGCGCATGGTCGGCGCCGACAAGATCGTCGGCATCGACACCAATCCGTCCAAGCGCGCCATGGCGGAAAAATTCGGCATGACGCATTTCGTCAACCCGGACGACGTCGGCCGCGACAAGGTGGTGCAGGCCATTGTCGATATCACCGGCGGCGGCGCGGATTTCTCGTTCGAATGCATCGGCAATGTCGATGTCATGCGCCAGGCTTTGGAATGCACGCATCGCGGCTGGGGCGAGTCGATCATCATCGGCGTCGCCGCCTCGGGCAAGGAAATCGCCACACGGCCATTCCAGCTGGTCACCGGCCGGGTCTGGAAAGGCACCGCCTTCGGCGGCGTGCGCGGCCGTACCGAGGTACCGCAAATCGTCGACTGGTACATGAACGGCAAGATCAACATCGACGACCTGATCACCCACACCATGCCGCTCGACGAGATCAACACCGCTTTCGACCTGATGCATGAAGGCAAGTCGATACGCTCGGTGGTGCTGTACTGACGCATGGCGGTGCCGGCGCGACTTGTGATTAACAATTCGTATCGCCGGCACCCCGCGTTTTATTCAATGATATTTCATGGCGGTTAAAGCTGCGGATCGATTGCGGGCGCGGCGCTATGGAACTTTTTCAACAAATTGAATACATGTTCAGTCGCCGCGGCGAGGCTATGTCGCGCCCGATTGAAATGACCTGAGACTGGATCAAGAGCCTTCATGCCGCCGCTCAACATTCTCCACGTCCTGCGCTCCCCGGTCGGCGGCTTGTTCCGTCATGTCGCCGATCTGGTACGCGGCCAGATCGCGCGCGGCCACCGCGTCGGCATAATTGCCGACAGCCTCACCGGCGATCGCGTCACGCAGACGATGCTCGACGATCTCGCGCCACAACTCGCGCTCGGCCTGTCGCGCATCCCGATCGTTCGATCGTTCAGCCCGCGCGACCTCGCCGGGTTTTGGCACGTCAGCCAGCGCGTGCGCGCGACGCAGGCCGATGTCGTGCACGGCCACGGCGCCAAAGGCGGCGCCTTCGCGCGCCTCGCATTAGCCGGTAAGCCGGCGGTGCGCGCCTACACGCCGCACGGCGGCAGCCTGCTGCTCGATCACACCTCGCTCTCCGGCAAAGCCTATCTCGCGCTCGAGCGCATTCTGATGTCGCGCGGCGATCTCTTCTTGTTCGAGAGCGCGTTCAGCGCCGCTGTCTTTCACGCCAAGATCGGCAAACCAACCGGCCTGACGCGCGTCGTCCATAACGGCGTCAGCGCCGGTGAATTCGAGCCGGTCGCGCTCGCTGCCGATGCCACCGATCTGGTGTTTCTCGGCGAACTGCGCGCGGTCAAAGGCATCGATGTCCTGATCGACGCCATCGCCCTGCTGCGCAGCAATGGCGCGCCGCCGGTTACCGCCACCTTGGTCGGCGGCGGCCCGTCCGAAGCCGAGTTGAAGGCGCGGGTCGAGAGCCTTGGTTTGACCGCCGCCATTCGCTTCATGGCGCCAATGCGGGCGCGCGCCGCCATGGCGCTCGGCCGCGTCATGGTCATTCCCTCCCGCGCCGAGTCGCTGCCTTACGTGGTGCTGGAGACCGCCGCCGCCGGCAAGCCGCTGATCACCACGGATGTCGGCGGCATTCCGGAAATCTACGGCGCGCTGTCGCCGGCGCTGATCCCGCCCGGCGACGCGGCGCAACTGGCCAAGGCCATCGCCGCCGCCATGTGTGAGCCGGCGGCGATCAACGACACCGCGCGGCTGCTGCGCGCACAGGTCGCCACCTCGTTCTCGGTCGAGACCATGGTCGATGGCGTCCTCGCCGGCTATGAACAGGCGCTGGCGCGGTTGGCCGCGCCGCGCGCGGGGGTCGTTGCGCGGGCTTAGGCGTCGCGCCGCGAGCCCGCTCATAAAAACGAATCGTTCCGCCCGGGGAACTACGGCGGTGGCAAGGCACTGCCGCCGCAATTACGGCCTCAATCCTTCGCAAATCGGTCGGCTTTGCCCCGCATGTATCGCGCCTCGCGACGAGCGATTCGCCTTCATTTTATTTTTGTCCGCCAGCGCGCCTTGTGCGCCGGGCGCGCTCCTGGAGGGTGTGAAAGACATGCGGCAGCTTTTCCTGCCCGCCTGCGTATTCCTTTTGACATGGTCAGGCGCGACCGAGCCGGATGCCGCGCGATTGTCGCTCGACGCCTTCACCGGCAAACACGGCAGCCACGCCGCCAACGTCGCGCGTCCCGGGACGCGCGACGATGAGCCGAGCGTCACCGTCACGATTCCGCGCCAGCTCGACATCGCCGTGCAGCGCGACGACGCACCGGTTGACGCGACGCTCGCCGCCCTGGATCTCGCGGTTGAATTTCCGGTGCCGTCCGGCGTCGTCGTCAATAACGGCATCCCGATCGGCATTCCGCTGCCGCCGATCGCCAAGCCGGTGATCGCGCGCTCGACCGAGGAAATCTGCGACACGCTGACCAAGTCGGCGCAGATCAACGATCTGCCGGCGCCATTTTTCATTCGCCTGCTGTTTCAGGAAAGCCGCTTCAATCCCGCCGTGATCAGCACGGCCGGCGCGCAAGGGATTGCGCAGTTCATGCCCGAGACCGCCACCGATATGGGCCTGGTGAATCCGTTCGACCCGGCGCAGGCGATCCCGGCCTCGGCGCGACTGCTCAACAGTCTGCTGCGCCAGTTCGGCAATCTGGGTCTGGCCGCCGCCGCTTACAACGCCGGACCCAAGCGCGTGATCGATTGGCTCTCGTCCAAGGGCAAAGGCAAACTGCCCGAGGAGACGCAGGGTTACGTCAAGATCATCACCGGCAAACCGGTCGAGAACTGGAGCTCGGCCGACGCGCGCCATCCGGGACAAAAACTGCCGCGTCACGCGCCTTGCCAGGAATCCGCCGGCCTGCTCGCCTGGAATGGGCCGGCCGAAGTGCCGGTGCCGCAGCCCTCGCCCTTGCGCGCCGCGGCCGCCAAGCCAGTCGAGAAGCCGGCCGAGAAGGCCGTGGACAAGCTCGCCGGCACCGCGATTGCCAAGCGAGCCGCTGCCCATCGCAAGCCGAAGCCGCAACAGATCGCCCAGCGCTAGAACTTCCTGACACCCTTCCCCGTCTGTCCAGCGATGCTGTAGTGTCGCCGCCGAACGCGCCTTTACAAGAGCGCGACGTCCACCTGACATTGGGAGGCACGTCATGAAGCTGGTGAAGGTCACGCTGTTGCTCGCCGGAATTCTGTTTCCCTTCTCCGCCACCGCCGCCGATTACCCCGCGCCCCAACAAGGCGAATGGCTCGCGCGCGATTTCAAGTTTCACACCGGCGAAGTGATGCCGGAACTCAAACTTCACTACACCACCGTCGGCGATCTGAAAGGCCAGGCGGTCGTGGTGTTGCACGGCACCGGCGGCTCGGCCGCCAGCATGCTGACGCCGGCCTTCGCCGGCGAATTGTTCGGCGCCGGCCAGCCGCTCGACGCGACGAAATATTTCATCGTCATTCCCGACGCGATCGGCGCCGGCAAATCGTCGAAGCCGTCGGACGGAATGCGCACGAAATTCCCGCGCTACAATTACGACGACATGGTCGATGCGCAGGTCAGGCTGCTCACGGAAGGACTCGGCATCAAGCATCTGCGGCTGGTCATCGGCAATTCGATGGGCGGCATGCATGCCTGGATCATGGCCGGCAGATATCCGGACTTTATGGACGCGGCGATGCCGATGGCGTCGCAGCCGACCGCGATGGCCAGCCGAAACTGGATGCTGCGGCGAATGATGCTGGAGACGATCAAAAACGATCCGGAATACAATAACGGCAATTACACCACGCAGCCGCGCATGATGAAAATCGCCAATGTATTCTTCGGCATCGCCACCAATGGCGGCACGCTCAACTATCAGAATGTCGCGCCGGATAACGCCAAGGCCGACGAATTCGTCAACAAGGCGCTGGCCGCGCCGATGACCGCCGACGCCAATGATTTTCTTTATCAGTGGGGCTCGTCGGCCGACTATGACGCCGCGCCGAATCTCGAGAAGATCACCGCCGCGTTGGTCGCGGTCAACGCCGCCGATGACGAGCGCAATCCGCCGGAGACCGGCATCATGGAGCGCGA
>CAIMEA010000229.1 GCA_903839845.1 uncultured Hyphomicrobiales bacterium
CAGAAATTCGTCGGCCCGATGATTTCGCTTGGCGCGAACTGGCGAACGTTCTGAATGACCTTGGTGTTGCGGGTGGTCTCGGGCACCTGGCCCGGCTTCGGCGTTTTCATGAAGAAGGCCAGAAGGCAGACGATGACGCCCTGGCCGATGCCGAAGTTGAAGAAGGTGGCCTGGAAACCGCTCGAGGCGATCATCGCCTGGATCGGCGCTACGGTCAGCGCGGAGCCGGCGCCGAAGCCGGCGGCGGTGATGCCCGCGGCAAGACCGCGCTTATCCGGAAACCACTTCAGCGCGGTGCCGATGCAGGTGCCATAGACGCCACCGGCGCCGATGCCGGCAATGATCTGGGCCGCGTAATAGGCCGACAGGCTGGTGGCATAGGAGTTCATCACCCAGCCGATGCCGCACAGAACGCCGCCAATGAAGATAACGACGCTCGGGCCGTATTTATCGACGAACCAGCCTTCGATCGGAACCAGCCAGGTCTCGAACAACACGAAGAGCGTGAAGGCGATCTGGATCGAGGCGCGATCCCAGCCGAAAGTCTTCTGAATATCGGGGACGAAGAAGGTCCACCCGTATTGCAGGTTGGCGATCATCACCATGCAGATGACGCCGATGATCAGTTGGCCCCATCGCATCGCTTCCGATGCGCGCGCCGCGACCGGCGATTCTACTGCCATAGCCATTGAAATCCTCCCCTTGATCGCAGGCCTTGCCGGTATGTACCGCTGGCCTGCAATTGTTATTCGGCACTTTGGCCGAAAGAATAATTATGTATTACGGCAAGGGCCTCGTCCAGCGACATAAATTCAGCGTAAATTAAAATTTTGAAAGAGTTTGGTGCGGAGCAGCATTTATCAAACAGATTTTCAGCGCGATACCGCGAAACGGAACCGAGCCTGACGCCGAAACGGCCCCGCACCATCGAAGGTAATGAGATTTTTATATCGCCATTTCCGCTGGCTATGCTGCGAAACATGGGCGAATTGAAAGCGCGCAAGCGCCTTCGGGATGGTCGAATGAATTTATGGCCAGTTTCTATCCGGGCGATTTGCGGTGCAACAATTCGACGACCAAAGCGTCGATGAACGAGCGGACCGCAGTCTGCACGGCCTGCGATCGATGGTCGTTGGCTGGTGTCGCCGGCTCAAGCCGCAAGCCATGGCAAACTGTCGACGGCGTCAGCGCCAGTCGGCGACGCGCTGAAGTTCCGCCGGATTGACGATTGTGAGCGAGCGGCTGTTGACCTCGATCAGGCCGGCGCGCTGGAGTTCGCCCATCACTTTGCTGACATGCACCGGCGTCAGGCCGGTGGCGTCGGCAATGTGGCGCGGGCGCAGCGGGAAATCGAAAGTCGCGGTGCGCACCTGCGTCCGCTTGGCGACCTTGTCGGCGAGCCGCAGGATCAGACGGGCAATGCGCTCGTCGGCACGGCGGCGGCCGAGGTCGAGCGCCAACTGATCGGCCCTCGCCTTCGCTTCATTCCAGAGGCCGAACAGCTTTTCCAGGAGATCGGAACGGCCGAACAGCACTTCCTTGATCTCTTCGCGCTTGAACTTGCGATAGGTCACTTCGGTGATGGCTTCGACGGTGTGCCCGGACATCGGCGCCAGCAGGCTGCCAGCCGAAACGAGGTCGCCGGGCAGCAGGAATGAAATGATCTGGCGCCGTCCATCGGGCAGCGCGACCGACGACATGGCCCAACCGCTGCAGATGATCGGCACGAAGTCCGACCATTCCTTGGGATGCAGGATCAGGCGGCGCGCGGAAATGGTGTGAACGGTGGCGGCGAGCTGAACCTTGCCCGCGTGATCCTCGGTGCCGGCGTCGCCTTCTTTGGCGCCACAGCACAGCAGGTTGAAGGCCGGGCAAATCGTGCACGCGACATCGCAGGTCATCGTGCCGGGAGTAACGGTGTGCGGCAAATGAGTGAGCCGCGGCGACTGGGGCGGCGCAAACACCGGACCTTCGCTACCAATTCGGTTGGGGAGCACACTGGCTTCGGCACCCTGCCGTTTTGGCAGGTCTTTGGTCGCTATATTGGTCACGTGTCACGTCCCATTGTAGAAACGAAAAGCCTGTTGATCCCCTACCGCATATCCTTTTTTGATATCTTCTTACTTGGTATCATTGTACTTAGCTTTCGGAGCACTCTACTTAGGCCACAGAATTAAAATCTATCCAGCCTAATAAAAATGCTATTACAGAATCACTGTGTAATATATTTAGGCGTATTCCAATTTGGCGTATAGCGTAAACAGTACAAACTAGCTTGCCTATCCGGTTGACGCATACACCCACTAGGGCTAGTGTCTGCCCATGATGGGCGCGATGGACATCCACCAGCGTGACGACCTGGCTTTCCCCCAATCGCTCCCCGAGCTTCAGCGGCTGTTTCCCGACGATGCGGCG
>CAIMEA010000230.1 GCA_903839845.1 uncultured Hyphomicrobiales bacterium
GGCTTGGTCAGGAGATCGACATCAGTGTCGAGCCGGCCGTGGTGGATGATGGCGTTGCGGGTATAGCCGGTGGCAAACAAGACCGGCAGTTCGGGACGCAGCTTTTTGACCTCGTTGGCGAGTTCGCGGCCGTTCATGCCGCCGGGCAGGACGACGTCGGTGAATAGCAGCGCGATTTGCGGCACCGTTTTCAATATTTCCAGCGCCCGGGCGGCAGTCGCCGCATGCTCGACGCGGTAACCGATATCGCTGAGCGCATCGATGACGAAACGGCTGACATCCTCGTCGTCTTCGACCAGCAGGATGCATTCGTGGTGCTCGCCGCTGCGCGGCATACGTGGCACCTCGGCCGTTTCCCAGGCCGGGAATGAGGAAGCGTCGGCAAGGCGCGGGAAATACATCTTGATCGCGGTCCCCTGGCCGCGTTCGCTGTAGATCTGGACATGGCCGCCGGACTGTTTGACGAAGCCATAAACCATGCTCAGCCCGAGGCCGGAGCCTGCGCCGGCCGGCTTGGTGGTGAAGAAGGGCTCGAACGCCTTGTCGCGCACTTCCGGCGGCATGCCTTCGCCGGTGTCGCTGACGGCGAGCAGGACGAACTGGCCCGGCTTCACCTCGGCGCCCGAGCGCAGAACATAGGCTTCGTCGAGATAGGCGTTCGACGTTTCGATGGTCAGCTGACCGCCCTTCGGCATGGAGTCGCGCGCATTGACCGCCAGATTGAGGATGGCGTTTTCCAGCTGATTGGGATCGATCGCTGTCTTCCACAGACCGCTCGCCAGCACGGTTTCGATCGTCACCGTCTCGCCGATCGAACGATGCAGCAATTCCGACATTTCGCCGACCAGCCGGTTGATATCGACGGCCTTGACCTCCTGCGGATGCTGGCGCGAGAAAGTCAGCAGGCGTTGCACCAGGGTTGCCGCGCGCATCGACGCCTGGCGGATGGCGCCGAGCGATTTCGCCACGCGCTCGTCGGTCGATGTATTGCGCCGGTTCGCCAGTTCGACATTGCCGATGATGGCGGTGAGCAGATTGTTGAAATCGTGGGCGATGCCGCCGGTAAGGCGTCCAACCGCCTCCATCTTCTGCGCCTGGCGCAACGCCTGTTCGGTGGCTTCGCGGCGCGCCGATTCCTGGCGCAACTGCGCATAGGCATAGGATTCACGGCGTGTGTGCCGCAGCGTCATCATGGCAAGGGCCAGCATCGTCAATGTCGCCGGAATGCCGAAGACAAGATGCGCGGACATGTCGGACAGCCAGTCGGCCTGAATGGTTGAAAGATTGATACCGGCGTTCACATAGACCGGCTGATTCGGCAGCTTGCGATAGGCGACGATACGTTTGGCGCCGTCGAAGGACGAGGTGCCGGTGGTGACGCCGCGTTGCGGGTTGTCGACGATTGCCCGCATGAAAGGCGAGTCCGGCAGCGATCGCGAGCCGGCGGTCGCCGCGGGGTATCGCGCCAGCGTCACGCCATCGGCGCGCGACAGGCCGGCCACGGTGAGGTCGGCTTCGGGGAATTCCGAATAATAACGCGTGAAGTATTCCGGTGCGATCGATACCAGATAGACGCCATTGAATTTACCGGCGGTGATGCGTTTGCGGGTAATGGCGAAGAAGTTGGTATTGGCGGCGCGCGCGTCAACCACCGCGCTTATAAAAGTATCGCTGCTCGTGCCGTTCTTGTGAGCGCTGAAATAGTTGCGGTCGGCAAGCACGAGGTTGCGCGGCATCGGGTAAACGGTGCCGGAAACCAGCGGATGGCCGGCCGCGTCGATCACCCACAGATCGCGCAATTGCGGTAGGTCGCGAATGAAGTTCCTGATACGGGCGCTGTATTCCTGCTCGGAACCGACGATGTCTTCATCGGTTTCGTCGTTGAACAGCTCTTCCATATAGCGTTCGCTGATCGCGAAGGTTTCGAACACCTTGACCGCGTGTTCCTGCATGGTGTCGACCGTGCGCTGCAGGCGGTCGGTGGCGTCGGCGATATGCTGGTTGTAGGAAATCCAGGCGGCGATCGCGAAAATGGCCAGCGGCAGGACCACCGACGCCACGATCAGCAGCCGCAACGGCCGCTCGGCGCGGCTGTCGGCCACCGAGACATTCTGCTTCGATCGGTCCGTGGTTTCGGGCATATGGCGGGGAGACCGACAATGAGTTGGCCTCATTGGTACCGGGCGGCGGCGGCAAACTCAACCGCGCCGGAACCCCATACGCAAAACGCCCGGCGGAGCCAGGCGTTTTGTCGCGAATGGAACTTTTTGGCCGGGCGCGGTGCGTCAGCGCGAGCAGACGATGGCGACCAGGTCGTCGCATTTGCCGCCCTTGCAGCCGCCGGCGCCGCCGGTCGGGATCGCGCCGGTGATCTCGTCGCGATCGACTTTGCTGAAGGATGCGGCCTCGGCGAATTCGCGGGTCTTGCAATAGGCGTTGGCGGCGGCGGCGCCGCATTTGGCGCCGGAGGCGAGGCAGCGGTCGATGCCGTAGCTGTCGGCGTCATTGGTGATAATGAACACGCGCCGTTCCGCCTGCGCACCACTGACCAGACAAAGGCAGAGGACGGCGCTGAGACTGACCAGGATTGTCCGCATGAGAATCGTCCATTTTGTTGGGGGCGCCTACCGCGGCACCGATGACGACAATGCGAGTGAAATCGTTAAGACACGCTTAACCGCTGTGGCGGCGGACGCTTGCGGCGGAAAAGCCTGGAATATTCCGAGGGTTACGCCCCTTGCCCGAGGGATTGACGGGGGCGGGGCAAACCAGCAATGTGTTCATGATGACCGGCCCGACCCCCATCTGCGGCATTAGCCGCCAGATTATTAGCTAGCGCGCCAACGCTGGCTGAGGCCGTCTTTTCTCGAATCGAGATACAAAAGGACGCCCGGCCGGCGGCAACGCCGCCTTAGGTGACCCTTATGGAATTGCGGCTCTACGATACGCTGACGCGCGACAAGCGGGTGTTCATCCCGATCGATCCGGCGCGCGTGCGCATGTATGTCTGCGGCCCGACGGTCTACGACTTCGCCCATATCGGCAATGCACGTCCCGTGATCGTCTTCGACGTGCTGTTCCGGCTGCTGCGCCATATCTACGGCGAGACGCACGTCACTTACGTCCGCAACATCACCGACGTCGACGACAAGATCAACGCGCGGGCCGCGCGCGACTTTCCCGGCCTGCCGCTAAACGAGGCGATCCGCAAGGTCACCGAAAAAACCGAGGCGCAATTCCACGCCGACGTCGATGCGTTGGGGTGCTTGCGCCCGAACGTCGAACCGCGCGCCACCGACTTCGTCCTGCCGCGGGCCGACGGCAAGGCCGACATGGTGACGTTGATCAAGCAACTGATCGCGCGCGGCCATGCGTATGAGGCCGGCGGCGAAGTCCTGTTCGACACCACGTCGATGCCGGATTACGGCGCGTTGTCCGGCCGCAACCTCGAGGATCAACTGGCCGGCGCCCGCATCGCGGTCGAGGCACACAAGAAACACCCGAATGACTTTGTCTTGTGGAAGCAGTCATCGGCCGACGAGCCGGCATGGGACAGTCCGTGGGGTCGGGGCCGTCCCGGCTGGCATATCGAATGCTCGGCGATGAGCGCGGCCTATCTCGGCGACGTGTTCGACATCCATGGCGGCGGCCTTGATCTGATCTTCCCGCACCACGAAAACGAAATCGCCCAATCCCGCTGCGCGCACGGCACGCCGGTGATGGCGAACTTCTGGATGCACAACGGCTTTCTCCAGGTCGAAGGCGAGAAGATGTCGAAGAGCCTCGGCAACTTCTTCACCATCCGCGAACTGCTCGACAAATGGCCGGGCGAGGTGCTGCGCTTCAACATGTTGCGCACGCATTACCGCCAGCCGATCGACTGGACTGTGAAGGGTCTGGAAGAAAGCTGGAAGACGCTTGATGACTGGTATTGGGTCGTCGGCGATACAAAGGGCGACCGTATTTCAAACGCGGTGCTGGCGGCGCTGAGCGACGACCTCAACACCCATCAGGTCATCACGGTGCTGCATGGTTTGCGCAACAAGGCTCAGGGCGGCGACGAGACCGCGCGCAACGAGCTGGCCTGGTCGTTGCGCATGCTCGGCTTCCTGAACGAAAGCGCGGCGCAATGGGCGGCACGCCGGCAGTCGAATGCCGATGTCGATGCCACCAAGGTGCAATCGCTGATCGACGCCCGCACCGCCGCGCGCGTGGCCAAGGACTTCAAGGAATCCGACCGCCTTCGCGACGAGCTTGCCGCCATGGGCGTGGTACTGAAGGATTCCAAGGAAGGCACGACGTGGGAGCTGGCGCGATGACTCTCAGGCGTCATGGCCGGACTTGTTCCGGCCATCCACGACTTGCTTTGTGGATGACTCCGAAAGACGTGGATGCCCGCGACAAGCGCGGGCATGACGGAGAATCATGATGGCGACCGCGCATCCCAAGCTGGCGCTGCGGCCGTACCTCGTGGTGGACACGCCGGTGCTGGCGGAAATCTTTCGCGAGAGCGTGACGGACTTGACCGCCGACGATTACAGCGAGTCGCAGCAGCAGGCCTGGCTCGCCGCGCTCGACGATCTGGAGGCCTTCGCCAAAAGACTCGGCAGCCAACTGACCTTGATCGCCACCTTGCAGGGCTCGCCGGTAGGCTTCGCCTCGCTGGCCACCGGCGGCAAGATCGATCTTATTTACGTGCATCCGGTCGCGGCCGGGCAGGGCGTCGGCGCGATGCTGACCGACGCGCTGGAGAAGCTTGCCGGCGCGCGCGGCGCGGCCAAGCTCATCGTCGACGCCAGCGACACAGCGCGCGGCTTCTTCGAGAAGCGCGGTTACGTCGCGCAGCAACGCAATTCGATTTCCGCCGGCGACGAATGGCTCGCCAACACCACGATGCATAAGCAGCTCGCCAAACCGGAGGCGTCATGACCAAACCACCCGAAACCCCGTTCCCGCGCCACTGGCGGTATTACATCGTCCTCAAATATGCGGTGATGGCCGCCGCTGCGTTACTGGCGCTTTACGTTGTCATGAGTCTGGCTTGAAGGTTTAAAATGGCCCGCGAACGCCTGTATCTGTTTGACACCACGTTGCGCGACGGTGCGCAGACCAATGGCGTCGATTTCACGCTGGCCGACAAGCTGGCAATCGCCGGCATGCTTGACGACCTCGGCATCGATTATGTCGAAGGCGGCTATCCGGGCGCCAATCCGACCGACACGGAATTCTTCGCCGCCGATCATGGCCTCAAGACCAAATTCACCGCCTTCGGCATGACACGGCGGCCGGGCCGCTCGCTGTCGAACGATCCCGGTGTCGCGGCTTTGTTAGAGGCGAAGGCCGACGCAATCTGCTTTGTCGCAAAGAGCTGGGACTATCATGTTCGCGTCGCGCTGGAGACGACCGAAGACGAAAACATCGCCTCGATCCGCGACAGCGTTCGCGCCGCCAAACAAAAAGGCCGCGAAGTGCTGCTCGACTGCGAACATTTCTTCGACGGCTACAAGGCCAACCCGACCTTTGCGCTCGCCTGTGCCAAGGCGGCTTACGACGAGGGCGCGCGCTGGGTGGTGCTGTGCGACACCAATGGCGGCACACTGCCGCACGAGGTCGAGAAAATCGTCGGCGACGTGGTGAAAGTCATTCCTGGCGATCATGTCGGCATTCACGCGCATAACGACACCGAGCAGGCGGTGGCCAATTCGTTCGCCGCCGTGCGCGCCGGCGCGCGGCAAATTCAGGGCACGCTCAACGGCCTTGGCGAGCGCTGCGGCAACGCCAATCTGGTGTCGATCATTCCGACACTGAAGCTCAAGCCGGAATATGCCGAGGCTTTCGACATCGGCGTCAGCGACGCGCAGCTCAAGAAATTGTCGCAGGTTTCGCACGCACTCGACGAACGGCTCAACCGTCCGTCCAATCGCTATTCGCCCTATGTCGGCGAAAACGCTTTCGGCACCAAGGCCGGCATTCACGCCTCGGCGATCGCCAAGGAGCCGGCGACCTACGAGCACGTCGTGCCGGAGACGGTTGGCAACAAGCGCAAAGTGCTGGTTTCCGAGCAGGCTGGCAAATCGAATGTGCTCGCCGAACTGGAGCGCATCGGCATCAAGGCCGACAAGGACGATCCGCGTATCGGACGGCTACTGGAAATCGTCAAGGAACGTGAAGCCATCGGTTATGCCTATGAGGCGGCCGATGCGTCGTTCGATCTCCTGGCGCGGCGCACGCTGGGCACCGTGCCCAGCTATTTCGACGTTAATCAGTTCGACGTCAGTGTCGAGCAGCGCATCAATGCCGTCGGCGAGCGTGTCACCGTCACCATGGCGGTGGTCAAGGTCAAGGTTGGCGACGACAGCCTGATATCGGCGGCCGAGGGCAACGGTCCGGTGAATGCGCTGGATCAGGCGCTGCGCAAGGACCTCGGCAAGTACCAGAAATATATCGAAGGCCTGTCGCTGACCGATTACCGCGTGCGTATCCTCAATGGCGGCACCGAGGCGGTGACGCGCGTCTTGATCGAGAGTGAGGACGAACACGGAGATCATTGGACCACGATCGGCGTGTCGGCGAACATCATCGACGCGTCGTTTCAGGCGCTGATGGATTCGATAGTCTATAAATTGATCAAGTCCGGCGCGCCGGCCTAGCCGCGCCGTCCCGGGCGACCGAGCGGTAGCGAGGATGGCCCGGGACCCATACGCCGCGGCCTATCGAGATGGCACGGCGTATGGGTCCCCGTCTTCGCGGGGACGACAAGAGGACGAAATGATCGATCACGTCTCCATCGCGGTGCGCGATCTGGATGCGGCGACACGGTTTTATGAAGCCGTGCTCGGCGCGCTCGGCCTGTCGAAACTGGAAGCCCGGCCGGCGACGGTCGGTTTCGGCAAGACCTATCCCGAGTTCTGGATCAATCTGCGCGCCGGGATGATGCCACTTGCTCCGACCAGTGGCGCGCATGTCTGTTTTCGCGCGCGCAGCACCGAATTGGTCGATGCGTTTCACGCCGCCGCGCTCGCAGCCGGGGCGCTAAGCGATGGCGCGCCGGGTTTGCGGCCGCATGACGGTGAGGGCGGCTACTATGCCGCCTTCATCCTCGATCCGGATGGCAATCGCGTCGAAGCGGTGACGTTTGTCAGTGGAAAGTAATTACAGCCGGTCGGCGACCTCTGACGGCAATTGCCGGTCGGCGGGAGACAGCGCGGCCACGGCTTTCTGCAGCGTCGGCAGAATATCCTCGACGCGGTCGGCGACCAGCATCTCGAATTCCAGCCCCGGCCGGATGAACTCCAGCGCCTTCATGTGATCGAGCAGCGCGCAGAGCGGCTGCCAGAAGCCTTTGATGTTGGCGATCAGGATCGGCTTCTTGTGCCGTCCGAGTTGCGCCCAGGTGAGTTGCTCGACCAGTTCCTCGAGCGTGCCGACGCCGCCCGGCATGGCGACGAAGGCATCGGCCATCTCGAACATCTTGCGCTTGCGCTCGTGCATGTCGGCGGTGACGATGAGGCCTTCGCCGTTAAAGCCGGCGCGCTCCTTGTTCAACAGGAACTGCGGGATGATGCCGGTGACCGATCCGCCGTTGCTGTGGACCGCGTCGGCGACGGCGCCCATCATGCCCGCGTCGCCGCCGCCGTAAACGAGGCCGATGCCGGCCTTGGCCATGGCGGTACCGAGCGCCGTCGCCGCCTCGACGAAGGCCGGATCGGTGCCGGCGCCGGAGCCGCAATAGACGCAGATTTTCGTGATTTTCGAGATGGTTTCAGGGCGATTCATGGTCTGGATGTGCAATGCGACCGCGTAATCGTCAAGATGCGGCCGAAAACCTTCTTTTCCCTTGCGATTTGACCGCCCAAGGGTGAACAGCGGCCAGAATCCGCCTATATGAGGGGCCGTGACGGCCCGTTTGGCCGCCTTCTTGCCGGAAACTGAATGACCGACCACCACGCCCATCACGCCTCGCCGAAAAGCGTCCCCGCCGACAGCGGGTCGCTTCTCGGCACAATTGTCCACCTGTGGCCCTATATCTGGCCGAGCGAACGCGCCGACCTGAAGGCGCGCATCGTCGGCGCCATGGTGCTGCTGCTCGCCGCCAAGCTGACCACCATGGTGGTGCCGTTCACCTTCAAATGGGCGACCGATGCGCTGGCCGGTGCCGGCTCAGCGCCGATCGCCGGGTCGGAATGGCTGTTGTGGGTCGTCGCGGCGCCGGTGACGCTGACGCTCGCCTATGGCGGCACCCGCATTTTGATGGCTGTGCTGACGCAAATCCGCGACGGCATGTTCGCCAAGGTGGCGATGCACGCGGTGCGGCGGCTGGCGTTTCGTACTTTCATCCACATGCACGAACTGTCGCTGCGTTTTCATCTCGAACGCAAGACCGGCGGGCTGACCCGCGTTCTCGAACGCGGCCGCAACGCCATCGAGACCATCGTGCGCATGGTCATCCTGCAACTGGCGCCGACCATCATCGAACTGTCGATGATCGTCGTCGTCCTGATGTGGCAGTTCGATTGGCGCTATGTCGCGGTCATTCTGGCGACGGTCACGGTCTATCTAGTCTATACCTATTACGCGACCGAATGGCGCATCGGCATCCGCCGCAAGATGAACGACAGCGACACCGACGCCAACGTCAAGGCGATCGACTCGCTGCTCAATTACGAGACGGTGAAATATTTCAGCGCCGAGGAGCGCGAGGCCGAGCGCTACGACCGCGCCATGGCGCGTTACGAGAATGCTTCGACCAGCGCCTATACTTCGCTCGCCGTGCTCAATGCCGGGCAGGCGGTGATCTTCACCTGCGGCTTGGCGGCGGCGATGGTCTTGTGCGCGTTTGAAATTCGCGATGGCAGCAAGACCGTCGGCGATTTCGTGCTGATCAACGCGATGATGATCCAGCTGTACCAGCCGCTCAATTTCATGGGCATGGTCTATCGCGAGATCAAGCAGGCGATCATCGACATTGAATTGATGTTCTCGATTTTGAACCGTGAGCCGGAAATCAAGGACGAGCCGAATGCGCCGGCGCTGAAAGTGTCGGGCGGCGTCGTCCGTTTCGAGAACGTGCAGTTCGCCTACGAACCGGCGCGGCGCATTCTCAAGGGCATCAGCTTCGAGGTGCCGGCCGGCAAGACGGTCGCCGTGGTCGGGCCATCGGGGGCCGGCAAGTCGACGATCTCGCGGCTGCTGTTTCGCTTCTATGATCTGTTCGGCGGTCGCATCACCATCGACGGCCAGGACATCGCCAAGGTGACGCAGAAATCGCTGCGCCAGGTGATCGGCATGGTGCCGCAGGATACTGTCTTGTTCAACGACACCATCCGCTACAACATCCGCTACGGCCGCTGGGAAGCAAGCGACGCCGAAGTGGAGGAGGCGGCGCAACTGGCGCAGATCGACGGGTTCATTCGTCTCGCGCCGAAGGGCTACGAGGCCGAAGTCGGCGAGCGCGGGCTAAAGCTCTCCGGCGGCGAGAAGCAGCGCGTCGCCATTGCCCGCACGATATTGAAGGCGCCGCCGATCCTGGTGTTGGATGAGGCGACCTCGGCGCTCGACAGCCATACCGAACGCGAAATCCAGGATGCGCTGGAGCGCGTGTCGAAAGGCCGTACCACTCTGGTGATAGCGCACCGGCTGTCGACCATTGTCGGCGCCGACGAAATCATCGTGCTCGATCAGGGCGAGATCGTCGAGCGCGGCCGTCACGCAGTGCTGCTCGCCAAGAACGGGCTCTATGCCAGCATGTGGAACCGGCAGCGCGAGGCCGAGGAGGCGCGCGAAAAACTGGCCCGTGTCGCCGAGGACGCGGCCATGCCCAATCGCAATCCGCCGCCGGTTGCGGATATGATCGCCCCGAGCGATTCGCCGGTTATCGCCGCGCCCGCCGACGCGGCGGAATAGGAAGCTGACAATGTCGATCTATGACTCGATCCGCAAGCAACTGGTGCCGATCACGCCGGAGGGCTACCCATTCATCGGCGCCTTCGCCTTTGCCAGCCTGGTGCTGTTCTGGATCTGGACGCCGCTCGGATGGATCGGCACCGTGCTGACGTTGTGGTGCGTCTATTTCTTCCGCGATCCGCCGCGGGTGACGCCGGTGCGCGAGGGCCTGGTGGTGTCGCCGGCCGACGGCCGCGTCAGCATGATCACCACCATGGCGCCGCCGCACGAACTCGGCATGGGCGTCGCGCCGATGTTGCGCATATCGGTGTTCATGAGCGTGTTCGACTGCCACGTGAACCGCAGCCCGGTGAACGGCCGCGTCGAGAAAATCCTTTATCAGCCCGGGAAGTTCTTCAACGCCGATCTCGACAAGGCTTCGCTCGACAACGAACGCAACTCGCTGGTCATCTCGGCCGCCGGCACCCGCATCGCCGTGGTGCAGATCGCCGGGCTGATCGCGCGCCGCATCATCTGCTACGTGCGCGAAACCCAGCCGGTCGGCGCCGGCGAGCGTTTCGGCATGATCCGCTTCGGCTCGCGCCTCGATGTCTATCTGCCGGAGGGCACCGTGCCGCTGGTCGCGGTCGGGCAGACCGCGCTGTCCGGCGAGACGGTGCTTGCCGATCTCAAGTCACATGACGAAAGCCGTGCGTTCCGCGCCGGCTGAGCGCCGACGCGGGACGGCATTGCCTTAAGCGCTCGCGTAGCTCCTGCGCATGGGCTTGAGCACGAACAACGCCAGCAGCCCGGTGATCACATCCATGGCGATGATGACGCCGAAGACCGGCAACCAGCTGCCGGTCTGTTCCGCCATATAGGCGGCAACCGGCGCGCCGAGCACCGAACCGACGCCCTGCGCCATATAGAGGAAGCCGTAATTCGTCGTGGCGTTCTTGGTGCCGAAGGTATCGGTCAAGGTCGATGGGAACAGCGAGAAAATCTCGCCCCAGCCGAAGAACACGACGGCGGACAAGATCACGAACAGCATCGCGTCGTTGCGCGCCATCACCAGGCCGAGAATGGCCACCGCTTCGAACAGGAAGGCGATGCCCATCGTATTCTCGCGGCCGATGCGATCCGACACCCAGCCGAAGAAGGGCCGCGTCAGGCCGTTGGTGATGCGATCGACGGTGAGCGCCAGCGGCAGCGCCGCCAGGCCCCACACCATGACATTGGCAACGCCGAAGGCGCGCGAGAACGCCGCGAACTGCGAAATCACCATCAGGCCGCCGGTCGACATCATCGTCATCATGACGAACATCAGCCAGAATACTTTGGTCTTGAGCATGTCCTTGGGCGCGACATTGCGCGACGACGCCATGATTGCCGGCGCGTGCAAGACGTCACTGGTGGTCGGCGAGCGCATGGCCAGCGCGGCCAGTGCACCGACAATGCCGAGGATGATGCCGAACACCACCAAGGTGTGCTGATAGCCGACGGTCTTGAGCATGGAGTCGATCGGGAAGGTCGTGGCGATGGCGCCAAAGCCGTAGCCGGCCGCGACCATGCCGGTGGCAAAGCCGCGCTTGTCGGGAAACCATTTCACCATCAGACCGACAATGCCGATGTAAACGATGCCGGTACCGATGCCGCAAAGCAGGCCGTAGGTCAGGTACAGGCTGGTGAGGGTGGTGGCGTAAGCGGCGGCGATCCAGCCGAGACCGGAGAGGACGCAGCCTGTGGCAATCAGAAGCTTCGGGCCGAATTTGTCGACGAGGAAGCCTTGCGCCGGCGAGAAAAAGGTCTGAACCACGATCAGAATGGTCAGCGTCACCTGCACGGCCGACAGGGGCACATGCAGCGCGTCCTGATAAGGTTTTGTGAAAAGCGTCCAGACGTATTGCGGGCTGGAAATCGACATCATGGCGATGAGGCCCAGTCCTAGCTGGACCCACCGGGTCGAGGACGTGGCGCCTGGCAGCGCCAGCGGTCCGGTATCTGTGGCGGCGGTCATAGAAGACTCCTGATCGAGAGCGGTCGGTTGCCTCAGAAGAATTGCAAGCCACGGGCCAACTGGGGAAAAGCGGGAAATGCCGTAATAACGGCAGTGGAATGGGGTTCTGCAACGAAGCAATTTTGCCGCCGTAGCCTGTTGCTGTGGCTGTTGCCTATAAATTTGGCCGCAATTGCCATTGACTATACCGCCAGCGCGCTTTCCGTTGACGTCACAAAAGGTTATACTGGAACCATGGTCTTTCAACCCATCGATCCGACGCAGTCGCCCCCCCGCCGCCGTTTCAAGGCGATCCCGGTGAGGACGCTGCTGCCCAATCTCATTACCTTGCTGGCTTTGTGCGCCGGCCTGACCGCGATCCGCCTCGCCATCGAGAGCAAGCTCGAACTGGCGCTCGGCGCCATCGTCTTCGCCGCTGTGCTCGACGGCATCGACGGACGCGTCGCCCGCATGCTCAAGGGCACGTCGCGCTTCGGCGCCGAACTCGACAGCCTGGCCGACTTCGTCAATTTCGGCGTCGCGCCCGGGCTGATCCTGTACTTCTGGGGCCTGCACGAATTGAAATCGGCCGGCTGGATCGCCGCTCTGGTGTTCGCGATCTGCGCGGCGCTGCGGCTGGCGCGCTTCAACGTCATGATCGACGATCCGGACAAGCCGGTCTGGTCGGGCAACTTTTTCACCGGCATTCCGGCGCCGGCCGGCGCGCTCACTGTGCTGTTGCCGATCTATCTTTACTTCCTCGGCGTCTCCAATGGTCTTGTCACGGTCTGGGTGACGTTTTTCTACACTTTGGCCATCGGCCTGTTGATGGTGTCGCGTCTGCCGGTGCTGTCCGGCAAGCGCGTCGGCAAACGCGTACCGCCGGAAATGGTGCTGCCGGTATTCGTCGTGGTGGTGTTGGTCTTCGCGTTGCTGATCAGCTATCCGTGGGAAGTGTTGTCGGTGAGCGCGATCGTCTATCTCGGCAGCCTGCCGCTTAGCTGGCTGTCCTACCGCGATTATGTGCGCAAGGATGCGCTGGCAGCCGGTTCGCCGGGTTCCGAGCCAACGGCGTCCGCCAACGCAACGGCGCCTGGCATCGCCCCGCCGACGGGCAACGATACGGCGGCCGATCGTCCGCCGCGCCTGAACTGACCATCTTCAAGCTCGCATAGAAATTATTGCCATCATGCCGCGCGCCACCAGTGTCATCGCCGCCTCGCATCGTCATGACCGGCCGGTCGCCGATACGGTGATCCTGGATTACGCCATGCGCAGCGCCGGTGAGGGCGTGGTGACGAGCGTCAAGGGCAACACAATCGAGATCCATTTGCATGGTGGGTTGCGCCTGCGGACCGACGATCTGCTGGTGCTTGATGACGGCACTCTGGTCGAAGTGGTGGCGGCGCCGGAGGCGCTGATCGAGGCGCGCGCCGCCGATGTCGCGGCTTTGGCGCGTCTGGCCTGGCATCTGGGCGACCGCCATATCGCCGTACAGCTTTTACCCAATCGCATACGGGCGCGGCGCGATGAAGCAGTCGCAACGTTGCTGGCAGCGCTTGGCGCCAAGGTTGCGCTGATCGACGCGCCGTTCGAGCCGGAAGGCGGCGCCTATGCGCCGCCGCCGGCGCAAGCTCATGACCATGTGCACGATGCGCATTGCGGGCACGATCACTGTCACGATCACGCGCACGACCATGGACACGATCATCACCATGATCACGCGCATTCACATCACGGCCACAAGCACGATTGAGTTTATGTTTCGTGTTTTTCTTTCTTCGTCATGCCCGGCCTTGTGCCGGGCATTCACGTCTTGGCGACGAAGAAAGTCGTGGATGGCCGGGACATAGGCGTTTTGAAGAAACGCCGTTCTTCGAACGACTATGCCCGGCCATGACGAGCTATTTATTTCGGAACCCCTGCGTGCCGAACGGATAGCCCGGCATGATATCGTAAGGATGCGCCCAGCCGGGCAGGGCTTCCATTCGCTTGAGCCAGGCGCCGATCGCCGGATGCTCCTTGGCGATGTCGAAGCCGAACTCTTCCGCGGGGTAATACAGATAGGCCGTCATCGAAATGTCGGCGATGGTCGGTTTGTCGCTGACCAGAAAGTCGCGCCCGGTCAGGCGCTTGTTGACGATGGCCAGCGCATTGTCGATGCGGCCCTTGAGAAATCCGACCACGGCCGGATCGCCGGCCGGCTTGGCGAAATTCTTGAGGAAGCGGTACGGCCCAAGAAAACCATTGACCTTCTGGTTGTCGAATATGATCCAGCGCAACGACTCCATCTCCTGGTCGTCGCCTTGCGGCAGGAATTTGCCCGACTTGCGCGCCAGATAAGTGAGGATCACGGCCGACTGCGACAATCGCTTCGCGCCGTCGACCAGTACCGGCACTTCGCCCATTTCATTGACGCCGTCGCGGTAGTCGGGCGTGCGCTGGATGCCGGCGCCGAAAAAATCGATCCAGACAGGCTCCCACTTGGCGCCGATCAGATTGAGCATCAGCGCGGCGCGGTAGGCGTTGCCGGACTGGGCGAAGCAATAAAGCTGATAGTCGGACATGCGATGCGCCTTTGTTTTTGCCGGAGAAAAGAGGGGCGGCTAACGCGCAAGCGTCAGTGCGGTGCCGGAACTGGATTTTCCTTCGAAGCGGTCGCCCGCATAACCGAGCTGGGCGAGTTCATTGTTGCTGTCGTCGCTGATGGTCAGCGCGCTTTGCCGCAGCGACCAGCGGCGGCTGGTGAAAAAACGTTCCGGACAGCCGCCTTCCGGCGACACCGTGCCTTCGCTGGCGCCCTGCCTTGCGGTGAAGGTCATGCCGCAGGCGGGCGCGTTCGGCGCCGTCAGCATCCAGCGGCCGGGCATGGTCAAGTCGGCCGGCGGCGCTGCCGCATCCGACTGCAGCGACGCACCGCCGGCGCAACCGGCGAGCGTCACCGCGATCAGCATGGGCCCGGCTATCCGCCAGCGGCGCATACTGACGCCGCCTTTACTTCATCGTCGGGATCGAGAACTCGGCGCCTTCCTTGGTGCCGCTCGGCCAGCGCTGGGTAATGGTCTTGGTCTTGGTATAGAACCGCACCGAGTCCGGACCGTGCTGGTTGAGATCGCCGAAACCGGAGCGCTTCCAGCCGCCGAAGGTGTGATAGGCGAGCGGCACCGGGATCGGGAAGTTGACGCCGACCATGCCGACCTGCACGCGATTGACGAAGTCGCGCGCGGTGTCGCCGTCGCGGGTATAGATGGCGACGCCGTTGCCGTAGTCATGTTCGTTCGGCAGGCGCAGCGCCTCCTCATAATTTTTCGCCCGGACGACGGAGAGGACCGGCCCGAAGATTTCTTCCTTGTAGATTTTCATGTCCGACGTGACGTTGTCGAACAGACATCCGCCCATGAAGAAGCCTTTTTCATAGCCTTGCATCTTGAAGCCGCGGCCGTCGACCGCGAGCGTCGCGCCTTCCTTGACGCCGGTATCGACATAATCGCGAATACGATTGAGTGCCGCCTTGGTGACGACCGGGCCATAATCGGCCTGCGCATCGGTCGACAGACCGATCTTCAGGCTCTCAACGCGCGGGATCAGCTTTTCCATCAGCAGATCGGCGGTCTTCTTGCCGACCGGCACGGCGACCGAAATCGCCATGCAGCGTTCGCCGGCCGAGCCGTAGCCGGCGCCGATCAAGGCGTCGACCGCCTGGTCGATGTCGGCATCCGGCATGACGATCATGTGGTTCTTGGCGCCGCCGAAACACTGCGCGCGTTTGCCGTGCGCGGCCGCGGTCGCATAGATGTATTGCGCGATGTCGGAGGAGCCGACGAAGCCGACCGCCTGGATGCGGCGATCGGTCAGCAGCGTATCGACCGCTTCCTTGTCGCCGTTGACGACGTTGAGGATGCCCGGCGGCAATCCGGCCTCAAGAAACAATTCGGCGATGCGCATCGGCACGGACGGATCGCGCTCGGACGGCTTGAGGACGAAGGCGTTGCCGCAGGCGATGGCCGGCGCGCATTTCCATAACGGGATCATCGCCGGGAAATTGAACGGCGTGATGCCGGCGACGACGCCGAGTGGCTGGCGCACCGAATAAAGATCGATGCCGGGGCCGGCGCCTTCGGTGTATTCGCCTTTCAACAGATGTGGAATGCCGTAGGCGAACTCGACCACTTCAAGGCCGCGCTGAATATCGCCGCGCGCGTCCGGTACCGTCTTACCGTGCTCGGACGACAGCAGCTTGGCGAGGGCGTCGTATTCCTTGTTCACGAGTTCGAGGAATTTGAACATGACGCGGGCGCGCCGTTGCGGGTTGGTCGCCGCCCAGGCCGGCTGCGCGGCTTCGGCATTGGCGATCGCCGCCTCAACTTCCGATTTGCTGGCGAGCGCTACCTTGGCCTGCACATCACCGGTATTGGGGTCGAAGACGTCGCCAGTGCGCCCGGAGGCGCCCTTGACCGTCTTGCCGCCGATGAAATGGCCAATATCGCGCATGGGTCGTTCTCCTCAGGTTAATTCTTCTTTAAGGCACCAGGCCCGTTCGCCGGCGGCCTTGATACCCTTTCGCAGGGTTTTTTACAGCATCTGTCTGCCGGATCACAGGTTTGTCGGCGCCGGACGGGCAGATTCATTTCATCGGCCGGTAGCCTTTACGGCCTCTTAACAGCGTCGGTCTAGGGTTTCGGTGCGGAGCCTGTTTGCAGGGCTCCGGTGTGGTTTTGCGTCGGTGGGGTAGCGTTATGGATTTAGCGACAAGTCTGGGCCTGGCCGCCGGCGTCGGCGTTCTCACACTCGTCATTCTGATGGGCGGCGATCTGCACATGTTCGTGTCCGAACATGCGGCGATCCTGATCTTCGGCGGCTGCTTTGCCGCCACCCTGATCCGCTTTCCCTTTGCCGCGATCATGCACGGTATGCCGCTCGGCATGAAGTTCGCCTTCACCATGCGCCGCACGTCGCAGCGCGAACTGGTCGACGAAATCGCCGGCATCGCCGAGGTCGCCCGCAAATCGGGGCCGGTCGGTCTGGAAAAAGTCGAGATCGACGATCCGTTCCTGGCCAAAGGCATCCGTTTCGTGGCCGACGGTTACGACACCAATTTCATCCGCGACAATCTCGAGCGCGACCGCGACAACTTTCTCACCCATCTCGACGAGGGCCAGAAGATCTACCGCGCGATCGGCGACTGCGCGCCGGCCTTCGGCATGATCGGCACGCTGATCGGCATGGTGCAGATGTTCTCGAACATGCAGGACCCTTCCAAGCTCGGCCCGTTCATGGCCGGCGCGCTGTTGGCGACGTTCTACGGCGCCACCATCGCCAACATGTTCTGCCTGCCGATCGCCGACAAGCTGCATGGCAAACTCGTCGAAGAGGAAGTCAATCGCTCGCTGATCATCGACGGCATTCTGATGATCCGCGAAGCGAAAAGCCCGACCATGGTGCGCGAGATGCTGCTGGCCTATCTGCCGGAGAAACATCGCCACGCCGCCGACGAATCCGAAGCCGCGCCTGCCGCGGCCTGACGGGTAAACGGGAATGGCCAAGAAAAATCGCGGACACGCAGGCGGCCACGGCTGGTTCGTCACCTTCGCCGATTTGATGGCGCTGTTGGTCGCGTTTTTCGTGATGCTGGTTGCGTTCTCGACCCAGGACGCGGCCAAACTGCAGGTCGTTGCCGGCTCGATGCGCGATGCCTTTGGCGTGCAGGACAAGGTGCGCTATTCAGGCGTCATCGAGGTCATGGGGCTGCCGACCCGGCCGAAACTCAAGAACGTCGCCAATATCGATCCGAAAGATGCCTCGGCGACGCCGGCGCCGGACGACAACGACCGCAACCGCAGCTACGGCGCACGCTTCAAGGAAGACCGCAAATTCGCGCTGGCGTCGGCGTCGCTGCGCCAGGCCCTGCAGAACATGCCGGAGATTTCCGAAGCCTCCAAGCACATCATGCTGGAGGAAACCAAGCAGGGCCTCAACATCGAGATCGTCGATCAGGACGGCCGGTCGATGTTCGCCGATGGCGCCAAGGAGCCATACGAGCGCACGCGTCAGATGATCCAGAAACTGGCGCCATCGCTCAAGGCGATGCCGTTCCGCATTTCAATTTCCGGCCACACCGCGACCAGCAAGGTTCCGCCGAAGCCCGGTTATGGTCCATGGGAACTATCGGCCGACCGCGCCAATGCGGTGCGCCAGATCCTCGCCGCCGAAGGCGTACCGCCGGCCAATTTCTACATGGTCGCCGGCAAAGCCGACAACGAGCCGTTGTTCCCGGACAATCCCTCGATGTCGCCGAACCGCCGGGTGACCATTACCCTGATGCGGGAAGAGCCGCCGATTCCCGCCGATTTGAGCCCCTAAACACCGGCTCGAAGAGTTCCGGCGCGGTTGATTTTCATCAACAGGCATTGGCCGAACACCGGTATTCTCGCGCCTGCCTCGATGTTATAAGCGCGGCCTTCCGGTCCCGTTAGCAGGGCCCTTGCACGACTTTCATGAGAGATAGCGTGAACGAAACGGCAGTCCGGGCCGAGCCACCCAATGCGAGCCACGGCCAGGTCGCGCCACCCAGCTTCGTCGCGCTCGCCGTCGGCAGCGTCGGCGTCGTCTATGGCGATATCGGCACCAGCCCGCTTTATGCGTTCCGCGAAGCGGTACTGGCGGCCAGCAGCGACCGCGGCGTCACCAGCGACATTGTGCTCGGCGTTTTGTCGCTCATCGTCTGGGCGCTGATCGTCACCGTGACGCTGAAATATGTGCTGTTGCTGTTGCGGGCCGACAATAACGGCGAGGGCGGTACTTTGTCGCTGATGGCGCTGGCGACCCGCGCGGCCGGCCGCCGCACGCCCTTTATCCTGCTTCTCGGCGTCATCGGCGCGTCGATGTTCCTCGGCGACTCGGTCATCACGCCGGCGATCTCGGTGCTGTCGGCGGTCGAAGGACTCAAGCTCGCCAATCCGGCCTTCGCCGAATTCGTCGCGCCTCTTGCCGTCATCATCCTGATCGGCTTGTTCGCCGCGCAAAGCAGCGGCACCGCCAAGGTGGCGGCGTTGTTCGGGCCGGTCATGCTGGTCTGGTTCGTGGCCATCGCCATTGCCGGCGCCACCCATATCGCCGACGACCCGCATGTGCTGCTGGCGCTTAATCCGCTCTACGGCGTTTCATTCCTGCTCAATCACGGCCATGTCGGCTTGGTCACATTGGGTGCGGTGTTTCTGGTCGTCACTGGCGGCGAGGCGCTGTATGCCGATCTTGGCCATTTCGGCCGGCGGCCAATCCAGTTCGCCTGGCTCGGCCTGGTGTTGCCGTCGCTGCTGATCAACTATTTCGGGCAGGGCGCCAAGGTGCTGGCCGATCCGGCGTCGATCGAAAATCCGTTCTACCGGCTGGTGCCAGAAGCCTTCCTGGTGCCGATGATCCTGATGGCGACCGCGGCGACGGTGATCGCAAGTCAAGCCGTCATCACCGGCGCCTATTCGCTGGTGCATCAGGCGATCCAGCTCGGTCTCCTGCCGCGCCTCGCGATTCTGCACACGTCGGCGTCGCATGTCGGTCAGATTTATATACCGCGCGTCACCATCGCGCTGCTGATCGGCGTGCTGCTGCTGGTCGGATTGTTCCGCACATCGGGTGCGTTGGCGTCGGCCTATGGCATCGCGGTGGCGACCACCATGGTGATGGATACGCTGCTCGGCTTCTTCGTCGTCTGGCATTTGTGGAAATGGAAACTGTGGCAGGCGCTGCTGCTGATCGTTCCTTTCGTCGTCGTCGACGCTACGTTCTTTTCCGCCAATATGCTGAAATTGTTCGAAGGCGCCTGGGCGCCGCTGTTGTTCGGCATCACCATGGTGATGTTGATTCTGACGTGGCGGCGCGGCTCGGGAATTCTCATCAGCAAGACGCGGCGCACCGAAGTGCCGATTGATACTTTGTTCCGTAGCCTGGAGAAAAAGCCGCCGCATATCGTGCCCGGCACCGCGGTGTTCCTGACCAGCGATCCGGAATTCGCGCCGACGGCGATGCTGCACAATCTCAAGCACAACAAGGTGCTGCACACGCACAACGTCATTCTCACCATCGTCACCGCCGACACGCCACGCGTGCCGGATGACGAGCGCGTGCAGTACACACCGTTGTCCGAACACTTCGCGCGGGTGACATTGAAGTTCGGCTATATGGATGAGCCTAACGTGCCCAAAGCCCTG
Organism: uncultured Hyphomicrobiales bacterium; assembly: GCA_903839845.1. GTDB lineage: Bacteria > Pseudomonadota > Alphaproteobacteria > Rhizobiales > Xanthobacteraceae > Pseudolabrys. The sequence continues at coordinate 20,083 of CAIMEA010000230.1, forward strand.
GCGATCGCGCGCAAGCATGGCTGGCAGTTCGATATCATGTCGACCTCGTTCTTCCTGTCGCGCCGCACGCTGCGACCATCGTCGCAGTCCGGCATGCCGGGCTGGCAGGACCATCTGTTCATCGCGCTGGCGCGTTCGGCGTCCGATGCAACCGACTTCTTCCAGATTCCGACCGGTCGGGTGGTGGAAGTGGGCACGCAGGTCACGGTCTGAACGCCAACGAAGGCAGGCCCGTCCCCGGTTATGATTTGATAAATCGCAACGAAAACGATGACGTTTTCAGGCTTGTGGCGGCAGGTATTCCAGCGGGCCCGATTCCGCTATAAGCCCCGCGCAGCTCCGAACCGCCGCGTCGCGAAGAAGGTCTGGTAAAATGTCTCAACAAGGGGTCGCAAACGGCGACCAGCACGGTGCCGCCGATAACGCAGAGCATGGGCACAAAGCGAGCTTCTGGGCGCTGACGGTCGGCAGCATCGGCGTCGTCTATGGCGATATCGGCACCAGCCCGCTTTACGCCTTTCGCGAGTCGGTGGCGGCCGCCGCGGGACATGGCAATCCTGTCACCGCGCCGATCATCCTCGGCATTCTCTCATTGATCATCTGGGGACTGTTTCTGGTGGTGACGGTCAAATACGTCATCATCCTGTTGCGCGCCGATAACCACGGCGAGGGCGGCACCTTGGCCTTGATGGCGCTGGCGTCCCGCGCGCTTGGCCGCGGCAATGGCCTGATCATCCTGCTCGGCATCATCAGCGGCGCCTTGTTCTATGGCGACGCGATCATCACGCCGGCCTTGTCCGTCCTGTCGGCGGTCGAGGGCATGAAGATCGTGACGCCGGCCTTCGAGCCTTATGTCGTGCCGATCACCGTCATCATTCTAATCGTCTTGTTCGCGGTGCAATCGCGCGGCACGGCGAGTGTCGCGGCGTTCTTTGGGCCGGTCATGATGGTGTGGTTCGTCGCTTTAGCGGTCGGCGGGCTTTGGCACATTGGTCAGAACTGGTCGGTGCTGCTGGCGTTCAATCCATATTACGGCGTCAACTTTCTGCTGAACCACGGTCTGATCGGCTTCTATACGCTCGGCGCCGTGTTCCTGGTCATGACCGGGGCAGAGGCGCTTTATGCCGATCTTGGGCACTTTGGCCGTGGACCAATCCGTATCGCCTGGCTTGCCGTCGTGCTGCCGGCGCTCATTGTCAATTACCTCGGGCAAGGTGCGCTGGTGCTGGCCGATCCGAAGGCAATTGAAAACCCGTTCTTCTTGCTGTTTCCGGACTGGGCGCTGTTGCCGATGGTGATCCTGGCGACCGCGGCGACCGTGATCGCCAGCCAGGCGGTCATCACCGGCGCCTATTCGCTGACGCGGCAGGCGATCCAGCTCGGCCTGTTGCCGCGCCTGGAAATTCGTCACACCTCGGAAGCGCTGTTCGGACAAATCTACATGCCGCGCGTCAACATGCTGATCCTCGTCGGCGTGCTGTTGCTGGTGGCGCTGTTCCGGTCGTCGAGTTCGCTGGCGTCGGCCTACGGCATTGCCGTGACTGGCACGATGGTGGTCACCGCATTGATGGCGATCGTCGTCATCCGGCATGTCTGGCGCTGGCCCCTCATCGGCGCACTGGCGTTGATGCTGCCGTTTCTGTTCATCGACATGACGTTCCTGGCGGCCAACATGCTCAAGATCGCCGAAGGCGGCTGGATGCCGCTGGCGCTCGGCGCCATCGTCATGGTGTTGATGTATACGTGGCGGCGCGGCAGCCGCCTGCTGGTGATGAAGACCCGCAAGCTGGAAATTCCGCTCGACACATTGGTCAGCAGCCTGGAGAGGAAGCCGCCGATCCGCGTACCCGGCACGGCGGTGTTCCTGACCGGCGATCCCGGCTTTGCGCCGACCGCGCTGATGCACAGCCTCAAACACTACAAAGTGCTGCACGAAAAGAACGTCATCCTGACGGTCGGAACGGCCGATACGCCGCGCGTCAATCCAGCCGAAAGGGTGCGCATCGAACCGGTTGGCGAGACATTCCTGCGCGTCGTGCTGCGCTTCGGCTTCATGGAACAGCCGAACGTGCCAAAGGCCCTGGCGATCGCGCGCCGCTCCGGCTGGACGTTCGACATCATGTCGACCTCGTTCTTCCTGTCGCGGCGCTTGCTCAAGCCGGCCGCCAAATCCGGCATGCCGCGTTGGCAGGACCGGCTGTTCATCAGCCTGACGCGCACGGCCAACGATGCCACCGACTATTTCCAGATTCCGACAGGGCGGGTTGTCGAAGTGGGCACGCAGGTGACCGTCTGAAGCAGCGGCGGCGGCGGAAAAAGGCGCGTGCGCACGACCCGAAATCCGGCTAGAAATCGGGCCTGTTTTCGCGGTCGATCCGCATTTGTCTCAAGTCCCGCTCGATGGAGTTCCGCCATGGCCGATGAAATGCCGCGCGCCGACGAAGTGACCAATCTGACGCCGGACGAGGTGGCGGCGGGCTTGCGCGCCGGGCGCATGCTGCTGGTGGATGTGCGCGAACTCAACGAGACGGCCGTCGAGGCCTATCCCGACGCGGTGATTGTGCCGCTGTCGGCGTTCGATCCGGCCGCCATTCCCGATCCGCAAGGCAAGCAGGTGGTGTTCGCCTGCCGCTCCGGCCGGCGCTCGATTACCGCCTCGGTCGCCGCCCAGGACGCCGGCTATCCCTATAGCGCCCATATGGCGGGTGGCATCATCGCTTGGAAGGCGGCGGGCCTGCCGACCAAAAGCTGAGCCTTACGCCCCGGCCTGAAGCTGCGCCTCGTCGCGGCGCTTCATGTCCTCTGGCCGCCAACGGCGATGCTGCCAAAGCCACTGCGCGGGATGTTCACGAATCCAGCCCTCGATCACGTTGATGATGAGCTGGGTGGTGGCGGCGACGTCAAGCTTGCCTTGAGCATCGCGCGCCGGCTGGATTTCCTCGGTCAGTTCGACGCGGAAACGGTGGCCGGGCAGGCGCACGATGCGGGTGCCGTGGATCGGGCAGTCGAAATGCTGGGCAAGCCGCGCCAATAGCGGATTGGCCATGGTGCGCTGGCCGAAGAAGGTGACCTCGACGCCGCGGACGAAATACTGATCGACCAGCATGCCGACATGCAGTCCGCGCTTGAGCGCGTCGGCGATTTTCATCGGCGCGTCGAGCCCGGTGGCGATCAACGCGCCCATGCTGGCGCTGCGGGTCTGGCGCAGCCAGCGTTCGACGGCCGCGATGTTCGGGCGGCGGTACAAGACCGCGCTGTCGAGCTTATGCGTCGCGGCGCAGATCGCCGGCAATTCCCAGTTGGCCAGATGCGCGGCAAAGATCAGCGCCGGCTTGCCATCATTGGCGAGGCGATCGAAGCGCTCTGTATCGACCTGGCGAAATTCGACGCGGCTCGGCCTTTCCGGGTGGTCGGGGTCGTAGTCCCACAGCCGGTCAAGCTGGGCAAATTCGGCGGCGACGCGGCCGAGATTGTCCCATGAGCCACGCAGGATCGCTTCGATCTCGGCGGCGGATTTCTCCGGGAACGCCAGGACCAGTTGCTCGCGCGCGATCCGGTCTTCCTTGAACAACGGGCCAAGGCTGCGCGCGAGATACGCGCCTATATTCGCCATCGTTTCGGGAGCGACCCGTCGCATCAGACCGAGCAGGCCGACTGCGAGGTTGCCGGCAACGGCGCCGCCGACGTTCTTCAAGGTGTAACGCAAACGGCGTTTGATCCAGGTCAGCATCAGAAATTGACAATCACTTTGCCGAACACCTGACGGCCTTCCAGCCGCTCGAGGCCGCGTTCGAAGTCGCCGAGTGAAAATTCGCTGTCGATGATCGGCGCCATGCCGGCGGCCATCTTCGAAAGACAGTCGCGAATGTTGCGCATGTTGCAGCCGAAGGAGGCGAGAATTTTATACTGCTGCTGAAACAGCTGCATGAGATTAATGGTGACGGTCGGCCCGGCTGTCGAGCCGCAGGTTACCAGCCTTCCGCCGCGCTTGAGGCAGAACAGCGAGGCGTTGAAGCCTTCGCCGCCGACATGCTCGAACACGACATCGACGCCCTTCTTCTTGGTGATCTTGCGCACGACGCCTTCAAAGCGTTCGGTCTTGTAGTTGATGACGTGATCGGCGCCGAGCGCCTTGGCCTTCTCGGCTTTTGTATCGTCGCCGACGGTGGTGATGACGGTGCAGCCCAAAGCCTTGGCCATCTTGATGGCGACCGAGCCAATGCCGGAGCCGGCGGCATGTACGAGGATGGTCTCGCCGGGCTTCAACTTGGCATTGTCGAACAGCATGTGCTCGGTGGTGCCGAAGGCGATCGGCGCGCAAGTCGCGTCGCGCACCGACACGCCGGCCGGCACCGGAATAACGAGACGGGCTGGCAGATTGATCAGATCGCGGGCAAAGCCGTCGAGATGAAAGCCCATGATGCCGGCGACGTTTTCGCACAGATTGTCGCGGCCTTCGCGGCAGGCATCGCAATGCCCACAGGTCATCGCGCCATACATGACCACCTTGTCGCCGGTTTTGAACTGATTGACGCCAGCGCCGACAGCGGCGATCTCGGCCGAGGCTTCGGCGCCGACGACCAGCGGCAGCTTGCGCTTGGCGAAGGCCATGCCGCGAAAGCCCCAGACGTCGAGATGATTAAGCGCGACCGCCTTGATGCGGACCTGCACTTCGCCCTCGGCGGGCGGCGGGGGTGGCGGCACCTCGACGAGTTCGAGCTTGCGGTCGCCGATAAGTTGGAGTGCGCGCATGGGTTCTCTTTGGCCGGCGACGAAAAATGCAGGCGTACGTTATGCCGGCTCCAGCCCCATCACCAGGGACACATTCTGTCCGCCGAAGCCGAACGAATTGGAAATGGCGTGGGTGACGCGGGCGTCGCGGGCCTTGTTGGGGACAACGTCCATCAAAATGGCCGGGTCGGGGATGTCGTGATTGATGGTGGGCGGAATGCGCTGGTTGTTCAGCGTCAGCAGCGAGAATACGGCCTCGACCGCGCCGGCCGCCGACAAAGTATGACCGATCATCGATTTGTTCGACGAGATCGGCACAGTCGTGGCGCGCTCGCCCAATACGGTCGAGACGCCGAGATATTCCATCTTGTCGTTTTCCGGCGTCGAGGTGCCGTGCGCGTTGACGTAGTCGATGTCGTCGGGGGTCAGGCCGGCATCCCTGATAGCATTGGCGATGCAGCCGATGATCGGCTTGCCGTCCGGGCTGGAGCGGGTGCGATGAAAGGCGTCGGTCATTTCGCCGCAGCCTTCGAGAATGCCGATGATTCTGGCGCCGCGCGCGATGGCCGAGTCGTAGCTTTCCAGCACCAGCGCGCCTGCGCCTTCGGCCATGACGAAGCCGTCGCGGTTCTTGGAGAATGGCCGCGACGCGGCTTGCGGATTGTCGTTGCTGGTCGACAGCGCCGACAGCAGCGAAAAGCGGACCAGGGCTTCCGGATTGACCGAACCATCGGTGCCGATGCAGAGGGCCGCGTCAGTCTCGCCACGGCGGATCGCTTCGACGCCGAGATGGATAGCGCTGGCGCCGGAGGCGCAGGCGGTCGACAGCGAAATCGGCGAACCTTGTGTGCCGAATTTCTCGGCCAGATGGTCGGCGACCGAGCCGAACATGAAACGCTGATGATAGTCGGGAAACTGGGGGGCAACGCGTATCAGCTCGGCATAAGTCGTCTTGTCATTGCTGCCGGAACGGCTGCCGACTTCGATGCGCTGCGTCCATTCGATTTCGATCGGCGGAACGGCGAGGAACAGGGGGCCGGGGAAATTACCGGACGTGCCAAGGCCGGATTCGGCGATGGCTTCTTCGGCGACCAGATCGGCCAGAGATTCGGCCAAGGCCGCCGTTGAGGATTGTGGGGCCAAGAAGTCGATCGTTCCGGCGATGCGGGTCTTGAGGCCGTCGGTCGGAAAGCGGGTGATGGCGCGAATGCCGGATTGGCCGGCGGTGAGCCTGGCCCAGTTCTCTGCCTTGCCGGCGCCGAGCGATGTGACGACGCCGAGACCGGTGACGACCACCAGCGGCCGGCCGAATTTATCCAGGCCTGAACGACTATTGCCCGATGCCATCTGCGTGCCCTCCGTCAGCCGACGCGCTCGACCAGCGCCAGTCCTTCACCACGCCAATGCCCGACGCCGGTGACCAGAACCTGATCCAATGAAGCGCTCATTGGCGTTTCCAGCCCGCTGGCATCGCTCGGCGGGAAAAGTTGACCGTGACCCAAAGCGACAACCGCCAGGGCCAGATTCATCGGGAATTGCGGTTCTATCCCATGTCCGAGATAGGAGCCGGTGGCGCGAACGGCAAGGTCGCCATTGGCCGCCAAAACTTGTGCTTCAAGAAAGGCTCGTTCCTCGGCAGTCGCCGCCTTGGCGCCTGAGGCGCCCGATAGGACGGCGGCATGGCCGGCTTTGACCTTGTCCTTGAGCTTGTCCCACAGCCGGGACAGCGTCGCCGTGGCGGCGCCGGGCTTGCGGTTGGAGCGATCGGAGAGAACCGCCGTCAGGCGCGCGAGCGGTTTGGCGCCGCGCTTTTCGGCATGTTCGCGCGCTTCGATCACCAAAAATGCGCCGAGCGAGCCGAGAGCAAAACCGCCACCGGTCTCGCCGCGTTCCCAGACCGATTTGAACGGCTCCTTGAGGCAGTTGCCGGCAAATTCATACAGCATCAATTGATCCGGCCGCTCGCCATTTTGGGCGCCGCCGACCAGCGCGATATCGCTTTGCCCGGCGGCGATGCGGGAGTGGGCGATCCGAACGGCGTCGACGCCGGACGATTCCTCGCCCATGAAAGTGCGCGACGAACCGGTGACGCCGTGCACGATCGAAATATTGCCGGCGAGAAGATTGGAAAGCTGCGCCAGGAAAAGCGTCGGGCGCAGGTCGCCCATCAGTTTCTCGTTGAGGAAAGCGGCCGGATTGGCCGCTTGCGGCGTGCCGGTGAGAATGACCGAGTCGACATTGAGATCGCGCTCGCCGCCGCCGGCGGCGACGATCATATCCATGCGCGAAAGAAGCTCGGGATTGCCTTTTGCTCCCGCGGAATCGAGCGCAAGACCGGCGGCATAGGTGCCGATGCGCTGCCAGGAATCCATCTGGCGCTGATCGCCCTTTTTCGGGATCTGCGTGTCGAAATTGATCGGCGCAATCGGATGCACGATGAACGGTGGAAAAAGCGAAGAATTGCCTGAAGGCTTTGCCGCCATCAGCTTTTGCCAATGGGCATCGCCGCCTTCACCCAGACATGAAACGATGCCGATACCTGTGATCCAGACCTCGCGCGGCGCGTCAGCCATTGGCGCGCGCCTCGATCTTCAATCCAATAGTGTCGGCCTGCTTGCGCATCTGTTCCGCCATTTCGGCATTGGGAAAATCAAGCACCCGCAAGGTGAGGGTGGCGTCGGCAACGGCCTTGCCGTCGGAACTGATCTTGGCGTTGAGCACCGCGTAACCGGAGCCTTCATGCTCCAGATGCGAGGTGATCGCCAGAACTTGGCCGGGACGAACGAAGGTCCGTAACTTGGCGTCCTTGACCGAGGCGAGAAACGGCATGCGCTCGAATCTGTTGGCGGCGACAACAAGCCAGCCCGACGTCTGCGCCATCGCTTCCACCAGCAAGACCCCCGGCATCAACGGATAGCCGGGGAAGTGACCTTCGAAGATTGTGCTCGCCGTTGGAACCGTCGCCTCACAGTTGATCTTGCGATCCGCGAGATTGAGGTCGACGATGCGATCGATGAGTTGAAAATACTCGAGCCGCATGCGGTGCCGTGATTTAGGCCCCCTTGGCAGCGACGAGTTCGTCGATGCGGGCGGCAAGGTTCTTGAGCACGAAATACTGGTCGGTAGTCGCTTTGCCGTCGCTGACTTCCTGGGTCCATTGCTCGAGCGGGAGCTTGATTCCGAACGCCTTGTCGATGGCGAAGGCGATATCGAGGAAATCCAGGCTATCGATGCCGAGATCGTTAATAGCGTGGCTTTCGGCCGTAATGGAATCACGCGGGATATCGCACGTTTCGGCGATAATATTGGCGATCGTTTCGAACGTGGAGGACATCGATAACTCTCTGATTTAATTTGAGTTCTGACAATTGCCCAAGGTGTGGGGCGCGACGCCCAAGCGGATCAGCCCCGGCCCGGCATTTTTGCCGGCTAACCGTCGTTCGCCCGTATAGCGAAGCAGAGGGTCAAGTTCAATGGCGGCGCCTGTTTTAAGGCTAAAACGGTCAATTTCGGGGACTTAACCCCCGCAAGGTCCACGGCGAAGCCGATGCGGCCGGGCTCACCAGCGATTTCGCGGAATGTCGACGCTGACCGGGCTGCAACCGCGCCGTCCGCTCAGCACGCAATCCTGGTCCTTGCGCATGCGCGCCATGGTGTCGGCCAGCCAATATCCGACGCAAACCAGAACGAGAACGAACAAAAACGCCGCCAGATTGACGATCATGCGATGCCGATAGTCGTCCTCCGGCGTGTTGTCGCGCTCGTATTGGCTCAATCCGGGCGCCGAGCCGCCATGACTCGGCGGGTGCCTCAGCGGGTGGGGCGCCGGCTGGCGACGTCGGAAATTCAAAATCCGCGCGCCGCGCCGCGGCGAGGGCGTTAAATCGCTCGTCATGCGGAGAATGCCTATCACGGCGCGCGGCGACATTCGACCCATGCCGCAGTTGGGATGTCAGACGCCGCACGCATTGCGGGACGCCGCCGAAATCGCTCGGTATCCGGATAGCCGACCGACCCCTTTGGAAAACAAGTGAAATTACGTTGTGGCCGCAGCGCAACAATTTTTTGCGAGCTGCGCAGGGATTCAGCATATTGCGCGTTGCGGGATTGAAGTTTCTTGTCCGGCAGGGCTTGTTAGGCCAAAATAACCTTTAGGGCCGTAAGCATAAAAACGACAGGCCTTGCCTTTCATCAGGAAGGCCTTCGTGGGGGATCGGGGTAGCACTTGTTTCAATCATTAGCGGGGTTTGGGCAAATCCTGACCGCGGATTTGTCCGCCCTTACAAAGATTACCTCTTTGGTCGTACTGCCGTTTGCGCATGAGGATCTTGCGATCATCCTCGGCGGCTATCTCATCGTGAACAAATTGATGCCGACGACTTTGGTCGTGCTGAGCATCTATGGCGGCATTGTCGCCAGCGATTTCGCGCTTTACGGCATCGGCGCCGCCGCCCGTTATGTCCCGTGGTTGTCGCGCTATGCCGTTGACGGCCGGGTGCGGCGCGTTAGCGACACACTCAAGCGCAATGTCTTCGGCCTGGTGGCGCTGTGCCGGGTCGTGCCCGGCATCGTCTTCGTCGCCTTCATCGCCTGCGGCTGGGCGCGGGTATCGTTTTGGCGGTTCGCCGCCGCCAGCCTTATCGTGTCGGCATTTTACCTGCCGCTGATGCTATATCTGGTGATCGTGTTCGGCGATGCGCTTGATGACCGCATTGGCTTTTGGGCGTGGCCGCTATTGTTTGCCGCCATCGGCGCGACCAGCTTCGCGCGCAAGCGCATTTTCGCGTTCCGCGATCCGATCGAAGTGGAAATTGCCCAGGACGCGACGCTGCCCAATAACAGCTTCGGCATGCCGCCATTGTCGCGCGCCGACCGCAAAGTCGCCATGGCCGAGCGAATTCCGCCGGCGCTGTTCTATCTGCCGCTTGTGCTCAACTGGATCAGGCTCGGCCTAAAGCATCGCTCAATGACCTTGCCGACCGCGGCCAATCCGACGATCTTTACCGGCGGCATGTGGGGCGAAACCAAGAGTTCGTATTTCCAGGATGTCGCGCCGGAAGAGCGCAAATGGATCGCCGACTTTGTCCTGGTCAACCGGACCCCCGATGCGCAGGATCCGGCGGCCGACATCGCGCGCGCCGAACGCGCGCTGGCCGATAAGGGCCTTGATTTTCCGTTGATCGCCAAGCCCGATATCGGCTGGCACGGTCACGGCGTGCGGCGCATCGACGACAGCGGCGGCCTCGCCTGCTACATCAGCAACTTCCCGGAAGCCCATACGGTGGTGTTGCAGCGTTATGTGCCTTATCCGGCCGAAGCCGCCGTGCTCTATGCGCGTCTGCCGGGCGAGGCCAGGGGGCGTATCGTGTCGCTGACATTGCGCTATTTCCCGCATGTGGTCGGCAATGGCAGCATGACGGTGCGCGATCTCATCAATGGCGACGCCCGTGCACAATGGAAGTCGTCGTTGCATCTAGGCGTCGACCCGACCCATCGCGGCGTTAGCGCCAACGATCTCGATCGGGTGCCGCAGCGCGGCGAGGTCGTGCGCATCGCGCTGATCGGCAACCAGCGCGCCGGAGCATTGTACCGCGACGCCTGCCGCCATATCACGCCGGCGCTTGAGGCGCGTTTCGACGCAATCGGCCGCAGCATGACGGAATTCCACTACGGCCGTTTCGATCTGCGCTTCGATACGATCGAAGCCCTGATGCGGGGCGAGGATTTCGCCATTGTTGAAATCAACGGCATTGGCGGCGAGTCGATCGATTGCTGGGATCCGCATCTTGGCGTGCGCGAGTGCTACCGCCGCCTGGCGGCGCAGCAGCAATTGCTGTTCCAGATCGGCCATTGCAACCGCGCGCGCGGGTTTCATCCGACCAAAGTCGGCGAATTCGTCTCAAGCCTGTTCGAGCAGAACAAGCTGATCAAGCTCTATCCGGCATCGGCCTGACCGGCTTGCCGGGTGGACGCTGATCCGCGCAGCGCCTAAACTTGCCGCGATGAATCGATCCTCCCTGTATCGGCGATACTTTTCGCTGGTCGCCATCTATATGGTCGTGCTGCAGGCGCTGTTGCTGCCGCTTTCAGTCGCGGCCGGCGCGTTGCCGGGCGAGGGTCCGTGTATTTCGTCGACCGCCGATACGCATAAGCCGGCCGGTCATGAGACAGGCTGTCCCTGTGCCGCCGGTTGCGGCACGCAGTGTTGCGCGCAAGGCGTCGCCGCGGCAGCCCCGGGCGCGACGGTCTACGATCCAAAATATGCCTGGCGTTTGACGCCAATCCTTGAGCTTGAAGCGGCGGCGCAAGCGGCGACCCGGCACCCGCAAATTCCGCGCGCGCCGCCGCTCGCCTGACAGCGTGCTTTAGCGTTCGTTTATAATTTCAATCGCCAGGCTGTGCGCGCTAACAGCGGCACGCCTGCGCTGTCAGGAGCAACTTCAATGTCCCGTTTTTCCATGATTGCCGCCGCTGTCATTGCCGCTTTGTCGGCAACGCCGGCGCTGGCCGGCGACGTTACCGTCGGTACGCTGAAAATCTCCGCGCCGTGGACCCGCGCCACACCGAAAGGCGCGGCGGTCGGCGGCGGCTATTTAACAATCACCAATACCGGCACGGCGCCCGATCGGTTGACCGGCGGCGCGGTCGATATCGCCGCCCGCTTCGAAGTCCATGAGATGAGCATGGACAATGGCGTGATGAAAATGCGCGAGCTGGCCGACGGACTCGAGATCAAGCCGGGCGAGACGATTGAATTCAAGCCCGGCAGCTATCACGTGATGTTCATGGGGCTCAAGCAGCAACTCATCCAGGGCCAGCATGTGAAGGCGACGTTGCAGTTTGAAAAGGCCGGCAAGGTCGATGTCGACTTCGCCGTCGAAGGTCTCGGCGCGCAAAGCCCGGGGGCGGCCAGCGGCCACACGATGCCCGGAATGAATATGAAGCATTAAAGTACGACGCGAAAAATCCCGACGCCACCGGCGCCGGGATTTTTAGCATTTGCTTCGATGCCGCGCCGTCAGCAGCTACGGCGGGTCTTGATGATGACCCGGCCGCTCGGCGTCACGGTGCGCGTGCGGATCACCCGGCATTCGGCATGGTGACGGCGCCAGCCGCGATCGTGGTGACGTTCGCCGACGGCGACGCCGCCTTCGCCGGCGCGGATGACCACTTCGGCGGATGCCGGCAGCGCATTCATAACGGTGGCAGCAAGCACGACACCCATAATTGCAAATTTCATAATCAGCTCCTCGGTTGTTCCCGTTGCGGCAGATCAACGCGGCAAAGGAACTATGGTTGCACGAGGCTCGCCGGATTATTGCCTTATCCTGAACATTTGTTCAGCATTAAACGACCGCGATCACCATCATGCCTGAGGCTCGGCGAAAGCCAGCTTGGTTTCCGGCGGCGGCAGCATCTGGAAGACGTTGAGCGTCATCGAGATCATGACGTAGTAGCCAAGGATGCCGACCAGTTCGACGGTTGCGGCATCGCCGATAAATCCCTGCACCCGTTTGAAGGTGCGGGCGCTGACACGGCGTTTTTTATAGATCTCCTGGATGAAGTCATAGATCGCGCGCTCGTCCTTGGCGGCCGACTTCGGCATGCGTCCGGCGCGCAAATCCTGAATGGTCTTAGGTTTGACGCCGGCCGCCAAGGCCGGCGGTTCATGGGCAAACCATTCGTATTGCGCCTTCCAGAGTCTCGCCGTGCACAGAATGGCGAATTCGGACAGCCGGGCCGGGACGCCGGTCTTGTACCGGCAGTGGCCGCCCAGCGCCTGCGCCAGTTGACCGAATTCCGGCGCATGGAGCCAGACCGCGAACGGCCCGCGCGGCGTCACCGACTTGCCGCGCGGCCCGGACCGGATCTTGTCCATCAGGTCGCGTTGGGCGCCGGTCATTTGATCCTCGCTGGGAATGGCGAGGCGAGGCGCAGGGCGCTTGGCGGGCATGGGGATTCCTTTGGGACGCCGGCGAATGGGCAGGGCGGAGCGGGAGGTTGCGCGGGTTTTGGTGCGCGGCGGAAAACGCGCTGATTATAGTCGAAAATCGTCCATCGTAAACGAAGGGCGGGTTGCTATCGGCGGCGGGCATCAGGCGCCGGCGGTCGCGGTGCTTATTCGACGGCGGCGGTCACTGCGATCACGCCGCGATTCTGCATGCGCAGCGCGGTGGCGGCGGCGTAAGACAGGTCGATGACGCGCCCTTTGATAAACGGGCCACGGTCGTTGATCGTAACGGTAACCGATCGGTTGGTCCGCTTGTCGGTGACGACGACGCGGGTGCCGAACGGCAGGGTCCGGTGCGCGGCGGTCAACTTGGCGCCGTCATAGCGGTCACCGGCCGCGGTCTTGCCGACATAATTCTTGTCGTAATAGGAGGCGAGGCCGGCAAAAGCGCGGGCATTTTGCGCGCAGGCAGGTCCCGGCGCGCTGAAGATCGCCAGGCCCGCCGTCACCAAAACAATCCCGCCGATTCGTCCGGTCATGCCGGGCCGCCAGTTTCCGCGCATCTTCAGCCGTCTCCGCCCCGTCACTTTCGCCCGGCCACCTCAATAATGCAAGCATGTGGCTAAATGACGAAAAGCCAGCCGAACCCGGCTGGCTTTTTTTGTTAGGGCGCGGACGCAAGGGCGCCGGTGCATTCGACTGCGGTCAGGCTTTCGCAGTCCGGCGGTGGGATTTGACGGCGGCGGCGGCGGCGGTGCGCTTCGCGCCTTTGCCCCGGCGCTGTTCGATCTGCGTGAAGGTCGCCTCGGCGCGCGAGCGGCACTCCTGGTGCAATTCTTCCAGTTCGGCATCGCTCAAATCCTCGACAGCGGCGAATTTGTTCTTGGCGCCGTGCATCGCCAGCACCAGTTCGGACAATTTCAGTTGCATCGACAGCATGTCGCGGTTCTGCGTGTTCTGGATCAGAAACACCATCAGGAAGGTGATGATGGTCGTCCCCGTATTGATGACGAGTTGCCAGGTGTCGCTGTAATTGAACAGCGGCCCGGTCACGACCCAGACGACGATCACGGCGACGGCAAGCAGAAAGGCGAGCGGGTGGCCGGTCCAGACGGCGGTCTTTTGCGCGAAGGACGAGAAGGCCGCTGCCATTGGCGCCAAGCCGTTTCGCAGCGCCGCGTGGCCACTGGAATTTTTCGTCGTGCCATTGGTCATCGTCGTTCCCGCGAGAATTGTCGCGGTCTAACGTCCGGTGATCGACCAGGTTCCATCGCCGGTATCGGATGACGCTCTATTTCTTCAAGTGCGGCAGGCGCTGCTTGTAGCGGCCGATCGTCGCCCACGGGTCCTTGCGCAGCCGTTCAAGACGCGCGGGCAGGTTGAGAACGGTGTATTGGCTGGCACTCTTGAGCGCGCCCAATTCCGACCAGTCGATCGGCACCGACACCGGCGCGCCCGGCCGCGCGCGGGTGGAATAAGGTGCGACGGCGGTCGCGTCGTGGCTGTTGCGCAGATAGTCGATAAAGATGCGTTTGTTGCGTTTGCTTTTGGTCGCGGTGGCGACATAGCGGTCCGGGTCGTCGGCCGCCATGGCGCCGGCCAAGGCTTGGGTAAAGGCTTTGGCTTCGTCCCAAGGCGTTGGCGCAATCGGCAGGACGACGTGCAAACCTTTGCCGCCTGACGTCTTAAGGAAGCTCTTGAGCTTGAGCGCGGCCAGCCTGTCGCGCACATCGCGGGCGGCGGCCACAACGTCTTTCCAGCCGGTGCCTGGGCCGGGATCGAGATCGATCACCAGCCGGTCGGCATTGTCGCGGTCGTCGGCCGTGGTGCCGCGGGTGTGCACCTCCAGAACGCCGGCTTGTACGAGCGAGATCAAACCTTCGAGGTCGTTGATGGCAATGATCTTGCCGCCTTTTTCCGGCACCAGATGCAAATGATCGGTGGCGATGCCGGCGGCCGCGTGCTTCTGAAAGAAACACTGGCCGGCGGCGCCTTCCGGACAGCGCAGCAGCGAGATCGGCCGGCCGGCGACATGCGGGCGCATCCATTTCCAGACCGCGCGATAGTATTCGGCGAGGTCCAGTTTGGTGACACCGGCATCGTCCCAATAGACGCGGTCTGGATGGGTCAGTGTGATAGAGCCGACAACGGCTTTGGCGTTCTTGCCGGCTTTTTTGACGCTTGCATTGCCAATTGGAGCGCTACGTTTTTTCACGGTCGCGGACGTGTTGGCGGCCGCGGCCGCCTTGTCCTTTACTTCGAGAACGACGTCGCCGGCGGCCTTATCTTCGCGCAAGCCCTGGAAAGATGCGTGGCGAACCCGGTCGCCATGGGTCCAGCCGTGGAAATCGACCTCGGCCACCACTTTCGGCTCGATCCAGATTGATCCGCGCGCACCGCGCTCTTCGAGCGGCAGTGTGGCAAAGGGTGTGCGGTCGCGCTTCAGTCGTTGAAGCTTGCGATACAGGTCGCGCGCTGAAGCGTAGGTGAAGCCGGTGCCGGTGCGGCCGGCATAGCGCAGCTTGCCTTTGTCAAAGACGCCGAGCACCAGCGCGCCGACGGCGCGGGCGTCGTTACTGGCCGGGACAAAGCCGGCAATGATGAATTCCTGCCGGTCGGTACATTTGGTCTTGATCCAGTCATGGCCGCGGCCCGAGCGATAGGGCGCATCGCCGCGTTTCGAGACGATGCCTTCCAGATGCATCCGGCAGGCGTGCTTGAGCAGGACCGAGCCGCTTTCATCGATCGATTCGCTCAATCGGATCGCGGCGATTTTCGGCGTGCGTTCGAGCAGGCTGGCCAGGGCTTCCTTGCGTTCAAGCAGCGGCAGCGGCCGCATGTCGACGCCATCAAGATGCAGGAGATCGAACGCATAAAAGACCAGGCGATCCTGACGGCCCGAGGTCAGCTCTTGTTGCAGAAGCGAAAAGCTGGAGACGCCGTTGGGATCGTCAACCACCAGCTCGCCGTCAATCAAGGCCCGCTTCGCTTTCAGCGCCGCGACGGCTTTGGCGATGGCCGAGAATTTGTCCGTCCAGTCCAGACCATTGCGGGTAAGTAGGACGACCTTTCCATCCTCGAGCCGGGCTTGCAGACGGTAGCCGTCGAATTTAATTTCGTGAATCCAATTGCCGCTGTCGGGGGCTTTGTCAGCGAGCGTTGCCAGGCATGGCTTGACGAAAGCGGGCAGGGCCACCGGCTTCTCCGTCGCTGAGACCTTGCGAAGGGGCCTTGTCGCGGCGGCGAGCGCGCGTTTGGGTTTTACCGTTTTGACCGAATTGGGCTTTGTCTTTGTTGCCTTTGTTTTTTTGGCCTTCGCGACCGTTTTACTTTTCTGCGCAGCCGGCGTTTTTACAGCTTTGGCCCGCACACCGCCAGCGGCGATCTCTTCCATGGTGCGGCCGGTCTTCACCGAGAGCGGTGCTTCTTCCAATATATCTTTGGCGCGCGGCTTGCGGGCGGCGTCGTCGTTGGACTTTATCAGCAGCCAGTTGTCCTTGGTCTCGCCGCGCCGCTTGCTCAACCGCACGAGATGCCAGAGGCCGTGCAGTTTCTCGCCGTTGAGGAAAAAGGACAGGTGGCCTTTCTTCAGGCCCTTGTGGGCATCGTGCTCCGGCGACCATGTGCCGCGGTCCCAGACCATGACCGTACCGCCGCCATATTCGCCTTCGGGGATGGTCCCTTCGAACTTGTTATAGTCGATGGGGTGATCCTCGACTTGCACGGCAAGGCGTTTTTCGCTCGGCGACAGGCTGGGGCCGCGCGTCACCGCCCAGCTTTTCATGACGCCGTCGAGTTCAAGACGGAGATCGTAGTGCAGGCGGCGCGCGGCGCGCTTCTGGATGACAAAAGCATGCCCGGCCTTGCGCGCGACCTTGCCCTTTGGCTCAGTGGTGACACCGAACCGGCGCTTGGCGTGATAGGTCTTCAGGCCGGCCATCGAAAACCGCCGTTCTAGCTCGCCTTTCGCACCTTGCGGCGCGGGCCGGCCGGTTTGCGAGCCCTGGTCTTGCGCCGGGCCGGCGCGGCCTCGCGACGGTCAGCCTTGTCACTGTCGGCCCTGGCACTGCGGCGAAGCGCGTCCATCAGGTTGACCACATTACTCGGTCTGGACTCGGATGCCACCGGCGTTTTCTTGCCGGCGAGCTTGGCCTTGACCAATTCCTTGAGCGCGGTTTCGTAGCGGTCCTCGAATTTGGCCGGATCGAATTTGCCCTTCTTGGTTTCCAGAATGTGTGTTGCCAGCTTGAGCATGTCGGCCGGCACCTTGGTCGCAGGGATTTCGTCGAAGTATTCGCTCGCGTCGCGAACTTCATCGTTGTAACGCAAGGTGGTCGCCAGCAGGCCTTTGCCGCGCGGCCGCAGCAGCAACAGCCGTTCGCGCCGATAGACGACGACGCGGGCAAGGCCGGCGAGATCCTCTTTGTGCATGGCCTCGCGGATAACAGCGAAGGCTTCCTGCGCCACTTCATCCTGCGGCGCTATATAATATGACTCGTCGAGATAAATCCGGTCGATGTCGGCCATCGGCACGAATTCGTCGATGTCGATCGTGTGGGTGCTTTCAAGAGCGACGTTGTCGAGTTCTTCGTCGTCGAGGAGGACGTATTGGCCTTTCTCGACTTGATATCCCTTGACGCGATCCTCGGGCTCGACCGGCTCGCCGGTTTCGGCGTCGACCACTTCATTGTGGATGCGGTTGCCGGTCGCCTTGTTGATGATGTTGAAACGAATGCGCTGGCTGGTCGTCGTCGCTGGATACATCGACACCGCGCATGACACCAAAGACAGCTTCAAATAACCTTTCCAGCTCGGCCGCGGCGCCATGGCGATACTCCGTTACACGATCGATAAATCGATAAAGCGTGAACCCGCGGACGAGCCGGTCGGTTCCGGAGAGAATAGTCGGTGATCTTTTGAAAGGAGCTGGAGGCTATTCGCCGCCGCCGGCCATGACGGCGCGGGTCTGTTCGTCCGGTCCGAAATCGTCGGCGCCGTTGACGTTGAGCATTTCGGCGAGCCGGGTGCGGGCGCGATTGACCCGCGATTTGATGGTGCCAACCGCGCAGCCGCAAATATTGGCCGCTTCTTCATACGAGAAGCCAGAGGCGCCGACCAGAATGAGCGCTTCGCGCTGATCGGCGGGCAGGAAGCCGAGCGCCTTGCGGAATTCGGCGAATTCGATGTGGCCATGCTGCTCGGGCTGCGATTTGAGACTATCGGCATAGTGGCCGTCGCTATCTTCGACTTCGCGGCGGCGTTTGCGATATTCCGACCGAAAATGATTGCGCAGGATCGTAAACAGCCAGGCCGACATGTTTGTGCCCGGCTGGAACGAGTCGATATTTGCGATGGCACGCAACATGGTTTCCTGAACCAGGTCGTCGGCACGATCGACATTCCCGCACAGCGAAATGGCGAAGGCGCGCAGGCTTGGAACCGCGGCAAGAATGGAATTTCGGACAGTGTCGTCCATAGCCATTACTGCTTGTCCTTGTTGCCGTTGACGTCGAGGCGTTTGATCAGATCGGCAAACCGGTCCGGCACACCCTGATTGAGCACGTCGTCGTACATGGCGCGCAATTGCTGGCCGAGACGGGCTTGAACTTCGCGCCCAAGCTTGGCCGGTTTGACGTCGGATTTCTTGCCGTGCGCGGCTGGGGTTTCCATCGGTTTTTGTTGTCCCACGGGTTTCTCGCGATCGTTCATCTATGGCCCCCAAAGTCCCTTGCCCGACACCGAGCCAGGTTCCCCCCATTTGGTGTGCATTCAAAACCTTTGACCCCGCAAATGGTTCCCCGGATCGGGAACTTTTTTCAATATGCTACGTTGCTGGGGGGTAGGTTCGCAGGAGCCTATGGGGGCCGCGGCCAGCGAGGCCAGGGCGCTTTTTCGTTTCGGGAGGAATTCTTGTCGACATCTCAATCAGTTGCACAGCATTTGCCATATTTGCGCCGTTACGCCCGCGCCCTGACCGGCAGCCAAGCCTCCGGTGACGCCTATGTGGCGGCCACGCTGGAAGCCCTGATCCAGGATCCCAAGGTCATCGACAGCAACGCGTCGACCCGGATCGGGCTCTACAGCCTGTTCACCAAGATCTGGAATTCGGTCGGCGTGAACGGCCAGCCGACGGCTCCCGACGACAACCAGCCGGTCGAGCGCCATCTGTCCCAGATCGCTCCGATGCCGCGGCAGGCCTTCCTGCTGGTGGCGCTGGAAGGGCTGTCGGAAGACGAAGCGGCCAAGGTTCTCGACGTCGATGTCCCGACGCTGCGTCAACTGGTCGAAGACTCCGGCCGCGAACTAGCCGCCGAAATCGCCACCGACGTGCTGATCATCGAGGACGAAACGTTCATCGCGCTCGACCTTGAAGCGTTGGTCGAAGGCCTTGGGCACAAGGTGCTGGGCGTCGCCCGTACCCATAGCGAGGCAATTGCGCTGGCCAAGGTGAAACAGCCGGGCGTCATCCTGGCCGACATTCAACTGGCCGATGGCAGCTCGGGCCTCGATGCGGTCAACGAATTGCTCCGCAGTTTTGAGGTGCCGGTGATTTTCATCACCGCGTATCCGGAGCGCTTCCTGACCGGCGAGCGGCCGGAACCGGCCTTCCTGATTGCTAAGCCATTCCAGCCGGCGACCGTTTCCGCGGTGCTGAGCCAGGCGCTGTTCTTTGCCCGCAATGCCAAACGGCGCGAGCGCAAAGCCAGTTGAACGCCGCGTTGCGATGTCCGCCTTCACACCACGGTGCTGCTCCGGTTGGAGCGGCACGTTATTTTAGAGCTGACTTGATTTAAGCGCGGACTTTACCCGTCGCGATACAAAGAATTCGTCATGGTGTCGGCACCCGAGGGTGAACCTGACGCGGGTCCGAACGTTGGGCCCGCGGGCAGGTCACGGAAGGTGTTCAGATGGCGCGCGACGATTCAGCGGGAATTGCCCCGGAACGCGACAGATCGCTGGTCGAGACTCTGCGGGCCGAATGCCGTCGCCTCGAGCAGCAAGTCGATGCGCAATCGATCGAGATCAATCTTTTGCGCGGCCGCTTCGCGCGTTACGAAAGTGCGATACGCGGATCGCATGTTATCGTTTATACCCAAGACGCCGATTTACGTTACACCGCGATCAGCCATGGGCTCCTCGGTTTATCCGTCGATGACATCCTTGGCCGCAACGACGAGGAGCTTTGGCCGAGTAATGTCGATTCTGCCATCAAAGCGCTCAAGCTCGCTGTGCTCGCGACAGGCGAGCCGTCAAATGCCGAGATCGCGTTTGACGACGGGCCGGATCAACGCTGGTACGACGTTCATATCGAGCCTTTGCGTGAGGACGGCGGCGGCATCGTCGGGCTGACGTGCGCGGCGGTCGA
>CAIMEA010000231.1 GCA_903839845.1 uncultured Hyphomicrobiales bacterium
CAAGGTTAACGCTCTGCTAACGGGCCCGGACTAATGTGGTGACCTAGATTGTTGTGCAGCGTTGGTGCCGCGATGAAGTCGACTGCCTACCCTACCCTCGATGGCCTGGTCGATCTGGCCTGCCGCGACGGCGTCGATGTCAGACCGACGCTTTTGCGCGTCGTGACCGACCTTTACGTGCAAAAGCCCACCCACAGCACCGACGAAACCACCCGCTACGTCGAACTGGCGCTTGGCCTGATTGAATCGGTTGACGACGCGACCCGTGCGGCCGTTGCCGCGAGCCTTGCCGGCTACGCGGCGGCGCCGGCCGCGGTTCTCGCCAGGCTGGGCCGCACCGCCGCGGCGGAGGTCACACCGAGCGCTGAAGTTGCCAACGCGACGGCGTCCACCGAATCCGACGATCTGATCGAATTGTTTTTTACGGCGACCAGCGAAGACCGCCGTCTGATCCTGTTCAACCTCGATGCGGCGGCGATGAGTTCGGTGCACCTCCCGTCGCCGGCGGCCGCTGCCGTCATCGCGAAGCTTGAAACCGCCGCCCTGCAGCGCAATAGCCGGGTGTTCAGCCGGACCCTGGCGCGCGCGCTCCGCATCCCGCTCGATCTTGCCGAACGGGTGGCGCGCGATCCTTCCGGCGAGCCCATTGTCGTTGCTGCCCGCTCGCTCGGCATGAAGGCTGCCGTGCTGCAACGTATCCTGCTGTTCCTCAACCCGTCGGTCGGCCAGTCGGTCCAGCGGGTCTATGAACTCGCCGATCTGTTCGACGCGTTGCCGCGCGAGGCGGCCGAGCGCATGCTGGCCATCTGGCGCGGGGCTGGCGCCGTCCCGGCTCCCGGTCATGAACCGGTCTATCAGAACAGCCCGGCGCGACAGGCGCGCCCTCTGGCCGCGGTATGGGACTCACTCGTGCCCGAACAACCGCCGGCGCGGCTCAAGTCGGCGCGTTAGGCGACGACATTATCGAGGAAATGCCGGCCGGCCTTGTCCTCGACCTCGACGATCCAGAGGTCGGGATCAAAGCCGATCTCGCGCTTCAACCGCGCGTCGATATCGGCCTCCGGGACCGGTCCTTGCCGACCGAGCACAAGCGTGAACAGGCGGTCCAGCGGCATTTCGGTATCGAAGGCCGATTGCGGCGCCGGTCCGTACAAGACACCGGAGCCATCGAGATTGTTGATCGTGATGAACACGGCGCCGGCTTCGTCCGCGCCGCGCTTGCGCACAGCCGCGAAGGCGCCTTCGACGTGGCAGCGGCGGACATAGGCCGCGACCCAAATGCCGGATTTCAAACGCATCGCCATCGATACCACAGCACCGGCCGGCGCCGCTATTATTCGAGCGGGCGCCCGGTCATGGCGGCAAGTTCGCGCACGAAACGATCGGAGATCTGGCCGGTCACCGGCAACTTGTGGTCACGCTCGAATTTCTCGATCGCCGTGCGGGTTTCGGGGTCGTAAGCGCCGCTCGCCTTGATCTGTCCATAGCCGAAATCCGACAGAGCGCGCTGGATCGCGAGGACACGCTTGGATGGCGCAATCAGATCGGCAATCGGATCGTTGCGCACCGGAGCCGACACAGAGGCGGCGGATGCCGCTGGCTTTGACTTGGCGGCGAGCAAGGCCCGCAGCAATTCTTCACTGGGCTCAGGGTTGATCCGCAGCCCTGCCCCTTGCAGAAAATCGCGGGCGCCGGCGTCGGTCTTGGCGCCCCAGACGCCGTCGGCGATGCCCTCATAGAAGCCGCGGCGTGTCAGTTCGCGCTGGATTTCGGCGATCAACTGCACGCGGTTTCGGACCGGGGCGTCGGCAACCACATCGACCGGCTCGGCGCTACGCGCCCGCACCGGCGCGGCAGGCTGCGCCGTCGCCAATAACGGCCGCGCCGCGAATATGGGCGCCGGGTGAGGACCGGTCTGCAAAAACAAGGCATTGGTGAAAATTGCCAGCACCGCAGCGCTGGCCATCACCACCGCGACAAATTCGCGCGGATAGCGGGTGATAAGAGAGCCGAGCCCGCCAGCGCGCTCCTCGCTATCGATCGTCACTGCCCGGCTGGAACGCTTACGCACTTTTCTTCACCAGAATATTGGCGGCGGCGACGAATTCGCCGGCACGTTCTGTCACGAGCTTGATCGGATCGACGACCTTGCCGCCTTCGCAATCGATCGGCAACCGAACCGTTACGCGCGTGCCTTCGCCGAGCCGGCTGCGGATATCAATATCGCCGTCGTGCAACTTCACCAGCCCCTTGACGATCGAAAGGCCGAGACCCGAGCCATCGTGCCGGCGGTCATAGGAGGCGCGCGCCTGAAAGAAAGCTTCGCCCAAACGCGGCAGATCGGATTCGCCGATACCGACACCGGTATCCTCGACAGCGACCGCGAGCTTTGGTCCATCGCATTGCGCGCTGACGGTGATACGGCCGCCGCGCGGCGTAAACTTGATGGCGTTTGAAATGAGATTGATCAGGATCTGGTTGAAGGCGCGGCGGTCGCCGACGATCTCCGGCAGATCTGGCGCGATCCGCGTCCTGATCTCGACACCGGCATCGCGCGCCTTCAGCGCGAGAAGATCGCAGCAACTGACCGTTGCCTGGGCCGGCGCGAACGGCTCGGGCGTGATTTCGAAATTGCCGGTTTCCATCTTCGACATATCGAGAATGCCGTTGACCACCGACAACAGGTGATGACCGGAGTCATTGATGAGCTTGGCATATTCAAGCCGGCGCGCCGGCTGCAGGACCAATTCCTCGTTGGTCAGCATTTCGGAGAAGCCGATGATCGCGTTGAGCGGGGTGCGCAGTTCGTGGCTCATTGTCGCCAGGAAGCGGCTCTTCGACACGTTGGCGCGCTCCTGCTCGGCGCGCGCGATCTCGATCGCCTGCTCCGTCACCTTGCGTTCGCTGACGTCACGCAAGACGGCGACGACTTCATGGTCGCCCGGCTTCGACTTGTCGGCGGCCTGATCCAGCGGACGGCAACGCATCTCGACCCAGATGAAGCGCGCGGCGTGATGCTCGATATTGTCGTCACGGCGAATACGAAACTCGACCGAGCGCGCTTCGCGCTGCGCCGCCGCGTCAGCCAGCGCCGTCAAATAGGCCGGACGGTCGGCGACATGAACGCGGTCGAACAGGCCGTGGCCGGACAATTCGCCGGGCGCCACGCCAAAGAGAGATTCGGCGGCCGGCGACACGAACAACACCGCGCCGTTGCGGCCGTGGCGGGTAATGACGTCGGTCATGTTGCGCGCCAGCAGTCGGTAGCGGTCTTCTTCGGCATAGAGCAGCCAGAAACTCGTGCGCGCCAGGGACTCGGCACCCAATGCGAGGCCGGTGGCATAGAGCGCCGCCGATACGATGCCGAGCGCGGCCAGCGCGCCGTGCCCGTTGGCAAGACTCGTCGGCGGCGGCAGGATATCGGCGGCGCTGAGCAACAGAAGAAGTCCAGCTGCGGCCAGCGCGAAAATCGAGGTCAAGGCGACGACACGGCGGGACGCCGACAGGGCCGCTTCCAGCGGCACCACCACCAGCCAGATCGCCGCGAACGAACCGATACCGCCATTGCAGAGAGCAACCGCGGTGACCATTCCGGTCAGCGACAGCGACGACAGGATATGCGCACTCTCATACCGGCCGGTGCGCGACAGGAAATAGGCGATCAGTATCGGCGCCATCAACCAGCCGAACACGGCGACTTCGAGAACGCTCGGCACGCCGCGGAACGCAATATAGACCGGGAAACTGGCGAGAGCGGCGAAACTGCCGACCAGTCGCGGCGCGATGAAGGCGCGATGCCGCGCAGCCGTCAGTGCATCCCGCTTGGCGGCTGGGTGCACTAACGCATCGACATAGTTCCACACTGGTGTGAGGAAGCTCACGGTCCCTGTCTCACGCTTTTTAAAGACGCGCCCCATTATTCGTTCGCCGACACTACGGGAGTCCCGATTAAGCGAAAGCTAAAGAGTGGCGTCCGCCGGCGCCGCGCGGCCTCGTTGGCGCTCATTCGGATGGAATTGCCGCGCCATTTGCCAGTCATGGTGAAGTTTGTGTTGCCGCCCGGCGCGGAAACGGCGGGCGCGTTTTATTCATTACCGCCGCGGTAACCATGCGGCAGCGGCCGCCAGGCCTTGCGATCAGGCCCGATGTTTCAGATCGATACAATTTTACTCAAATTTGAATGTCTCGCATTTGACGAAAATTCGCGGCGAACTTGCGTCAATACTGGCGAAAAACTGCGCGGCATTGCCAAGGACAGCTTCAAGCCTGTCTGCTAGTTTTTCCGTAAGGCGGCGAAAAAGCCGTCGGGGATAATGGGTAGGGTCATGTTCTTTTTGTTGCGAATGGGGTTCTGGCTGACCGTCGTCTGCGTGCTGCTGCCAAGCGGCGGCGCGAAGACACCGTCGGTGGATGCGCAGATCGACGCGACGCAAGCGGTATCGCTGGCCAGCGCCGCGGTTTCCGATGCGCGCGGGTTTTGCGACCGCCAGCCGGATGCCTGCGTCGTCGGCGGCAAGGTCGCCACGGCGATCGGGCATAAAGCCGAAGCGGGCGCCCGCACGATCTACGAATTCATCAATGCCAAGCTCAACGACAAGGCGCCGTCGACCGATACGGCGGCGGCGAACGTGGTGCCGGTCTCGGCCACCAGCGTCATTGGGCACGGCGTGCCGAAGGGCAATTTGACGCCGGCGGACCTGCAGCCCGCCTGGCACGCGCCGGTGCCGTTGCCGCCGCGGCGCGAGGCCCGCGCCAACCGGCCGGCGGCCTGATAGCGCCGCTCCGACCGCCAAAACCGGGATAAGGGCGGGTTGCGCCCTGCCCCTTTTTTTGCCCCCATATTTTTGTCATCCGCGCCAATCGGCCTATATATCGGGTGCACCGGCCCAAGCCGGGGCCGCGCGATATCCGCGCCCAGATGACAGAGCCCGATGACCAAGATCGACGACATCGTTGACGATTTCTCCCTGCTCGACGAATGGGACGACCGCTATCGCTATGTCATCGAGCTCGGCCGCGCGCTGCCGCCAATGCCCGACAGCGCCCATAGCGATGCGAACAAGGTGCAGGGCTGCACCAGCCAGGTCTGGCTCATCAGCCACGTCGCGCCAAATGGCCCGCAAGGTCCGGTGCTGACATTCGAAGGCGACAGCGACGCCCATATCGTTCGCGGGCTGGTCGCCATTCTGATCGCGCTTTATTCCGGCAAAGCCGCGCGGGAAATTCTCGCCACCGATGCGCTCGACCTGTTCGATCGCATCGGATTGCGCGAAAACCTGACGCCGCAACGCTCGAATGGCTTGCGCTCGATGGTCGAACGCATCCGTGCCGAGGCCAATGCGGCGCTCGCCGCCACAGCCTAGATCGACTCGACCTTGAACGCGGCGCCTTCAGCCAGCCACGTCCGAATTGGCGCGTCGCTGCGGCCTTTGGCTTGCGCCATATAGCCGTAATGGCGGGCCAGCCGATCGAGCCCGAGTTGCAGCACGATCTTGGCTGAGCGCGCGGGCCAGCCGCGGTCGCGCTCAATTTCCTCGAGCCCCTTGAGAAAGCAGCACAGATCGACGAGCAGGCCGGAAAATTCCGGACCGACGGCATCGAGTGCCTGATTGACCCGTTGACGCGACGCGATCATCACATCGCTGAAATCGGCGGCGCGATTGCCTGCTTCGCCACGACGACCGGACGAAATGGGGCTCGACCAATTCGCAGTGGTACGCGGCATCATATGTGCCCGCGTGAAGTCGGCGCGCAACCGCTCACCCGCCTGCAATTGGTGCGGCGCTATCATGGCTCGCCCGTCGCGCCCGCGGCGTCGGGCCAACCAGGCCAGCGGACTTTCGGCGTCATCCATCGTGACCGACTGCGCGCCATTCCGGGTGTTGATGACCCGTCCGGCCAGCGCCATATGCTGCGCGCGGAACCGGCCGATTTCCGGCTCATCCGTGTCCAGGCGCGGCGGGACATTCGGCTTCGTTCTGGTTTTCGGCGCGACTTTCTTGTTGAAAAGCATGGCCACCTCCTGTAGGACTGAGTACCTACAACGGAAAGGGCGGCGCGTAAAGGATTAATTTCTTAACTTGCCCGCAACGCCGTAATCCCGAAAACTGCCCGTCGCAGCGGACCAGCCGGAAAGCGATACTGCGCAGAATGCCGGACGGGACTATTTCGCGCGACGACGCCGCTGCTGCTGGCCGAGACCCATTTGCTTGGCCAATTGCGAGCGCGCGGCCGCGTAATTCGGCGCAACCATCGGATAGTCGGCGCCGAGGCCCCACTTCTCGCGGTACTGCTCGGGCGTCATGTTGTATTGCGTGCGCAAATGCCGCTTGAGCGATTTGAATTTCTTGCCGTCCTCGAGACAGACAATGTGCTCGGGCGTGATCGACTTTTTCACCGATACGGCCGGCTTCAACGGTTCGGCGGCAGCGTCGCCCGGCATTCCGGAAACCCGGCTGAGGGCGCCAAAGACCTGATGGATCAGTGCCGGAATTTCGGCGGCCGCGACGGTGTTGTTGCTGACATAAGCCGAGACGATTTCCGCGGTCAGTTCGATAAAGTTCGCATTTATCGTGTTCTCGCTCATCGACTCTGCCCCCGCTATTTTTTCGGCCGTTGGACCCAAAACCCGATATGACGCCGGAAAATAACGGCTTTCGGGTCGCACGCCCTTGTCGCAATGAATACCGTCGGAGATTCTTATATTTAAACAGTACTATTGCAATTAAGACACGGCAAGTCGAATATTATACAGAATACAACTAGACTATGCGCAATCGACTGAAGTAATTGAATATGTGAGAGGATCGCGGCGCGCGGGCGCACGCCGCGCCACTACATCGTTTTTTCGAGGTGGCCGCGCAATTCGTTGATCGACGCGAATCGCAAAGTTCCTTGCGGCAACTCGGCTTCGATCGAGCCGTCGACGTAAAGCGTATAGCCCATCCCGTCGACAACGCCGGACTTGAGAATGGCGACCGCGTGCGCGCCGGCGTCGTGCCCGGACGGTTCGGCATAGTCGTCCGGCCCGTGCGCGGATGCGGCTTCCCGCGGTTCGTCGGCGACGGGCGGCTTGTTCGCTGTTCGGGCTTTGCCCGGAAGTTGCTCGCTGCGCCGGGCGTCGGGCCATTGAAGCTCGGCAGACTTTTGTCCGGGCAACTTCTGCTCGGACGGCCTGGACTCCGGCAGTTTTTGATCCGGAGCTTTGGGGTCGGGAGATTTGCCCTCAGCCGGCCACATCGAGTCAAAAAAAGTATTGGGCGGGCGGGCCGCCGATGGTGGTGGGAGGCGTTCCTCACGGTCGGCGGCGGGATTGGCCGGACGACGGTCGGCATTGGGATCGAGCGCACGGAAAAATGCTGGCGGCGGCGGCGCGGCGGGATGCAGCGGCGACAGGTAGACCTCGTCGGCGACCGTCACCGGCGGTTCATCCGGATTGGATAAAGATGGCGCGTAATAATCGGACGCCCGTTCCCGATGCGACGCGCCATGCGCATCCACGCGGGGTTCCGGCGCGAATGGATCGCGCGCGCCACTATCAGGGCCGACATCGGCCCGGAAATCGGCCCGGGGCTCCGGCCGCTGTTCCGGCCGGTTGTCCGGCCTGATGTCCTGATTGATGTCCTGTTTGGCCTCGGCCTTGGGCCGCGGCGGAAACGCCACCCGCGACGGGCCGGCCTGCGGCTGCGCGGCGGCGGGATCGAACGTTTCGAACGGGCGGCTGGTGCGGACCTGCGCCCGGGTCCCCAGCGCATCGGTAAGCCGCTGCAATTGCGTTACAACAACGCCGAGCGCGAAAACGATCAGGCCACCGGTGGCCGCGGTCATGCCGGCCACGATCAACGTATTGCCGATACCGAACTCATTGTTCGGAATACCAAATCCAATCGCCGCGACGCCGATGACAAACGCCACCGCGCCAACGCCGTATAACAAAATCGGCATATCCGTCTCGCTGCTCCGCTACGCCGTGGCCCTGCTGAAGGCCGCACAAGTAAAGGTAACCCGTTATTCCAGAAAGGAATTCTCACCTTTTTGCAGGGCTCACGGCAACTATTAATGTTAAAATACCAAATAATGCCTTCAAACATCATTAATGGGCATTCGGCGGCACTCTGGCCCGGTCGCGGCCACCGCCGCCTTTTCGGCCCTGTATCTAAGTCGTCGCCACTTACCACACCAGTTTTCAGGGGTTTTGAGCCGCGGAAGTTGCCCCGGCCCGCGCCAACGCCTAATTAACTTAGTCGAGGGAACTCGCAAGGGACGCGCCGGGTTCAATCAACGACCGGCATTTCCACATCAATCATTTTTTTTGGACCGAGGAGGAACTGATGACTTTCAAGCTGCCCGACCTGCCCTATGCCTACGACGCGCTGGCGCCCTATATGTCGCGCGAGACGCTCGAATATCACCACGACAAGCACCACAAGGCCTATGTCGACAATGGCAACAAGTTGCTTGAGGGCTCGGGCCTCGAAGGCAAGTCGCTGGAAGACATCGTCAAGGGCGCACACGGCAAGAACGCTGGCCTCTTCAACAATGCCGGCCAACACTACAACCACCTGCACTTCTGGCAGTGGATGAAGCCCAATGGCGGCGGCGACAAGATCCCCGGCAAGCTGAAGGCGGCGATCGACTCGGACCTCGGCGGCGTCGAGAAGATGAAGGCCGATTTCGCCCAGGCCGGCGTCACCCAGTTCGGCTCCGGCTGGGCTTGGATCGAGGTCAAGGGCGGCAAGCTGGCGATCTCGAAGACTCCGAACGGTGAAAATCCGCTGGTCAACGGCGCGACGCCGATCCTCGGCTGCGATGTGTGGGAACACTCTTATTACATCGACTATCGCAATCGCCGTCCCGACTATATGAAGGCCTTCCTCGATCATCTAGTGAACTGGGAATACGTCGACTCCCTGTTCGCGGCCGCGACCAAGTAACAATATCGGATACTCCCTGATGTCCGGCATGCGGTCGGCTGAAAATTTGGCCGGCCGCAAGGTCGATCGTTGGCCCGATATTCTGGCCATCCTGATTCTGGTAACGGTCGCGCTCGTCGCGGCCGTTACTTTCAAGAATTATGGCCTCGGCTGGGACGACTACACCCACTCGCAATATGGCGACCTGCTGCTCAAGCTTTACGGCTCGGGTTTTGCCGATACGCGCGCATTGTCTTTCGTCAATCTGTACAAGTATGGCGGCGGCTTCGACATGGCGGCGGCGCTGGTCGCCAAGGTTTTGCCGTTCGACTTGTTCGAGACACGCCGACTGGTCGGCGCTGTTATTGGCATCGCCGGCCTGTTCGTCACCTGGCGGATCGGCCGCAGGCTGGGCGGTCCAGTCGCCGGCTGCGCCGGGCTGATTTTGCTGGCGGCCTGTCCGCTGTTTTACGGCCACATGTTCATCAATCCGAAGGATGCGCCCTTCGCCACCGCCATGGCCGTGCTGCTGCTCGGCATCGTCCGCGCGCTGGAGGAATATCCGCGACCGTCGGCGCGCACCGTCGCGTTGTTAGGCGTCGGACTGGGCCTCGCTTTCGGCTCGCGCATTCTCGCCGCGGTCGCGGCACCTTATGCGATTGCCGGCTTGGTCCTGATCATCGCCGTTGAAATGCACGGCAGCCCCTGGAGAGCCGCCGCGCACCGGGCGCTCAGTTTCGTCTGGATCATGCTGCCGTCGCTGGCGCTCGGCTATCTCATCATGGGTCTGCTGTGGCCATGGTCGGTGCTGGCGCCGCTTAATCCACTCGACGCGGCCGAATATTTCGACAAGTTCTTCGAGAAGCCGTGGAAGGAATTGTTCGAGGGCAAGTTGATCTCGGTGCCGGATATGCCGGTTTCATATTTGCCGCATCTGTTCGCCTACAAGCTGCCGATCGTCATGCTGATCCTCGGCTTCGGCGGGCTTTCCGGCATCATTGCCGTACTGATCCGCGGCGGCCTGCCGCTTCCCCGGCGCGCCGCGCTGCTGTCGCTCGCGCTTGCTGTTCTGCTGCCGGTCGTGCTGGCGATCATATCGCATCCGGCATTCTACAACGGCCTTCGGCATTTTATCTTTGTGGTTCCACCCTTCGCCGCTGCCGGTGGCTTTGCTTTCGGATGGCTGTATTCCCGCGCCGGCGCTTACGGAAAATATGCAACGGCCGCGGTCTGCGCGGTTTTCATCGGCGGCATCGCACTGCCGGTCATCGAAATGGTGCGGTTACATCCATACCAATATACAAGCTTCAACAGCTTTGCCGGCGGCATCAAGAAGGCACAGTACAACTTCATGCTGGATTATTGGGGACTGGCATTCAAGCAGGCCGCCGACGAGCTGCGCAGCCGGTTGATCGCCAGCGTCGATCATCCGCCCAAAGGCCGGCGCTGGATCGTTGCGATCTGCGGCCCGCAGGCCGCCGCGCAGCAGGAGCTTGGGCCCGACTTTGAAACCACCTTCGACGAAAAACAGGCCGACTTCGCCATGGCGGTCGGCGCCTATTATTGCGAATATCTCAAAGCCCCGATCATGGTCGATATCGAACGCGAAGGCGTTGTATTCGCGCGCGTCTACGATCTGCGCGGCGGGCCGACGCCCAAACTTCTGACCGAACCGCCGCCATGAGGCCCGGCAGGCCGTAACCGGCGGCGCGGCGGCACGCGTGTTCGGGATTTATTTGCCTGAATCGAGCAACGCGCGAATCTTGGCGGCGAGCGCCTCATAGCCGAACGGCTTGGTAATCAGTTCGACGTCGGGATCGACGCGGCCATGATGCACAATGGCGTTGGCGGTATAGCCGGTCGTGAACAGCACTTTGAGATCCGGCCGCAGCAGCAGCGCCTGATTGGCCAGTTGGCGGCCATTCATGCCGCCGGGCATGACGATATCGGTGAACAGCAAGTCGATGTCGTCGCGGCGGCCGATAATTTCCAGCGCCGCCGCGCCGTTCGACGCGGCAAGAACGCTGTAGCCAAGTTCGCCGAGCATTTCGACGGTGTAGAGTCGCAAGGCATCCTCATCCTCAACGACCAAAATCGTTTCGGCGCCGACCGAGCCGCGACCCGACGCCGCGCGGTCGAAACCTTCGACCGCGTCCTCCTGGCCATGATGACGCGGCAGATAGATCTTGACGGTCGTGCCTTCGCCGATCTCGCTGTAGATCGCGACATGCCCGGCCGATTGACGCACAAAGCCGTAGACCTGGCTCAAGCCGAGGCCGGTGCCTTTGCCGATTCCCTTGGTGGTGAAGAACGGCTCGAAGGCGCGATCCATCGTCGCCGGATCCATGCCGCCGCCGGTGTCCGATACCGAGATCAAAACATATTGCCCGGCTTTGACCGGCTCAGCCAAACGTCCCACATAGGCATCGTCGAGATGGCTGTTGGCGGTTTCGATCGTCACCTTGCCGCCATTGGGCATTGCGTCGCGGGCGTTGACCGCGAGATTAAGAACCGCGTTTTCCAATTGGTTCGGATCGGCGTTGGTTGTCCAAAGGCCGCCGGCCAACACGGTTTCAAGGGAAATCGTTTCACCCAGCGTCCGCTGCAACAAGTCGCAGACGCCGCTGACAAGCTTGTTGGCGTCGAGTGTGCGCGGTTCCAGCGGCTGCTGCCGCGCGAAGGCGAGCAATCGCGTGGTCAGCCGGGCGGCCCGGCGGACGGCTTCCAGCGCCATATCTTTGCCGCGCGATATGCGGGCGGTCGCCGCCGACTCTTCCATGCTCGCGATCTGGCGGCCGATCATTTCCAGGCCGCCCTGAACGATGGTGAGAAGATTGTTGAAATCATGCGCGACGCCGCCGGTCAGCTGCCCGACGGCTTCCATCTTCTGCGCCTGGCGCAGCAGTGATTCAGCGCGTTTGCGCGCTTCATATTCCTCTTCGAGCCGCTGCGTACGCTCGCGCACGGCTTCTCCCAGTGCTTCGGTGAAAGCCTTCGCCTGGTCGGCGGCCCGCTTCTGCTCGGTTACATCGACGCTGACGCCGACAACGCGGACCGGCTCACCCGTGTCATCGTAGAACACCAGGCGCCGGGCCAGAATCCAGCGCTGCTCCTTGTCTTTCGGGCGAACGATCCGGAAGTCGAGTTCAAACTCGCGTTGCTTGGCCGCCAGCGCACCGGCGATGGTCCCGCGCACACGCTCCTGATCGTCGGGATGAACGGTTGCGATCCAGCTGTCGTAACGGCCGTCGAAACTCTCCAGCCCGTAAAGCGCAAGCGCATGCGCGGACATGCGCACCGTGTTGGTTTTGACCTCCCAGTCGATGACACCGGCGCGGCCGATTTGCTCGGCAAGCAACAGGAGTTCCGCGCTTTCGTCCGGGTTGAAAGCACGCGAGACGTCGGTCATGACCGGCCTGCCGCGTGTGCTGCCTCGGGTGTCATCGACTGGTCCAAAAAACACACGCCGCGCCGGCGGCGAAGCTCCGGTATCAGCGTACTTTATGCACGGCATCGCGCCAACGGCAAACAGAACCCAGCCACGTCGCCGGAACGAGGTGAAACCCCGATAATTCCATGATAGGCGGAACCCGGCCGGCAGCTTGGCCTTTGTTCATTCCAGAATTGCGGACGAGTGATGACCGAGACCGAGGTCGCAATCATTGGCGGCGGCGCCGCCGGCATTGCCGCGGGACGGCGGCTCAGCGAGGCCGGAGTTCCCTGTCTCATTATCGAGGCGCGGTCGCGGCTCGGCGGCCGGGCCTGGACGGTCGCGGACGCTGACGGCTTGCCGCTCGATCTCGGATGCGGCTGGCTGCATTCGGCCGACCGCAATCCATGGGTGGCCATCGTCGAGGCGCAAGGTTTCACCATCGACCGGACCTCGCCGCCCTGGTCGCGGCCGTCGTTGCCGGGCGTTTTCGCGCCGGGCGAACAAGCGGAATTCAACGCCGCAATGGGCGCGTTCTTCGAGCGGCTGAGCGCCGCCGTTGCCAAAGTCAATAATTTGGGCAAGGACATGCCGGCCGCCGCCGTGCTCGAGCCAGGCAACCGCTGGAATAATCTCATCACCGCGGTCGGCACCTATATCAGCGGCACCGAACTCCAGAATATGTCGGCGCTCGACTTCGAGCTTTACGACGACAGCGAGATCAACTGGCGCGTCAAGGAAGGCTACGGCGCCGCGATCGCCGCGCATGGCGACAATGTGCCGGTGTTGTTCGACAGCCCCGTGACGCGCATCGATCACAGCGGCACGCGCCTGAAGATCGTGACCGCGAAAGGCGACATCGCCGCCGGCAAGGCAATCGTGACGTTGCCCACCAACGTCTTGGCGGAACGCGTGGACTTCTTTGCGCCGGCCTTGCCGGAGAAGACGCGCGCTGCCTCACGTTTGCCGCTCGGGCTCGCCGACAAACTATTTCTCCATCTCGATCATGCCGAGGAATTCGAAACCGGCGGCCGTCTGTTCGGCAATATCGAGCGAGCCGGCACCGGCACGTATCACATGCGGCCGTTCGGCCGGCCGCTGATCGAATGCTTTTATGCCGGGCAATGCGCGCGCGATCTTGAAGCCGGCGGCGAGAGAGCGTTCTTCAATTTCGCGGTCGAAGAACTGACCCGCCATCTTGGCAGCGGTTTAGCCAAACGCGTGCGGCCATCGCTGATGCATTCCTGGGGCAAGGACCCCTTCGCGCGAGGGTCGTACTCCTATGCCGTGCCAGGCGCGGCCTCCGAACGCGGCATACTGGCGCGGCCGGTGGACGAGCGGCTGTTTTTTGCCGGCGAGGCCTGCTCGACGCACGATTTCTCGACCGCGCATGGCGGCTATCTCACCGGCATCGCCGCGGCCGAGCAGATTATTGCCTGTCAAAAATTTTAGGAATGTGCGTAAGCCCAATACAGCTCGCGTGCCTTGCGATAGAGCGGGCCCGGCTGCAATGAGCGCGCGTCGATGCGGCTGACCGGCATCACCTTGGAATAATTGCCGGAGGAGAAAATCTCATCGGCATTTTCCAGATTGGCATAAGTCAAAGTCGTCTCGACGACCTCGACGCCGGCGCCACGCAGCAGACCGATGACGCGCTGGCGCGTGATGCCGTTGAGAAACGTGCCGTTCGGCGCCGGCGTGAACACCACGCCATCCTTGGCCATGAACAGATTGGCGCTGGCGAATTCGGCGACATTGCCGAGCGCATCGCACATCACCGGCATTGAAAAACCGCGCCTGTTGGATTCGACAAGGGCCCGCGCATTATTGGGATAGAGACAGCCGGCCTTGGCGTCGACCGGCATGGTCTCGGCGGTCGGCTTGCGGAACGGCGACAACGTGATCGACATGCCTTCCGGCGGGCGCATCGGCGCCTCATACATCGTCAGGCACCACTGCGTGGAATCCGCGTCCGGCGCAATCATCAGTTTGCCGCTGCGCTCAGCCCAATAAGTTGGGCGGATATAGAGCGCGGCGTCGGCGCTAAACTTTTTTAATCCGTCGCGGGTCAGGCTTTCCCACTTTTCCGCCGGACAGACCGGGTCGAGCATCATAGCCGTCGCCGAGGCATTCACGCGCTGGCAATGCAGATCGAGATCGGGCACCACGCCCTCGAAAGCACGCGCGCCGTCGAAGACCGACGAGCAGAACAGCGCGGCATGGGTCCGCGTACCCATGATCGCCACGTTGCCCTCGTGCCAGTCGCCTTCGTAAAAGGTCCAGGTTTTCGACAAATCCTGTGCCAGCGCCATTGAAGTCTCTCCCAACACCTTTTTGTGACGACATTTTCTTTGCGCTTATAGCCGCACTTTGCAAGCATGGCACACCGGACCGGGGAGATAAAAATGGCGTCCATTTACGTTTTCGATGCTTACGGCACATTGTTCGACGTGCATGCCGCGATCGGGCGTTTTCGCAGCGACGCCGGTCCCGACGCCGACCGGATGTCGGATATCTGGCGCACCAAGCAGCTGGAATATACTTGGACGCTGACGCTCGCCGGCCACTATGCGGAGTTCTGGGACCTGACCGAACGCGCGCTCGATTATGCGCTGGCGCGAGTGCCGTCGGTGCCCAAATCGCTCAAAGCCAGCCTGCTCGACGCCTATTTCAAGCTCGACGCCTTTCCCGATGCGCGCGCCGCGCTGAAGGGTCTGAAGGCCGCCGGTCACAAGACCGGCATTCTGTCGAACGGCTCGCCGGCGATGCTCAAGGGCGCGGTCGACAATGCCGGCATCGGCGGCGATCTCGACGGCGTCCTGTCCGTCGATAGCCTGAAAATGTTCAAGCCGCGGCCGGAAGTTTATGCCCTGGTCACCGCGCACTACAATTGCGCGCCGAAGGACGTCACCTTCGTGTCGTCCAACCGCTGGGATGTGATGGCCAGCGTTTCGGTCGGCTTTCGCGGCCTGTGGGTCAATCGCAGCAAAATGCCGGACGAATATACCGACTTCGCGCCGGCGCAGATTTTGGCCGATCTCAGTTCGCTGGCGGCGGGACGTTAACGGAAATTGGGTCGCGGACGGGGCTGGCGCAGGCGCACATCGCCGCCTATATGCCGATCGCGGCCCCCTCCTCCTGCGCGAAAAACTCATGACATCGATCATCTCCATCAGCGGCCTGTCGAAGACCTATGCTTCCGGCTTTCAGGCGCTCAAAACCATCAACCTCGACATCAAGCGCGGTGAAATCTTCGCTCTGCTCGGGCCCAATGGCGCCGGCAAGACGACGTTGATCGGCGTCATCTGCGGCATCGTCAATCCGACCGCCGGAACGGTGACGGTCGATGGCCACGAAATTGCCAGCGACTATCGCGCCGCCCGCTCGCTGATCGGGCTGGTGCCGCAAGAACTCACCACCGACGCCTTCGAGACGGTGTGGGCGACGGTCAGTTTCAGCCGTGGCCTGTTCGGCAAGCCGAAAAATCCCGCCTATATCGAAAAGATCCTCAAGGATCTGTCGTTATGGGACAAGAAGGACAACAAGATCATGACGCTCTCCGGCGGCATGAAGCGCCGTGTGCTGATCGCCAAGGCGCTGTCGCATGAGCCGCAGGTCTTGTTTCTCGACGAGCCGACCGCCGGCGTCGATGTCGAGCTGCGCAAGGATATGTGGCAGGTGGTCCGCGATTTGCGCGCCTCTGGCGTCACCATCATCCTGACGACGCATTACATCGAAGAAGCCGAGGACATGGCCGACCGCATCGGCGTCATCAGCAAGGGCGAGATCATTCTGGTCGAGAACAAGGCCGAGCTGATGCGCAAGCTCGGCAAGAAGCAGTTGACGCTGCATCTGCAGAAGCCGCTCGACGCCGTGCCGACTGAGCTTGCCACGCATAATCTGGCGCTGGCCGACGACGGCAACGAACTGGTGTTCACCTACGACACCATGGCCGAGCGCACCGGTGTCACCGCGCTGCTGAGCGACCTTGCCCGCCTCAATATCCGCTTTCGCGATCTGCAGACGACGCAGAGCTCGCTAGAAGACATTTTCATCGGCCTTGTTCATAACGGCGCCGGAGCTACGTCATGAACAGCCACGCCATCCTTGCCATCTACAAATTCGAGATGTCGCGCACCTTGCGCACCATCTGGCAGAGCATCGTCTCGCCGGTGATTTCGACCTCGCTTTATTTCGTCGTGTTCGGCGCGGCCATCGGCTCGCGCATCACCGAGATCGAGGGCGTCGCCTACGGCGCCTTCATCGTGCCCGGCCTTATTATGCTGATGCTGCTGACGCAGAGCACCATGAACGCCTCGTTCGGTATCTATTTCCCGCGCTTC
Source organism: uncultured Hyphomicrobiales bacterium (assembly GCA_903839845.1). GTDB lineage: Bacteria > Pseudomonadota > Alphaproteobacteria > Rhizobiales > Xanthobacteraceae > Pseudolabrys. Next base: position 16,686 of record CAIMEA010000231.1, read on the forward strand.
ACCGGCACGATCTACGAACTCTTGTCGGCGCCGGTGTCGTCCTTCGAAATCGCCTGCGGCTATGTCGGCGCGGCGGCGACCAAGTCGATCGTGCTCGGCCTGATCATTTTGGCGACCTCATGGCTGTTCGTGCCGCTGCACATCGCGCACCCGTTCTGGATGCTGACATTTCTGGTGCTGACCGCGATCACCTTCAGCCTGTTCGGCTTCATCATCGGCATCTGGGCGGACGGCTTCGAGCAGTTGCAGATCATTCCGCTGTTGATCATCACGCCTTTGACGTTCCTCGGCGGCACGTTTTACTCGACGCATGTGCTGCCGCCCTTCTGGCAGACGGTCACTTTGTTCAATCCGGTGGTCTATCTGATCTCCGGCTTCCGCTGGAGCTTCTTCGAGATCGCCGATGTCAGCCCGATGGTCAGCCTCGGCATGACATTGGTGTTCTTGTGCTTATGCCTCGTGACCATCTGGTGGATTTTCAAGACCGGATACCGGCTGAAGAAGTAGCCGGCCGCCGGACAGGCGCCGGCTAAGCTCCCTCCAAAAATCAAGCGACCGGGCTGGCATTGGCGGATATTGCGGCGTAAAATAGATTTGGGGAATGCCAGGTAGATTTAAATCGTACCTGTTTTCTGGGGGACTTAATCGTGCCGCATCACTATAGCGCTTCATCGCCGGCATATTTGCCGCCGCGATGGAGGCGAGCTTGGCTCGCCTATGCGACTGCGACCTTCTCCGCCGTCGCGTTGTTGATGTCGACGTTTCCCGGGGATACGCAACAGGGACCGTTTGCCAGTTTCCCGGGCTCCTGGTCCGGCAACGGCACGGTCAAGCTCGCCAGCGGATCGCGCGAGCAGATCAAGTGCCGCGCAAGCTACGACACCCTGTCCGGCGGCACGTCGCTGAACATCGCCTTGCGTTGCGCCGGCGACAGCTACAATTACGATTTCAAGGGGACCGCCAATTATGCCGACGGCCGGATAAGCGGCGACTGGAGCGAGTCGAGCAAGAGCGCCTCCGGTCGATTCAACGGCGTGGTCAATGGCGACGAGATCGCAGCCCGGATCGATTTGCCGTCGGCCACTGTGACATTGAACCTGATCACACGCGGCGAGCGGCAATCCATCTCGATCCGCTCGCCGGGCAGCGAAATTTCCGAAGTCGAAATGGCGCTTCGGCGCCGCTAGGATTATCCACGCCCGGTCCGGCGAACAAGCTGATTCAAAAACATCGTGGTCGGCCGCAGTATGGTCAGATCGGCGACCAGCGCCGACAGCATGGCGAAAGCGGACAGCCAGCCGAACAGGCGCAATGACGGCAGATCGGAAAAAGCCGTCACCGCCAATCCGCAGGCCAGCACCACCGAGGTCAGAATCAAGGCCGGGCCGACCAGGATCGTTGCGCGATGAACGCCAATGCCGGGATCTTCGTCGGGCCGGTATTCGAGGCGCAGCCGGTTGAGAAAATGAATCGTCGCGCTCAGGCCCAGGCCGAATGAGACGGTCAATGCCACGACGCTGGCGAATTGCAGCCCCTCGCCCATCAGCCATAACAACGTTCCCGACAGCACGATCGGAAAAATTGCCGGCAATATACTGACCAGCATCACCACGACCGAGCGGAAGGCAAGCCCGATAAACACGGCGACAAAGGCAACTTCGACGGTCAGGCCCCGATTCATTTTTCCAATCATGTCGGCGCTGTTGCGCGCGGCAATGGCGGCCAGCCCGGTGACGGAAATTGAATAGCCCGGATGGGCGGCGCGCACGGGCTCGAACTTTTCATCGAGCGCCTTGACGACCGGCAACAGGCGGCTGGCGTCGATATCGGGAATACGGCCCGACACCACCACGGCGTCCCGTTTGGCATCGATAAAGCGGCCGACCAGATATTCCGGCAGGACCTCGACATATTGCGCGAGCGTCGCGACGTCCGACAGGCCGGCCTTCTCGGCCAGCCACCGCCGAAGTGTTTCCAGCGACCAGACATTGCCGACGCCGGCCTGCGTCTCGACGATCGCATGCACGGCGGCGATGGTATCAAGCGTCTCCGGCGCATAGAGCGAACGGCCGGCCGGAAACTCGATCAGCACGTCGATCGGATTGGCGCCGGTGAGTTTCACATCAAGCCGGCCGCTGGCCTGGACCGCCTGGTCGCGGTCCGGCACCTGGTCGGCCAGCCGGTAGCGCGGCTCGAGGTTGGCATAGATCAAGGTCAGCCCGCCGACGATCAGCAAGCTGATCACGCTGTAGAACGCCGGACGGCGCACCATCTGGCTGGCAATCCAGCCACACACGCGGCGCAGCATATCCATCGCATCGTCACCCCCGACCGCGTCGCCGGCGAACGTAGCGCCCTTGCGCACCAGCAGCACGCCGAGCAGCGGCACCAGCATGATGACCGCGACCAGCGCGACCAATGTCGCCAGCAGACCGGCCTCGCCGAAGGTGCGGATCAGGTCCGAATTGGAGAACTGCAGCGCGATGAAGGACACGCCAGCCGTCGCATGCGTCAGCACGCAGGCCGGTCCGACAACGAGGATCGCGTGACGCAGGGGCCTCGGTCTTACTTTTTCCCCGCAGCAGCGCTTCGCGCGCGGCGAAAGTCAATTGCATGCTGTCGGAGAAACTGATGACCAGGATCAGCGGCGTCATCACGTTGAGAAACATGTTGAGGCGAAAGCCCAGCCAGCCGAGCGCGCCGAGCACCAGGACGATGGCGATCAAAGGCGGGCCGGCGGCCATGATCATGAACGAGACGCGCCGGAAGAAAGCGATGGCGATCAGGCATCCGGCGCCAAAGCCGAAGGCATTGTAGATCATCCGGTCGCGCTCGACCGCGTTGCGGATTTCGAGTTGCATCACCGGCACGCCGGACAGTTGGCCGGTCAGCCCGGAATTGGCCAGATCCCTGGCGACGGTCTGGCGGATTTCGTCAATGACGTCGCGCAGGCCGTTGCCGGCAACGACCGCCGGATCAAGCGCCAGCACGGCCAGCGCCAGTTGCCCGTCCAGCGACAAGAGCTTGCCGCGGATGATCTCGTTCGCCAGCACGCGATCGACCAGTTTTTGATAGTCGGCGCCTTGCGGCAGTTCCCCGGGGAACAGCGCCTCGGGAATCCGTCCGCCTTCGGGCGGCTGGCGCGCGGAGAACAGCGAAATAATGCCGCGCGTGCCGTCGATCAGCTGAAGGTCGGTGACCAACTCGCGCAGCTTGGCCAGCGGCTCGCGATCCAGCAGCGTCTTGCCTTCGATGACAACGAGGACGTCGAACTCGCTCGACGGAAAGCGGCGGGTGACCGCTTCGTATTGCGCGAATTCCGGCGTATCGGACCGAAACAACTGGCTGAGCGAATCGTCGATCCTGATGCGGCCGATGCCAAACGCCGCGGCGATGCACAGCCCGGCCAGAACCAGCGCGACGATCCACGGAAACCGCAACGAGACGAGGCCAATCCGCTCGATGCCGAGCGCGAGATGGTGCGGCTCTCTCCGCGGCGACAGGGCTGGACCGCGGAGGGGCATGATGGCGCTAGCCCTGCGCCAGCGCGTCCAGAATGCGGGCCCAGGAGCGGATGCCCTTATGGTAGCAGGTCAGGTCGAATTTCTCGTTCGGCGAATGCACCCGGTCGTCGTCCAGCGCGAAGCCGACCAGGAGCGAGTCCATGCCCAGCACGCTCTTGAAATCCGACACGATCGGGATCGAGCCGCCGGCGCCGACCGCCACCGCCTTCTTGCCCCACTCCTCGCCCAGCACGGCGCGCGCCTTGTTGAGCGCCGGATTGTCGAACGACAGCTGGAGCGCACCACCGAGACCGAAATTGCCGAATTCGACCTTGCAGTCCGATGGCATCCGCTCGCGCACAAAGGCGCGGAAATTGTCCCGGACCTTGATCGGGTCCTGATCGCCGACCAGGCGGAACGACACTTTGGCCGAGGCTTCGCCCGGAATGACGGTCTTGGCGCCCTCGCCGGTATAGCCGCCGATGATGCCGTTGATCTCGGCGGTCGGCCGCGTGGTGACCAGTTCGATCAGCATGCGGTCCTTTTCGCCGGCGGGAATCTTCAGCCCGATAGGCCCGAGGAATTTTTCCGACGTCAGGCCGAGGCCCTCGAGGTCGGCCTTGATGTCGGCGGGCAGTTCGCTGACGCCGTCATAAAAGCCGGGAATGGTGACGCGGCCATTGTCGTCCCACAGCGCGCCCAGGATCTTGGCCAAAAGTCTTATCGGGTTCTGCGCCGCGCCGCCGAAGACGCCGGAATGCAAATCACGGTCGGCACAAGTAATTTTCACATCCTCATAAACCAGCCCACGCAACGAGGTGGTCACCGCCGGGGTCTTTTGGTCCCACATCGCGGTGTCGCAGACCAAAGCGAGGTCGAGTTTGAACTCGTCGGCATTATCGCGCACGAAAGCGAACAGGTTTTTCGACCCGCACTCCTCCTCGCCCTCGATCATGGTGGTTATCGACAGCGGCAGCGAGCCGGTGACCGCCTTGAAGGCCCGGCAGGCCTCGATAAAGGTCATCGCCTGGCCTTTATCGTCACAGGCGCCACGCGCGACGATGATTTTGCGGCCGTCGGGCAAGGTTTCGATGCGCGGCTCGAACGGCGGCGTCTTCCATAAATTGAGCGGGTCGACCGGCTGCACGTCGTAATGGCCGTAAAACAGGACGCGGGGGCCGGCGGCGCCGGGGGCGGTGCTGCCATTAGACTTTCCGACGACAACAGGATGGCCATCGGTCGGCCGAACGCTGGTTTCAAAGCCGATAGAGGTCAAATCGGCGGCGACATGCTCGGCCGCGGCGCGGCACTGGTCCTTGTAGGCCGGATCGGTCGATATCGAGGCAATACGGAGCAGCGAAAACAGCCGCTCGACGCTTTGGTCGATATCCTGGTCGATGCGTTTCAGTACCGCGTCAAGCGTACTCATGCTCTGGTTCCCTCTAAAATCGAGCGTCACGCTAGCAATGCGCGAGCGGCATGAAAAGCGGCGATGCATTCGCGGTTCCGCGGGGTCGATGCGGCCCACCAAAGTCCCGAAACGGCAGCATAGCGCTGGAGTTGGGAGCTTTGCGTAAAAATAAATATATTCAGGAACGAAACAAATCGATCTGACGGCAATTCATTCAAGCACTTTTAAGAAACCGCCGCCTAAGCCATGCCCGATCCGAACGAATGACTAAACGTAGTGCGAAGCAATGCCTCATTCTATCCGTAGCAGCGTCGGTGCGATAGCGCACATCGAATTTGTGATCTGTGTCACAGCCGGTCCGCGATTGCCGGCCTAGTGTTTTTCAGCTTGATGGTATCCGACTGAAACAATCTCGAATTGGTATCGCGCTTCATGCTTGTCATCGCCGCCAGCGACGTTCAATATGTTTACAACCTGCCGACAGTGCGGGACCGTGAGGGGACCATGAATGAATTGATTGCGCGTCTCGTTGCCAATGTCGGCATCGATCAAGCCGCCGCTGAAAAATCCATCGGCATTATCCTCGACTTCCTGAAAAAGGAAGGCCCGCCCGACAAGGTGCAGGCCCTCATCGACAAGTTGCCGGGCGCCGAGGCTCTGCTGGCCGCGCAGGCGGGCGAGAGCGGCGGCATGTTCGCCATGGGCGGGCTGATGGGTGCCGGTACCAAGATGATGGGCGCCGGGCTCAGCATGGGTCAGGTGCAGGGCGTTACCAAGGAAGTTATTGCCTACGCCCGCGAAAAGGCCGGCGAAGACACGATCGGCGAGATCGTCGGCTCTATTCCGGGTCTCGGACAATTCATTTGACCGGCCCCGTCGCGGCCCTCGTAAAATTTGAAGAAGGTACGGAGACCAGTATGTCCTATCCCATCACCGATATCGGGGGTATCGATGGCGAAGCCGCCAAAACCCTAAAGTCGGTGGGGATTCGGTCGACGGATCGGTTGCTTGAAGCCGCGCGCACGGTGAAAGGCCGCAAGGACCTCGCCGGCAAGACGACCATCGATGAAAAGCAATGGCTGTGCTGGGCCAACCAGGCCGACCGCATGCGCGTGCGCGGCATCAGCAAGGAATATTCCGAACTGTTGCATCATGCCGGCGTCGATACGGTGAAGGAACTCAAGTACCGCAACCCCGCCAACCTCGCCAAGGCGATGGCCGAGGCGAACAAGAAGCGCAAACTGGTGCGCTTTCTGCCGTCCGAGAAGGTGGTCGAGCGCTGGATCGAGCACGCCAAGAAGCTGCCGATCAAGATTTCGTACTAGATCGGCCGGTCCCCGGCCTCCGCTTGACAGCTTGACGGCGACCGCGCAAATCGACCGCCAAGCTCTCAATGACGGACGGGCATGGCAGTCTCCCACGAAGCCACGAACGCGGCCGAAGCGCGCCAATCCGCGCCGCCGCCCCTCGCCGCCCTGTTGCGGACCGGCCGGCCGCTGGTCATGGGCATTCTCAATGTCACGCCGGATTCGTTTTCCGATGGCGGGCAGTTCTTCGATTCCAGCCGCGCCATCGCTCACGCCAGGGAGATGGCCGGGCAAGGTACGGGACTTGGCGCTGACATCCTCGATATCGGCGCCGAGTCGACCAGGCCCTATGGCGGCGCCAAGCCAGTTTCCGCCGCGGATGAGCTGGCGCGGCTCAAGCCGGTGCTGCCGGAGGTCGCGGCGCTTGGTCCGCCGCTATCCATCGATACCATCAAGTCGAGCGTGGCCGCCTGGGCGCTCGATCACGGCGCTTCGATCGTCAATGACGTCTGGGGCCTGCATCGCGATCCGGACATGGCGACCTTGGTGGCCAAACGCGGCGTCCCGGTCATCGCCATGCATAACCGCGACAGCGCCGATGCCGGCATCGATATCGTCGCCGACGTCATCGCGTTTTTTGCCCGCACATTGGAGATCGCCGCCCAGGCCGGCATCGCCCGTGAGATGATCGTCCTCGATCCCGGCATCGGCTTCGGCAAGACGCCGGAGCAGAGCATCGTCTGCCTGGCGCGGCTCGCCGCGTTCCAGAGGTTCAGCCTGCCGCTGCTGGTCGGCGCCTCGCGCAAGCGTTTCATCAACACGATCACCCCCTCCGCCCCCGACCAACGCATTGGCGGTTCGATCGCCAGCCACTTGATCGCCGTCGCCAATGGCGCTTCCATTGTCCGCGTCCACGATGTGGCCGAAACCGTGCAGGCGCTGCGGGTGACGTCCGCCATTGCCGCAGCGGGCAAAGAAGACAGACAATGAACGATCGCATATTCATCAAGGGGCTGGCGCTGCACGCCTATCACGGGGTGATGCCGCACGAGGCCAAGGTCGGCCAGACCTTCACCATCGACCTCGATCTCGCCATCGACCTGTCCGATG
>CAIMEA010000232.1 GCA_903839845.1 uncultured Hyphomicrobiales bacterium
CTGGCGCTGCGACAAGGCACGGACTTCCGCCATCTCGGCCTCGCTCAGCGCGAAGTCGAACAGCGCCAGATTTTCCTCGAGCCGCCCGATCCTGCTGGTGCGCGGGATCACCACGATGTCCTGCTGCACCAGAAAACGCAGACCGATCTGCGCCGCGTTCTTGCCGTGCGCCTTGCCGATTTTCTCCAGCACCGCGTCGCCGGCAGCCCCTCCCCGCGCGATCGGACTATAGGCGACCACCGCCATGCCAGCTTTGCGCGTCGCGGCGATCACCTTGGACTGATCGAGAAACGGATGGCACTCGATCTGATTGCACACCAGCGGCGCGCTCGACACCTTGTTGGCTTCATCGAGCAGCGCCACGGTGAAGTTCGAGACGCCGAGCTGGCGCACATAACCTTCCTGCTTCATCCTGGCCATGGCGCCGAGCGTCTCGGCGAGCGGCACGCGCGGGTTCGGCCAGTGGATCAGCAAGAGATCAATGACGTCGAGCCGCAGTTTGTGCAGGCTCTCCTTGACCGAACGTTCGAGATCGTGCGGCGCGAGGCGCTCCGGCTGCACCTTGGTGGTGACGACCACCTCGGCGCGCTTGCCGGAGGCGCGCACGCCGTCGCCGACCGCCGCCTCATTGCCGTACATCTGCGCGGTGTCGATGTGCCGATAACCGAGGCGGATCGCCTGCTCGACCAGGCGCGTGCAATCGCGCCCGGTCAATTGCCAGGTGCCGAGACCGACGATCGGCAGCTTGAAGCCTTTGGCGTCAACCGTCTGCATCGCGTTTCCGTTACGGCGTATCCCACACCGGCGCGTGCGGCGGATTGACGACGCGCATGTTGGTGGCGTTGAGCGCCTTCAGTTCAGCCATCTCGGCATCGTTGAGTTTGAAATCGAAGATGTCGATATTGGCTTTCAGGTGCGCCGGCGTCGCGGTGCGCGGAATGGCGCAGACGCCCATCTGCACCAGATAACGCAGCGACACCTGCGCCGCGCTCTTGCCGTGCGCCGTGCCGATGCGCTCGAGTGCGTCCGCTCCCGGCACCTTGCCGCGCGCGATCGGGCAATAGGCGACCACCGCCATGCCGTGCTTCTTGCTCGCCGCCACCACCTTGTCCTGATTGATGAAGGGGTGCATCTCGATCTGGTTGCAGACGAGCGGTTCGGTGGTCACCGCCCAGGCTTCGTCCAGCATCTTGGTGGTGAAATTGGCGACGCCGACATGCTTGGCGCGGCCGTCCTTCTTGGCGGCGCACAAAGCAGCGATGCTGGTCGAGAACGGGATGTCCTTGTTGTTCCAGTGGATCAACAGCAGGTCGACAAATGGCAATTGCAGGTTTTTCAGGCTCTGGTCGAGCGACTTGTTGAAGTTTTCCGGCAGCAGGTTGTTCTCGCGCACCTTGGTGCAGATGAACACTTTGTCGCGGGCAGTTCCCGATGCCCGCAAGCCGGCGCCGACTTCCACCTCGTTGCCGTAGAAGGCGGCGGTATCGAGATGCGTATAGCCACATTCCAGCGCAGCCTTGACCGCCTGCACGCAGACGTCCTCTTTCAGGGTCATGGTGCCAAGCCCGATCTGGGGAATATGGGCGCCATGGGCATCGACGTATTGCATCGGGGGCTCCTGAAAGGTCTGGAAGGAAGGTGCGGCTCAACCGCCATTCTGGGGGGCCGAGAATGCCCGCTTGCGGCGGCCCTGCCAACCCGGCCCTCTCCAGCGGCGGAAGGGACGATGCCCAGCGGCCTGCGCGCATAAACCGCAGCAGATTTGAGGCAGCGCAAGGCGGCGCATCCGCCATTGCCGCAAGCTTTTGCGAAGCATTCTCACATTGGAATAATTCAAGAGTAAAAATAAGGACTTGCATCGGCTGGCGATAGTGGTTTTGTGAGCCTTGTCGAAGCCAATGGGAACCGCCATGCGCCGGATGATCGCCCTTATCGCTCCTTTTGCCATAGCCGCCCTGGTGGCCCTGTCGCCAGCGACAGCGCAGGCCCAGGATTTCAAGCTGACAATCAAGGACCACAAGTTCAGCCCGGAAGAGATCAAGGTGCCGGCCAATACGCGGGTCATCATCACGATCGTCAACGAGGACGCCTCGGCGGAAGAATTCGACAGCAGCGCGTTGAAGGTCGAGAAGGTCGTTGCCGGAAAGTCCAGCGGCACCGTGCGTATCGGACCGCTCAAGCCCGGCCGCTATCCGTTCATCGGCGAGTTTCATGAAGCCACCGCCAAGGGCGTGGTCATCGCGGAATAAAAAAGGATTGGCGGAATAACATCATGCTTGGCGCACTCGTTATTGTCTTTCGCGAAGTCCTCGAAGCCGGCCTCATCGTCGGCATCGTCATGGCCGCAACGCGCGGTGTTGACGGCCGCGGCCGCTGGATCTCCATCGGCATCGGCACCGGCGTCGTCGGCGCGGCCATTGTCGCGGCATTCGCCGGCGTCATATCGCAGGCGTTCGAGGGCTCCGGCCAGGAACTGTTCAACGCCAGCATCCTTGCCGTCGCTGTGGTGATGCTGATGTGGCACAACGCCTGGATGGCGCGGCACGGGCGCGAGATCGCCGCCGAGATGCGTCAGATCGGCACCGCCGTCAGCGAAGGCGCCAAGCCGCTGACCGCGCTGGCCGTCGTCGTCGGCGTCGCCGTGCTGCGCGAGGGCTCCGAGGTCGTGCTGTTCCTCTACGGCATTCTAGCGTCCGGCACGTCCGGTGCGTCGATCGCGCTCGGCGGCCTGCTCGGCATCTTCGCCGGCGCGGCTTTCACCGGGCTGACCTATTTCGGCCTGCTGGCCATTCCACAGCGCTACATCTTCTCTGTGACGAGCTGGCTGATCGCGCTCTTGGCCGCCGGCATGGCCGCGAGTGCGGTGCAGTTTCTCAACAATGCCGGCTTTGCCGAAGTGCTCGGCAATACGGTGTGGGACACGTCGTGGATTTTGTCCGACGGCAGCATCCTCGGCAAGCTGATGCACACCTTGATCGGCTACACCGAGCGGCCGACCGAATTGCAGCTCACTGTCTATGTCGGCACCTTGTTCGCCATGGGCCTGCTGATGCGTCTCGCCAGATACCGGCCGGAGCAGCGGGTCGCGGTCTAAATAATCCAGCGCGGTTTCAGGCGCCGCCCAACAGGCGCGTCAGCGCCGTCTTCCACCCAGCGCGGCGAAGGCGGCTTCCGGCGCGCTGTCGATCAGCTTGAGCAGCGCTCGCGCCGGCCCGCGCGGGTTGCGCTTGCCCTGCTCCCAGTTGCGCACGGTCTCGATCGGCACCTCGATACGTTCGGCAAAGGCCGCCTGGGTCAGGCCGCAGCGCGCCCGCACATGGCGCACGAAGGCGGCCGGGTCCCTGTGCTCGACGGTCTTTTCCTGACCGTCCGGCATGATCTCGACAATCCGTCCGTCGGCTTTCAAGCGCACGCGCATCTTAAGGCCCCTCCGCTTCGAGTGGGCCAATGCACTAGCTGATTCGGGAAACCGAAAAGTTAACGAAGACGACGGGAGGCCAGCGGCTTACCTGTTGTCGGCCTTTTCAACCCCGGCACGTTTGACCGCCAGCAGCAGGTTCGACTCGCCCGGCCGCCAGCGATAGCCGAGGCCGAAATTGAGCTTGCCGGCACTGCTCTTTTCGAACAACTCGCGGATCTTCGGCTGGCGCCCTTCCGGGAATATATCGAGCGGCTCGAGGTAGCGGCCGAACGGCCGCAGCTGCCAGACCTTCGGGTCCAAATAGCGGATCGGGATGCCGCTGTCGTCCTGCACGATGGTCGCGCTCTTGGCGACGATGAAGTCGCGGATGCGCGAGAACTCGTTCTTGTGCATCAGATAGGACGCGCTTTTGTGAAAGCTGTCGGCCGGCCCGAGCTTGTCGAGAAATTTGAGGAAGCCGCTGGTCCTGGCGCCGACATTGTCCAGATTGGTGGTGAAGTAATAGAGCGTGCGCTCGCCGCCATCGGCCCCGGCAAAGACGATTTTGACGCCGTGCGCGCCGGATTTGGAGTTCTTTGCTTCCGGATGAACGTCGCCCTGCGCATCGACATAAACGAGGCTGGTCGAGCGAACCTGCTTGCCGCTGCGCGCCAGAAAGACATAGAGGATCGGGATCGTGCCGCGCAGTGAGGATTCGCTGATATCCCCGCGCATTTCCTTGGTAATGAAGAAACTGATCGACAGCAGTGTGCGCATCGCGGTCTGCAATTGGCCGAGGCCGACCGTTTCGCCGTTGCGCTGCTGTTTGAGGATATCGGGAATGTCACCGATCGGTTCGAGCGCGGCGAGCACATAGGTGGTCGCCTTCGGGAACAAGGCGTCGGCAAACAGAAAATCCGGTCCGCTGAACATATAGAACATGGCCGGCCGCGGCGTCGTGAGATGAGCGGCCGACCATTCGCGCGCCGGCGCCAACGTCGTCTTCTCAACCTGCGCGAACGCCCGGTCCATCGTCCTGGCGTGCTCCTGCCAGTAAGCGCTCTTGGTCAGCGGCGTCAGTGGCGAA
>CAIMEA010000233.1 GCA_903839845.1 uncultured Hyphomicrobiales bacterium
CCCTCCTATGCACTACATGGATAAGCCCGCTCCAACCCAACTTGAGGGGGTTGGAATTGGACGAGAAAGGGGGTCGGAGTTGGATGCGATTTGACACACGGGTGCTTCTGGCACGCCCACGACGCCCCAAGCTGCCCGGAATTCGGTCGGAAAGTGAAATCGAATCGGCACTATTGGTCGCCGAAGCTCGCCGGTAACAGGGCACGAGACCAGAGGCACCTAGCGGCCCTCAAAAAGGATCGATGGAAAGTTCTCACAATCTGGGACTGTGAGACAAAGAACGAGGATCGCTTACGGCGCCGCCTTGAAAAGTTCTTGGCTCCGTCGAAGAAACGGCGAAACCGAACGCCCGTGACTTTGGGGAAGCCCCGCCTTAAAAGTAGCCCGCGCAAGGCTCCATAGCTCAGCTGGATAGAGCACCAGTTTCCTAAACTGGGGGTCGCATGTTCGAATCATGCTGGAGTCGCGCGCATGGTGCCAGAATGGTGCCACAGCTTTTCAAGCGCCCAATAAAATCAGGCGGAATACGGCTCTGGACTTCGGTTTAGGAAACCGCTGCTCTATCCTGCTGAGCTACGGGACCGTCGGACAGCGATCTAGCACAGGGTTTTGCCTCGCGCACGCGCCGGTTTTGGCCGTTTTCTGCGCCGCCACGAGCCGCTATTCCGCCTTTGCCCCCGACAGCGCGACCACATCCTTCCACATCGCCCGTTCATTGGCGGCGAAGGCGATTGCCTCCTCCGGCGTCGAGGCAATGCAGCGCGCGCCGGCGACCTGGAAGCGCTTTTGCAGCTCGGCATCGGCGGCGAGCGTCTTCATCGCCGCCGCCAGCCGGTCGATGATCGGGCGCGGCGTGCCCGTCGGCACGACAAAGGCCGCCCATGAGGTGACGACGAAATCCTTCTGGCCCGCTTCGACCATGGTCGGCACGTCCGGCAAGGTCGGCCAGCGCTGCGCCGAGGTCACGGCCAGCGCGCGCATCTTGCCGGACTGGATCTGTGGAATATACGAGGCGAGATTATCGATGGCGAAAGTGACATCGCCCGACAGCATCGCCGGAATCGTCTGGGCCGCGCCGCGGAACGGGACATGCACCGCGTCGATGCCGGTGCGGTTGACGAACATCACGCCGGACAGATGCGGCGAGGTGCCGACGCCGGGGCTGCCGAAATTCGTCTTGGTCTTCTGCTTGGCCCAGGCGATGAACTCGGCCAGCGTTTTGGCCGGCACATGATCGGAGGCGACGACGAACACGTTGGGCAATTCCCAGGTCAGGGTCGCCGGGATCATGTCGCGTTCGGGATTGTAGGGCATGTCCTTGTAGAGAAACTGGTTGATGGCGAAATGGCCGACCGTGGCGGCGCCGATCGTGTAGCCGTCCGCCAGGCTCGTCGTCACCGCGGTGATGCCGATATTGCCGCCGGCGCCGGGCCGGTTTTCGACGACGATGGTCTGGTTGAGCATGTCCTTGAGCCGCTCGGCGAGAATGCGCGCCAGCACGTCGGTCGAGCCGCCGGCCGGATAGGGAATGATCAGGCGGATGTTATGATCGGGCCATGTCGATTGCGCTTGCGCGCCGGTCGCCAGCGATGCGGCGCTGGCCGCCGTGACCTGCAAGAAAAATCGGCGATTCAGCATCCTGCTTCGCAGTGACATTGGTCCCCTCCCCAGCGGCGGCAATGACGTTTATGGTTGCGCGCATTGTAACGACATCCCGTTGCCGGCCGCCATCATGAAACGCCGTTTGGTTCGCGCAATCGTGCTGCCCGCTCTTGTGCTCGGCGCTTTTGGTTGCGGCGCGAAAGCGCAAGGCGCGACAACGCAAAGCACGGCCTGCAAGCTCACAGCCACCGGCGACGGCAAAGTCGCCGCCGTGCGCGATGGCCGCACCCTGGCGCTCGACGACGGCCGCGAATTGCGCCTCGCCGGCGTCGAAACGGTCGCTGGCAGCCGGGATGCCCTGCGCCAACTGGCCGACGGACAGACCTTGCGGCTGGAGCGGTTCGGCGAGGGGACCGACCGCTACGGACGGCTGATCGCCTTCGCCTATCTGCCCGGGGCCGGCGGGTCGTTGCAGGAGGCCTTGCTGGAACAGGGCCATGCGCTGGTTTCCGCCCGAATCGGCGGCAAAGCCTGCGCCAGCGGC
>CAIMEA010000234.1 GCA_903839845.1 uncultured Hyphomicrobiales bacterium
CTAGAACGCGGGAAGTGTAACGGTTTTCGCGCGCGAGACCCCGTGGGGGTCCGCCCAAGCGATCCGAAACAGTTCAATCTCGTCCTTCTTTACCCGAGCTTTGAGTTCTCTCGCCTGCCGGGTTTGATCCGCTGACCAAAGATTATGCTTCGCGATGAAACCTTCGTTCCGCGCCACCTATCGCTCCTTTAAATCACCATGCGACGGACTGTGTTTTATCGACTAACTATGGGAACATCGATAGACCTAAATCAAATGATTTGTTCAGCCTAATCGATAACTAAAGAGGCATGTTGTCAATCGGCATTGGAATGGGACCCCTTATCGGCATCCAAAAGGGACCCCTTTGAACGGCGGGTTCTGCCGGTAGCGCTCGCGCCGTCGGAGCTGGCCGGGGTTGCGGAAACGGCGAGAGCGCGGGCTTGTGCGTGATCGTCGTCGCGGCTTTTGAAGCGCCAAGAGTCGTTGCCGGTCTCGACGATGTCACAGTGGTGGGTCAGGCGATCGAGTAACGCCGTGGTCATCTTGGCGTCGCCGAACACACTGGGCCATTCACCGAAAGCCAGGTTGGTGGTGACGATGATGGAGGTGCGTTCGTAGAGCCGGCTGACGAGATGGAACAGAAGCTGGCCGCCTGATTGTGCGAAGGGCAGATAGCCGAGTTCATCGAGGACGATGAAGTCCATGCGGGTCAGATGATCGGCGAGCCGTCCCTGGCGCCCATTGCGGGTCTCTGTCTCAAGCCGATTGACGAGATCGACCACGTTGTAGAACCGACCGCGAGCACCACCGCGGATGCAGCTTCTGGCAACGGCGATGGCAAGGTGCGTCTTCCCGGTGCCGGTCCCGCCGACCAGTACGGCGTTGCGCTGCTGAGCGATGAAGCCGCCGCCGGCGAGGTCGTTGATGAGCGTCTGGTTGATCGGCGTGCCCTCGAACTGGAAGACATCGAGGTCTTTGGCGAGCGGCAACTTGGCGATGGTAAGTTGGTACTTGATTGAGCGTGCTTGCTTCTCGCCGATCTCGGCATTGAGCAGATCGCCGACGATGCGCTGGGGTTCATGCTGGCGCTTGATGGCAGTGGCCATGATCTCGTCGAAGGCGGCCTTCATGCCGTAGAGCTTGAGCTCGCCCATAAGGTCGAACAGTTGAGTGCGTTCCATTAGATAGTTCTCCTGAGGTTGTCGTAACGGGCACAGTCAGCAATCGGTGCATGGCGTAGCGTCAGCGCGGCTGGCGTAAGGATCGTGGCGGGCGGGCCGGGATCGCGCTGGCGGGCGAGGATGTTGAGAACGACATCGGCGGAGTGGACGCCGTGAGTAATCGCCTCGGCGCAGGCGACTTCGACCGCCGGCAGCCCGTCGGTGAGTACCGCGGTGAGGATATCGACCATCTGCCGATTGCCGTCGGCGGCGCCGGCTAACTTACGCCGAACCCGCTCCATCGCGGCCGGAAGGACCCAGTCCTTGAAGGGCGCACCGTTGCGCAAGGCGCCCGGCTTGCGAGCGAGCACCGGGACGTAATGCCAAGGGTCATAGACCGTATCGCCGCGAGCGAACGAGCGGGGATGCTCAGCGACGATCTGCCCGCCCTGGCGGATGACGATGCGGTCGGCATAGGCATGGACCTCGACCGGCCGACCGACCGCGCTGGCGGCCACCGAGTATTTATTGTTGTCGAAGCGCACCAGGCAGGTCTTCGAGACCGACGCAGGCACTGCGTGGAATCCATCGAACCGGCCGGCATAGGGAACGAGCTTCGGCCGCTCCGCCTCGAACACCTGCCACACCGTCTGCTCCGTCTGTTCCGGGTGGCGATGTGCCTTGGCGAAGGCGATGCATTTATCGAGCAGCCAGGCGTTCAGTTCGTCGTAGTTCTTGAACCGCAGCCGCGGCGTGAAGAAGCGCTCACGGACGAGCCCTACCTGGTTCTCGACCTGACCCTTCTCCCAGCCCGACGCCGGCGTGCAGGCGACCGGGTCAACGAGGTAATGACTGCACATCTGCAGGAACCGACGATTATAGAGACGCTCCTTGCCGACGAGGATGGTCGTTACCGCCGTCTTCATGTTGTCGTAGATGCCGCGCTGGCATGTGCCCTTGAACAGGGCGAATGCCCGGTCGTGGGCGTCGAAGACCATCTCCTGCGTCTCGCGCGGATAGGCGCGCACGAACAGCATGCGGCTATGACAGAGCCGGACGTGCGCCACCTTCACGGTTACCGTCACGCCACTCAGCAGGACGACCTCGTGGCTCCAATCGAACTGGTAGGCTTCACCCGGCGCAAAGCTCAGTGGCACATAGGCCGCTGCCGTTGTAGCGCCTCGCTCTTTGCTCCACCGTCTGGCGTAGCGACGTACGGCATCGTAGCCGCCGCCATAACCACAGCCGCGTAGTTCCTCGAACAGGCGGATCAGCGTCAGGCGCTCCCGCGACGCCTTAGCTTCATTCGCCAACAGCAACTGATCGAGCTTGTCGCTCCAAGGCCCGATCTTCGGAAGCGGCTGCGCCTCCCGTTCGTAACGGAACTCAGTCGCCTCCGAGCGAATGACCTTCCGTACGACCTTCCGGGAGACGCCGAGAGCACGGCATATCGCCTTGATGGGATGACCATGAACGAAGTAGGCCCGACGGATCTTCGCAATCGTCTCCACGACCAGCATTCCAATCTCGGCTCCCATGAAAATGGAAGCCAGTGTGGACCCTCAGTGACGGGGTCCCGATTGGATGCCGATCACCCCGAAAACGGGGTCCTTATTCCATGCCGAAACACACCGCGCTTTGCAATCTTAATGCCGACGGTGAATGGATAAAGGTTTTCGCCCTCGCTCCACCTGAGAACCGCGACATATCGCTCTCCTGTTGGTGGCCACGTAACAGCGATCTAACTTCCGTCAAGGGTGTGACTAGCAAGCTCCGGGCAGGAACAGCTGATGAGGCGATCGCAAGCTGACTTGAATAGCCTTCCGAAATCGACACCGAGATATCGGCCCCAGCCAGCCGACCCCGCCTGGTACGACGTCACGACGCAACGAGCGCAGCGCTGATCCCTGCGCCTTTTGTACATGACCCTGGATCACCGGCACGGCACCTAGGCTACCTTGCGCAGTTTTCGCATCCTTCCCAGCGCTCGCGCAG
>CAIMEA010000235.1 GCA_903839845.1 uncultured Hyphomicrobiales bacterium
CGATCTCGCGCCTGGCCAGGGCAAATCACAGTCTGGCGACGGCGTAACCCGGGGTTTGTCAGAGGTCGATGAAAATGTCGGTGCCTTCGACCCGCACTTTATAGGTCCTCACCGGCTCCATGCAGGGCGGTCCGGCGACCGCGCCGGTGCGGACATTGAATTGGCCGCCGTGGAAATTGCACTCGATGATGTCGCCATAGAGTTCGCCCTCGCCGAGCGAGCCGGGGCCGTGCGTGCACATATCGTCGGTGACGAAATAGGCGCCGCCGACGTTGTAGACGGCGTAGGCCGTCTCGCCGTGCTCGACCTTAAGGGCGCAGCCTTCGAGGACATCGTCGATGCCGCACAGGCGGATCGGGCTGGATGCGGCGGGAACCGTCGGGCTGGTCATTGATCGCTGTCTTGTGGCGGGTCTAGTATGATGCGTAGCGCCGGACATTGGGCGCCACAGTTTTCTTATGACGGCTTGCTGATGCCTATGCCCTGCTGACAACCACAGCCTTTCAGCCGGGTCAACTCTTTCGCGATGTCGCAAGCGATACGCTGCGCGGCCGGAGCCACACGATGCTGAAAAAAGAGCAAAGCGACTTGCTGACCCTGACCGGCCCCGGCACCGCCGGCGGACGGCTGTTCCGCTGCTACTGGCTGCCGGCGCTGCTGTCATCCGAACTGCCGGAAAACGATTGTCCGCCGGTGCGGGTCAAGCTCTTGTCGGAACGCCTGTTGGCCTTTCGCGACAGCGAGGGACGGCTCGGCCTGATCGACGAATTCTGCGCTCATCGCGGCGTCTCATTGTGGTTCGGCCGCAATGAGGAAGGCGGGCTGCGCTGCCCCTATCACGGCTGGAAATACGACCGCACCGGGCAATGCATCGAAGTCCCGTCAGAGCCGGTGGAAAGCGGCTTTTGCAATAAGATCAAACTGAAGTCCTATCCGCTGGTCGAGCGCGGCGGCGTGTTGTGGACCTATATGGGGCCGGCCGACAAACAGCCACCGCTGCCGGAATGGGAGTTCGCGCAGGTGCCGCCCGAGCAGAGCTTCATGTCGAAACGAATCCAGGAATCGAACTGGCTGCAGGCGATGGAAGGCGGCATCGACTCCAGCCATGTCTCCTTCCTGCACCGCGGCGATTTGAATTCCGATCCGCTGTTCCGCGGCGCCAAGGCCAACCAGTATAATCTGAAGGACTCGCGGCCGGTCTTCGAAGTCGTCGAAAGCCCCGGCGGCCTGTTCATCGGCGCGCGCCGCAATGCCGAAAGCGGCAACTATTACTGGCGCATCACGCAATGGGTGATGCCGTCCTTCACGATGATCCCGCCGCGCGGCGATCATCCGGTGCACGGCCACTTCTGGATTCCGATCGACGACGACAATTGCTGGACCTGGAGCTTCGATTATCATCCGACGCGCGCGCTGTCGCCGGGCGAAGTCGCGGCCATGCGCGACGGCAAAGGCATCCACGTCAAATACGAGCCGGGCACATTCCGCCCGCTTGCCAACAAAGACAATGATTACCTGATCGACCGCGCCGCCCAGAAAGCCGGACGGACCTTCAGCGGCGTCGAAGGCATCGCCATGCAGGATGCCTCGTTGCAGGAAAGCATGGGTCCCATCGTCGACCGTACCAAGGAAAATCTGGTGTCAACCGACAACGGCATCATCATGGCGCGGCACCGTCTGTTGCGTTCGGTCAAGGCGCTGATGGACAAGGACCAGGCGCCGCCCGGCGTCGACAGTGTCCATCAACTGGTGCGTTCGGCCGCTGTCATCTTGCCACCCGACAAACCGTTCATCGAGGCGGCGAAAGACGCCTTGGTCGTCCGCGCAGGCACGGCTCATGCCTCGGTCTGATTTTCCCAAGCGGGAGCGCCGCGATGCAAAGTGAATCGGCGCGCGCGGCGAGCGCCGCGGAGGCGCGCTTCCGCATCGATGCGCCCAATTCGCAGCCGCGTTCGATCAAAGTTATCGCGCTCGATCACCCGAGCGAGGCCATCGTCAAACGTCTGGCAACGTCGGTCTGGGGCAACACCTCGTTTCTGACCACGCTGGCGAGCGCGCCGCCGCGCGATGCGCCGTTCTCGATGCGCGGCTGGCTCGCCGATCTGGCCGGGCACACCAAAATTCTTGTCGACGAGATCGAGCACGCCGATCTCGTCGTCATGATCGCCACGGCCGGCGAAAACATCGAATCGGCCTCGATCATCGGCGAAGCCTGCAGCCTCAAGCGCGTCATGACGACCGGGCTCGTGGTCACGGCGCCGTCGGTCCCGGGCGCCGAACTTTCGCGCAGCCTGGCCCAGTTGCGGCCGTGGGCGCTGATGCTGGTTGTTGCCAGCGCCGAGGATTATATCGCCGACATGTTGATGGCGCTTCGTGCGTGAACGGCCGCTGCCAAGAAAAAAGTTAAGAGGGGAAGCAACGATGATCCGGACAATTCTGGCGACACTTGCCGCGGTGACGGTGTCGGCGTCGGCGGTCCCGGCGCAGGACGCGGCCTATCCGAACAGACCGATCAAGATCATCGTCTGCGTTCCCGCCGGGGGCGGCGTCGATACCGTCACGCGCTTCGTCGCCGAGGGCTTGCGCCAACGCCTCGGCCAGCCGGTCGTGGTGGAAAATCACGCCGGCGCCGGCGGCAATATCGGCGCTGAGGCGGTGTTCACCGCCGATCCGGATGGCTACACGCTGCTGGCGGCGCAGCCGGCGCCACTGACGGTCAATCCGCTGCTTTACAAGAAGATGAATTTCAATCCGGCCCAATTCGAGCCGGTGGCGATCATGACCTCGATCGCCAATGTGCTTCTGGTGCGGCCGGACTTTCCGGCGAAGGACGCCAAGGAATTCATCGCCTATGCCAAGGCCAGCCCCGGCAAAATAAGTTACGCCTCGCAGGGCATCGGCACGACCTCGCACCTGACCGCGGCGCTTTTGGAAAAGGTCACCGGGACGAAACTTTTGCATGTGCCCTATAAAGGCACCGCGCCGGCGCTTAACGACATCATCGCCAGCCATGTCGACATGATCTTCATGGAACTGGCATCCGCGATAAAGCTGCACGAGGGCGGCCGCGCCCGCATCCTCGCGGTCGCCACCACGCATCGGCTTGCCAGCCTGCCGGACATTCCAACGCTCGATGAAGCCGGTGTGCCGGGTTTCGAGTCGGGCACCTGGAATGCCATTGCCGCGCCGCCGAAAACACCGGCTGCGATCGTCGCCAAACTTAACAAGGCGGTGAACGAGGTGTTGAACAGCCCGGAGGGCAAGGCGCATTTCGCCAAGCTCAATCTCGCCGCCGCCGGCGGCACGCCGGCCGATGCGGCGGCTTTCATCAAATCCGAAACCAAGGTCTGGGGCGACGTCATCAAGGAAGCGCAAGTGCCGGCGCATTGACAGGGCGGCCATTGCGTTGTCGAAGGAATGAACCGGAACGAAAAGACCGCCGTGCCGGTCGGTAGAGCGGCATCAAGGAACGTGACAAAAATGCGATACGTCAGGTTTTTGCCCGCGGTCTCTCTATTTGCGCTGGTCTGGTTGCCGGTGTCGGCGCAGGCGCAGGACCCGGCCGAGACCGGCCGCGCATTGTTGCAGCAGGCCTGCGCGTCCTGCCACGCCATCGGCAAGACCGGCGACAGCCCGCGCCCCGGCGTACCGCCATTCCGTGGGCTGAGCCGCAGCTACGATCTTGACCAGTTCCCACGCCAGCTGCAGGCCGGCATTGTTTCCGGCCATCCCGACATGCCGGAATTCAAGTTCAACGAGGCCGATGCCCACGCGGTCGGCGTCTATCTGCGCTCGATCCAGGAATAAAGATTCAATCGGTTGCGCATGTCTTATCCGACCTTCCCTCGCCCGCCGAAGCGGGCTTCGCGAAGGCGGGAAGCCGGTTCCCACTTTTCGGGATCACGCGCCTAGCGGTCGAGCGTGATCTCGTCGGTCTTCGCCCGCGACACGCAAATCATGATCGTATCGGCCTTTTCGTGTTCGGCCAGCACCAGGTCGCGGTGATCGGCGACGCCGGCCAGCATCTTGGTGCGGCAGGTGCCGCAGGTGCCGGTTTCGCAGGAGCTTGGCACATCGAGGCCGTTGTCGCGCAGAACTTCCAGAATGGTCTTGTCGGCCGGCACTGCGACAACCTTGCCGGACTTCGCCAGCCGTACATTGAACGGCGTGTCACTCGCTCTATGCGTCTCCGCCTCGCTGAACGCCTCGAAATGCACGGCGGTCGGCGACCAGTGATCGGTCATGGCGCGCACCGCTTCCATCAGCGGCCGCGGCCCGCAACAATAGAGATGCTCGCGGTTCTGCCGTTCCTTCAGCACGGGCTTGAGATCGTACGACTTCGCAGGATCGCCGCCGTCGTAATGGATGACGACGCTGTCCTTCAGTTCCGCCGCGCTCAAAGCGTCGCGAAACGCCGTCATCTCCGGCGACCGGTTGAAATAGAACAGCCGGAAGCGTTTGCCGGCGGCGCGCAGTTCATGGATCATCGCCACCATCGGCGTGACGCCGATGCCGCCGGCGATGAACAGGAAGTCCTGGCCGCGGGGCGGAAGGCCGAAATCGTTGACCGGCGGCGCCACCATCAATGTGTCGCCGATTTTGACCCTGTCGATCAGGTCGATCGAACCGCCGCGGCCGTTGGCCTCGCGCTTGATGGCGACCTGATAGCGGTCGCGTTCGGCCGGGTCGTTGCACAACGAATATTTTCGGGTCAGGCCTTTGGGCGTGCGCACCGTAATATGCGCGCCGGCGGTGAAAGCGGGCAGGGCGTCGCCGCTCGCGGCGCGAAATTCCAACAGGTGAATACCGTTGGCGATATTCTCGTGGCGCGTCACGCGCAACGGCATCATGGCGGCTTGTTCGGTCACGGGGTCGGCTCCGCAAATCCAGCTTTGACTTAAAGGTCCTGCGCTGACCTATCCACCAGTGGCGGCTTTTGTGACGCACGGCAAGAGCCGGAAATATAGCGCCGGGACGCGGCCTGGCGGTGGCAATGCGGCGGCGCCGCGCCGGGATTAAGGCCCCGGCGGGCGGAAGGCTTTAAAAAATAGCAGGCTCTCGGTCCAGCCGCCGTCCGGCGCCTCTTGCCCTCGCGCCGGCTGCCAAGTTCTGCTACTGGATCGGATGGCCGCGCGTGGGAAGATGCGCGGTACAGGCGGCGCCGGTCCGGAGGAACGATGCTTCAATTGCTACGCGCGCTCGCGCGAGGTTTCCAGAAATACATCGGCTGGAATCGGATCGGCGTTCTGCTCAGTCTCGTCATCATCGGCGTGGCGGCCACCGTGTTGTGGCGGATGCTGCACAAGATCAACGTCGACGAGGTCATCGTCGCCATCAAGGCGACCCCGCCGCGCAACGTTGTGCTGGCGGCGCTGTTCGTCGTCGGCGGCTATTTCACCCTAACGTTCTATGACTGGTTCGCGCTGCGGACGATCGGCCGCGGCAAAGTGCCGTATCGCATCGCCGCGCTGGCCGGCTTCACCAGCTATTCGATCGGCCACAATATCGGCGCCACGGTCTTCACCGGCGGCGCGGTCCGTTACCGGATCTATTCGCATTACGGGCTGGATGCCGTCGAGGTCGCCAAGATCTGTTTCGTCGCCGGCCTGACCTTCTGGCTCGGCAATGTCACCGTGCTCGGCCTCGGCATCACCATCCACCCGACCGCCGCCGGCGCCATCGACCAACTCGGCGAGACGGCGAACCGGTTCATCGGCCTTGGACTGTTGACCATTCTCGCCTGCTATCTTGCCTGGGTCTGGAGTGCGCAGCGTGAAGTGGGCCGGGGCGGCTGGACCGTGCGGCTGCCGCGCGGCCCCAACACCTTGCTGCAGATTGGCATCGGCATCATCGATCTCGGCTGCTGTGCGCTCGCCATGTACATGTTGCTGCCGGGCGAGCCGAACATCGATTTCATCACCCTGGCGGTGATCTTTGTTACCGCGACCTTGCTCGGCTTTGCCAGCCATTCGCCGGGTGGCCTCGGTGTCTTCGACGCCGCGATGCTGATCGCGCTTTATCAATTCGAGAAGGAACACCTGCTCGCCGGGCTGCTGCTGTTCCGCGTGCTTTATTATCTTGCGCCGTTTGCCTTTGCGTTTGTCATCCTGGGCGTACGCGAAATCCTGCTGAACCTGCGCGGCGAGCGCGAGAAAATCGAACTCGCGCCGGTGACAAAGGTGGCGACGCCGATTCTCAGCCCGGTCGAACCGGACAAACCCGGCCGTGACGGGGCGTGATGGTGCGCCATGGCTGACGACGACCACAGCGGCAAAGCCGGGCGTCAAGTGCAAGGCGACCGCCTGCGCGAAGCATGGCGCGTGCTGCTTGGTCATCGCGACGATACCCGGCCGGGCGGCTCGCCGGCCTTCGCCGGGCGCGGCGCGCCGCATCCGTACGCCGCTGTGATCGGACAATTGATCGGCGGCCTGCCGAACCCGGCGATCGTGCTCGACAGCGTGACGCGCGTTATCGCCTTCAACGAGGCCGCGGCCGGCATCGTCCCGGCCCTGCGGCGCGACGAGCCGGCGCTGATCGCGTTACGCATGCCGGAACTGGTCGACGCGATCCGGCGCGCCGGCAAGACCGGCGAAGCCCAGCGTGTCGAATTCTTCGAGCGTGTGCCGCTCGACCGCTGGTTCGAGGCTTTTGTCACGCCGGTGCGTCTCGCCGGCGATCACGCCGATATTCTGGTGATGACCTTCAACGATCTGACGCCGTTGCGCCGGGTCGAGGAAATGCGCGCCGACTTCGTCGCCAATGCCAGCCACGAACTGCGCACGCCGTTGGCCGCGCTGCTCGGCTTCATCGAAACCTTGCAAGGCCCGGCGAAGAACGATCCGGTCGCGCGCGAAAAATTCCTTGGTATCATGCAGGGCCAGGCGGCGCGCATGGCGCGGCTGATCGACGATCTGTTGTCGCTGTCGCGCATCGAACTCAACGCGCATCTTCAGCCGAGCACGCCGGTCGATCTGGCGCCGCTGCTGCGCCAGGTCGCCGACGGCCTGCAGACTTTGGCGCGCGACCGTCAGGTCGAAATCAAACTGACCGCCCCGGCCGAACCGTTGATCGTGCTCGGCGACCGGGACGAGTTGATCCGCGCCATCGAGAATCTGGTCGAGAACGCGCTCAAATATGGCGCCGCCGGCAAGCGGGTCGATATCACCCTGACGCGGGCGCAGACCCGCGTCGGCCGGCCGGAAGCGCGCATCGCGGTGCGCGACCATGGGCCCGGCATCGCGCCGGAACATTTGCCGCGTCTCACCGAGCGATTTTACCGGGTCGATGTCGCCGACAGCCGGGCGCAAGGCGGCACCGGACTGGGGCTGGCGCTGGTCAAGCATGTGCTCAACCGCCATGGCGGCCGGCTGACCATCGACAGCGTGCTCGGCCAGGGCGCGACCTTCACAATGCACCTGCCCCTGCGCACAGGCGACGCCGCCTAAGGCGGATATTCTCAAGTCTTAACAGCGCATTACGCTGTCACGTCACTGTCACATAAGCTTCATAGAACCGTGACGCGCGGAGCCTAGGTCACCCTCGAGTAGAAAGGGCCCGAGGATCGCCGAAGGCCGATAACAGGAGAGTACGCATGAAACACTGGACCGCATTCGCTGCCGCCGGCTTTATCGCCGCCGCCGCGCTCGTACCGGCCAACGCCGCCGACATCTCTGGTGCCGGCGCGACTTTCCCCTATCCGATTTACGCCAAGTGGGCCGACGCCTACAAAAAGGAAACCGGCAACGGGCTGAACTATCAGTCGATCGGTTCCGGCGGCGGCATCAAGCAGATCAAGGCCAAGACCGTGACCTTCGGCGCGTCCGATGCGCCGCTGCCGGGCAAGGAGCTCGACGAATCCGGACTGGTTCAGTTCCCGATGGTGATGGGCGGCATCGTGCCGGTCGTCAATCTCGACGGCGTCAAGCCGGGCGAACTGGTCATCGACGGCCCGACGCTCGCCAAGATCTTCATCGGCGACATCAAGAAGTGGAATGATCCGCAGATCGCCAAGCTGAACGCGCAGGTCAAGCTGCCGGATCAGGCGATCGCCATCGTGCATCGCTCGGACGGGTCGGGCACCACCTACAACTTCACCTATTACCTGTCGGAAGTTGACGCCGACTGGAAATCTAAGGTCGGCACCAACGCCGCCGTGCAGTGGCCGGCCGGCATCGGCGCCAAGGGCAACGAAGGCGTCGCCAACAACGTCGCCAACACCAAGGGCTCGATCGGCTACGTCGAATACGCCTACGCTCTGCAGAACAAGTTGACCTTCACCAAGATGGTCAACAAGTCCGGCAAGACCGTGGCACCGACCTCGGAAGCTTTCCAGGCAGCGGCCGCCAATGCCGACTGGAACTCGCAGCCCGGCTTCGGCGTCATCCTCGCCAACCAGCCCGGCGACAAGGCCTGGCCGATGACGGCGGCGACCTGGATCCTGCTGTACAAGCAGCCGGCCGACGCCGCTGCGACCGGCGAAGCGCTCAAGTTCTTCGCCTGGGCCTACAAGAACGGTGCCAAGGCCGCGGAAGAACTCGACTACGTCCCGATGCCCGCCAAGGTCGTCAAGGATGTCGAGGCCTACTGGACCAAGAACGTCACCGACGCGGCCGGTAAGCCGATCCACGCGATGACCAACTAAAATTGCCGGCAAAGGGCGCCAAATCCGATTTGGCGCCCTTTGTTTTTCCACCGCCGGTAAATCGGCGGCCATGAACGA
Source organism: uncultured Hyphomicrobiales bacterium (assembly GCA_903839845.1). Taxonomy (GTDB): domain Bacteria; phylum Pseudomonadota; class Alphaproteobacteria; order Rhizobiales; family Xanthobacteraceae; genus Pseudolabrys. The sequence goes on from CAIMEA010000235.1 coordinate 8,720, forward strand.
CTTGTGCCGCGGCCCGCGGGCCGCTTGAGTGGCGCTTCCTAAACGGCAAACGGCCAGGAGCGCTGGATGACTTCTTCCAGGAGGCGGCGTGTGGCTGACGTAGCGTTACAGAGTGGCGTCGTTGAGGTCGCCGAAAAGGTCGACCGCGCCAAGGTTTTGCAAAGGCTGCGCGTCGGGGATATCGCCTTCCGCCATACTACGCGCGCCGCCGCGGTCACGGTTCTGGTCATTCTCAGCGGCATCATCTTCTCGCTGGTCTATGGCTCGCTGCCGGCCCTGCAAAAATTCGGCTTCAACTTCCTGATCGAGGAAAGCTGGAACCCGGTGACCGAGCACTTCGGCGCCATCGCGCCGATCTACGGCACCATCGTCACTTCCATCATCGCCATGATCATTGCCGTGCCGGTGGGATTGTTCATCGCACTCTTCCTCACCGAGCTGTGCCCGATGTGGCTGCGCCGCCCGATTGGCATCGCCATTGAGCTGCTCGCCGGCATTCCCTCGATCATCTACGGCATCTGGGGCCTGTTCGTGTTTGCGCCGTTTTTGCAGCAGCACGTCCAGCCGTTCCTGATCACCGTGTTCGGCCATGTGCCGGTGCTGTCGACCTTGTTCGAAGGGCCGCCTTACGGCATCGGCGTTCTCACCGCCGGCCTGATCCTGGCAATCATGGTGCTGCCCTTCATCACCTCGATCTCGCGCGACGTGTTCGACGCGGTGCCGCCGATGCTCAAGGAATCCGCCTACGGGCTGGGATGCACCACCTGGGAAGTCGCCCGCTACGTCGTGTTGCCGTTCACCCGCGTCGGCGTCATCGGCGGCGTCATGCTGGCGCTCGGCCGCGCGCTTGGCGAAACGATGGCGGTCACCTTCGTCATCGGCAATGCGCACCGCATCTCCGGCTCGATCCTGGCGCCCGGCACGACAATTTCGGCGACCATCGCCAACGAATTTACCGAAGCCGTCGGCGACATCTACACCTCGTCGTTGATCGCGCTCGGTCTCATCCTGTTCGTCATCACCTTCATCGTGCTCGCCTGTGCGCGATTGATGCTGATGCGGCTCAACGCACGGCTGGGGCAGTAACATGGCCGTCATGATCTCCGGCGCATCCTCGCCGCTTTACGCCGCCCGGCGCCGCAAGAACGGCATCACCATGACGCTCGCCTACCTGGCGACCGGCTTCGGTCTGATCTGGCTTGCGCTCATTCTCGCCGTGCTGTTCTATGAAGGCTTCAGCGGCCTGTCGCTGAAAGTCTTCACCGAAATGACGCCGCCGCCGGGCGCCGCCGGCGGCCTCTTGAACCCGATCATAGGCTCGCTGGTGATGACCTTCATCGCCGTCCTGATCGGCACGCCGCTCGGCATTCTCGCCGGCACCTATCTGGCCGAATACGGCCGCTACGACAAACTCTCGACCGTGGTGCGTTTCATCAACGACATCCTGCTCAGCGCGCCGTCGATCGTCATCGGCTTGTTTATCTACGAGATCATGGTCGCCACCATGGGACATTTCTCCGGCTGGGCCGGCTCGGTGGCGCTCGCCGTCATCGTCGTTCCGGTGGTGGTGCGCACCACCGAGGACATGCTGACCTTGGTGCCCGACACGCTGCGCGAAGCGGCGGCGTCGATCGGACTGCCGCGGTCCCTAATGATCCGCAAGGTCGCCTATCGCGCCGCGCGCGCCGGCATGATCACCGGCGTCCTGCTGGCGATCGCGCGCATCTCCGGCGAGACCGCGCCCTTGCTGTTCACCGCGCTCAACAACCAGTTCTGGAGCACCAATATGAATGCTCCGGTCTCCAGCCTGCCGGTCGTCATTTTCCAGTTCGCGCTCAGCCCCTATAAGGACTGGCAGAACCTGGCCTGGACCGGCGCCTTGATCATTACCTTGGCCGTGCTTGCTCTCAGCATCACCGCCCGCTTCCTCGGTTCGCAGAGTAAAAAATCATGAGCATGGCCACTTTTACCGTTCCGACCGTCACCAACGCCGCCAGCAACAAAGAAGACCTTGTTGAGAAGGTCACCGTGCAGAATCTCGATTTCTTCTACGGCGATCATCGCGCCCTGAAGAACATCAATGTGTCGCTGTATCACGGCAAGGTCACGGCCTTCATCGGCCCGTCCGGCTGCGGCAAGTCGACTTTGCTGCGCATTCTCAACCGCATGTACGACCTCTACCCGAACCAGCGCGCCACCGGCACGGTGCGTCTCGACAATGACGACATCCTGGCGCCGTCGCAGGATCTTAATTTGCTGCGCGCCAAGGTCGGCATGGTTTTCCAGAAGCCGACGCCGTTCCCGATGACGATCTATGAGAACATCGCGTTCGGCATTCGCCTCTATGAGAACCTGCCGAAATCCGAACTCGATGGCCGCGTGCAGCAGGCTTTGCAGCGCGCCGCTTTGTGGGAAGAGGTCAAGGACAAGCTGGGGGCCAACGGCCTGTCGCTGTCCGGCGGCCAGCAGCAGCGCCTGTGCATTGCCCGCACCGTCGCCGTCCGTCCCGAGGTGATTTTGTTCGACGAGCCGTGTTCGGCGCTCGATCCGATCTCGACGGCCAAGATCGAGGAATTGATCGACGAGTTGAAGGAAGACTACACCATCGCCATCGTCACGCATAACATGCAGCAGGCCGCGCGCGTCTCCGACTTCACCGCCTTCATGTATCTCGGCGAGCTGGTCGAATATGGCGACACCACGCGCATGTTCACGACGCCAAGCGACCGCCGCACGCAGGACTACATCACCGGCCGTTTCGGTTGATCTCATCCGCGCCAGACCTGATTCAAGGATACGGACAATGAACGACCTTCACACCACCAAGGCTTTCGATATCGATCTGCAGGACCTCTCGCGCATGGTCGCCGAAATGGGCGGTCTGGCCGAAAAGCAGGTGGCAGATGCCGTCGATGCTCTGGCCAAGCGCGACACCAATCTGGCGCAGCGGGTCACGACCGCTGACGCTGCGATCGACGCACTTCAGCGCGAGATCGAGGAAAAATCGGTGCTGACCATCGCCCGCCGCCAGCCGATGGCGGTGGATCTGCGCGAGATCGTCGGCGCGCTGCGCGTCGCCAACGATCTTGAGCGCATTGGCGATCTGGCCAAGAACATCGCCAAGCGTGTGATCGCGCTCAATGCGGAATTTCCGCCGCCGAAACTCATTCGCGGCGTCGAGCACATGACCGACCTGGTGCTCGAGCAGCTCAAGGCGGTGCTCGATGCCTATGGCCGGCGTGACGATACCAAGGCGATGGCGGTTTGGCGCGGCGACGAGGAAATCGACGCGGTCTGCACCTCGGTGTTCCGCGAACTGCTGACCTACATGATGGAAGACCCGCGCAACATCACCTTCTGCATCCACCTGATGTTCTGCGCCAAGAACATCGAGCGTATGGGCGATCACGCCACCAATGTCGCCGAGACCGTACATTATATCATCGACGGCAACCCGATCACCGAGCGCCGGCCCAAGGGCGACACCACCACCATCGCCGCGCTGACCGGCGCCGGCGGTAAGTAGAGTAGAAGAGAATGAGCGCGCGAATTCTGATCGTCGAGGACGAAGAGCCGCTCACTATGCTGCTGCGTTACAATCTCGAGGCCGAGGGCTACGAGGTGGAGAGCGCGGCGCGCGGCGACGAGGCCGATACCAAGCTCAAGGAGAACATCCCCGATCTGGTGGTGCTCGACTGGATGCTGCCCGGCCTGTCCGGCATCGAACTGTGCCGCCGTCTGCGGGCGCGGCCGGAAACCCGCCAGCTGCCGATCATCATGTTGACCGCGCGCGGCGAGGAAAGCGAAAAAGTGCGCGGCCTCGCCACCGGCGCCGACGATTACATCGTCAAGCCATTCTCGGTGCCGGAGCTGCTCGCCCGCGTGCGCGCGCTGCTGCGCCGCGCCAGTCCCGAGCGGGTCGCCAGCGTGCTCAACTTCGGCGACATCGAACTCGACCGCGACAAGAAACGCGTGTCGCGCAACGGCCGCGCCGTCGAACTCGGGCCGACCGAGTATCGCCTGCTGGAATTCCTGATGGAGCGGCCCGGCCGCGTGTTCTCGCGCGAGCAACTGCTCGACGGCGTCTGGGGCTCGGATATCTATATCGACGAGCGCACCGTCGACGTTCATGTCGGCCGGCTGCGCAAGGCGATCAATCGCGGCAGTGAGGCCGACCCGATCCGCACCGTCCGCGGCGCCGGCTACGCGCTCGATGATCGGTTTGGACGGGCGGCTTGATCGAAGCTACCCCAATTGTCTGAATGGCGCCGAACGGCTACCCCTGTCGTAACAACAGACACGCAAGGGGAGGCCGATTTGACGCCTGACGTACTGAAAGATTTAGCGCCCGGCGGCAAAATGCGCGCGGCCATCAATGTCGGCAACATCGTGCTGGCCAAGCGCGGCGAAGGCGCAGCCGATCCGACCGGCATCACCGTCGATCTCGTCCGCGAGCTGGGCAAGCGGCTCGGCGTTCCGGTCGAATTCGTCGTCTACGATCTCGCCGGCAAGGTGTCCGAGGCCGCCAACACCGGCGCCTGGGATATCTGCTTTCTCGCCATCGAGCCGGCGCGCGCCGCCGAGGTTGAATTCACCGCGCCTTATGTGCTGATCGAGGGCACTTATCTGGTTGCCAAGGACTCGCCGCTGAAGACTGCCGCGGATGTCGATGCGCCGGGCATCCGCATCGGCGCCAATACCGGCGCGGCCTACGATCTGTTCCTGACGCGCTCACTAAAAGCCGCCACGCTCGTGCGCGCCAATCACGGCTCGTCGATGTTCGATCTGTTCGAGGCTGGCAAGGTCGATGCCGCCGCGGGCGTGCGCCAGCCGCTCGACATTTACGCCAAGTCCCATCCCAATGTGCGGGTCATGCCGGATCGTTTCATGGAAATTCGGCAGGCCATGGCCGCCGGCAAGGGCAAAATGGCCGGGCAGCGTTATCTGGCCGGCTTCATCGAGGAGATGAAGGCGTCCGGGTTTGTCGCCGAGGCGATCAAGCGCCACGGCCAGGCGGCGGCGGTCGCGCCGAAGGGGTGAGTGCCGTCCCCGCAGAGCCTTTCTTCCCTCTCCCCGGAAGAACGGGGCGAGGGACGAACTAAAAAGGCCGGAGGTTTCCCCCCGGCCCCTCGTCCAAAATCATACTTGGCCTAGTTCCGGAACGGCGGCCGGTTGACGCGGCGGCGGTCGGAGGCCGGCTGGAACGCCACCCGGCAGTGGAAGGCGCAATAGGGCTGGTCGTTGGCGCTCTCGCCGCCGCAGAAGAAGAAATCCGGCGTTGACGGGTCGCCGACCGGCCAGTGGCAGGTCTTCTCGCTGAGCTGCAGCAGTGTCTTGCGCTGTTCCTGCGGGATTTCCAGCATTTCCGGCTCGGCTTCGACCTCGTAATCGTAAGCCAGCGCGGTATTGCCGCGCACCTGCGGCCGCTGCACCCGGATCATGTGGCCGGAGGAACGCACCTTGCGCGGCCGCGGCGCATTCGAGGACGGACTCTTGGCCCGGCCAGACAGGCCGAGGCGGTGAACCTTGCCGATCACCGCGTTGCGGGTAATACCGCCCAATTCGCCGGCGATCTGGCTGGCGGAAAGCCCGTCAGCCCACAATTTCTTCAGGAGTTCGACCCTCTCGTCGGTCCAGCTCATTTGGGCGTCTCCTCGGCAATCCATTGCCATCGATGGAATCCAACCCCGTCGCCTGGCGCGGTTTTTCCGCGCCTGAACGTGTACGCTTCAGGGATGCACTAAATTTCGGCGGCGATACGCGATATGTCGTAGCGCCTGACCGAAAAACTACACTATGGGTTGACTCGCCCGCAAGCATTTGCAACCGGCAAAAGACCATCTACCAACAGGTTTTCCTTTAGAATCGGACCTTGCGGCGAATTTGAGTCGCGAATCGGTGTTCCCGTCTTCCTGTCAGATGCCCCGTGCTCGGCCGCCAAGGCCGTAAAACCGGGAAAAAGCCGGCCTTATCCGGCGGTTGACAGGGCAAGGCCCGGCAATAGAATGCTCACAAGTGCCGCCCGCAGAGGCGGCACGATTCATTTCGGGCGCACGACAAGCTTGTGCGTAAGTCCAAACACTCGATGAAAGATGCCGGTCGTGAGCTCGCACCTGTTGCCGACCTATTCGCGCGTCGACCTCGCTTTCGAGCGGGGCGAGGGCGCCTGGCTGATCACGGCTGAGGGCAAGCGCTATCTCGACTTCACCTCCGGCGTCGCCGTCAATGCTTTGGGCCACGCACATCCGCATATGGTCGCGGCGATCACCGCGCAGGCGCAGAAGCTCTGGCACACGTCGAACCTGTACCGGATCCCGGAAGGCGAGAAGCTGGCCGAGCGGCTGTGCGCATTGAGCTTCGCCGACTCCGTGTTCTTCCAGAACTCGGGAACCGAGGCGATCGAATGCGCGATCAAGATGGCGCGCAAGTATCAGTTCGCCTCGGGCAAGCCCGAGCGCAACCGCATCATCACCTTTGAAGGCGCGTTCCACGGCCGGACGCTCGCCGCGTTGGCGGCCACCGGCAACAAGAAATATCTCGAAGGCTTCGGCCCGGCGATGCCCGGTTTCGATCAGGTCGTCTTCAACGATCTCGACGCCGTCAAGAAAGCCGTTACAGCGGAAACCGCTGCAATCATCATCGAGCCGGTGATGGGCGAGGGTGGCGTGCGCGTCGTGCCGCACAATTTCCTGCGCGCGCTGCGCAAGCTTTGCGACGATAACGGCCTGCTGCTGATTTTCGACGAAGTGCAGACCGGCATCGGCCGCACCGGCGATCTGTTCGCCTATCAGCACACCGGCGTCGAACCCGACATCATGGCGCTGGCCAAGGCGCTTGGCGGCGGCTTCCCGATCGGCGCGTGCCTGGCGACCACGGAAGCGGCCAAGGGCATGACCGCCGGCACGCATGGCTCGACTTTTGGTGGCAATCAACTCGCCATGGCCGCGGCCAATGCCGTGCTCGATGTCGTTACCGGCAAGGGCTTTCTCGAGAAGGTACGGCGGAACGGCCTGCTGATGAAGCAGCGCCTCGCCGAACTGAGAGACCGGCACTCCTCGGTGATCGCCGAAGTGCGCGGCGAAGGCCTGTTGATCGGCCTGCGCATGGTGCCGCCGGTGGCCGAGATGGTCGACGAATTGCGCAATGAGGAAATGATCACGGTCGCCGCCGGCGACAATGTCGTGCGGCTGCTGCCGCCTTTGATCATCGGTGACGCTGAAATTTCCGAGGCGATCGCCCGCATCGACCGCGCCTGCGTCAGGCTCGAACAGGCCCATCCGCGGCAAGGAGCGGCGTGATGAGCGGCGTGCGCCATTTCCTCGACCTGACCGATATCCCGAAGCCGGTGCTTAACGGGATCATCGCCAACAGCCGGACCATGAAAACCGCGCGCAAGCGTGGCGAATTGTCGTCGCCTCTGGCCGGCAAGACTTTGGCGATGATCTTCGACAAGCCATCGACGCGTACGCGCGTCTCGTTCGATGTCGGCATGCGCCAGCTCGGCGGCGAGGCGATCATGCTGACCGCGCAGGAAATGCAGCTCGGCCGTGGCGAGACCCTGGCCGACACCGCGCGCGTTCTGTCGCGCTTCGTCGATGCCATCATGATCCGTACGCTCGATCACGAGTCGGTCGCCGAAATCGCGCGTTACGCGACGGTGCCGGTGATCAACGGGCTGACGCGGCGCTCGCATCCCTGTCAGGTGCTCGCCGACGTGATGACCTATGAGGAACATCGCGGCTCGATCAAGGGCCGCAAGATCGCCTGGACCGGCGACGCCAACAATGTGCTGGCCTCGCTGGCGCACGCGGCCGAGCGTTTCGAATTCGAATTGCAGGTGGCGACGCCGACCGAACTCAAGCCGAAGAAATGGCTGATGGACTGGATCAAGGCGTCCGGCGCGGCGATCAAATGGACCGACGATCCGGAAGCCGCCGTCAAAGGCGCCGATTGCGTGATCACCGACACTTGGGTGTCGATGGGCGACCGCGACGGCAAACATCGTCACAACCTGCTCAAGCGGTATCAGGTCAATGCCAGCCTGATGGCGAAGGCCAAGCCGGACGCTTTGTTCATGCATTGCCTGCCGGCCCATCGCGGCGAGGAAGTCACCGATGACGTGATCGACGGGCCGCAGTCGGTGGTCTTCGACGAGGCGGAAAACCGCCTGCACGCCCAGAAGGGCCTGCTCGCCTGGTGCCTGCACGCCGACGGCGTCTGACGCGACCGCTGACGTTGCTGACGGGCGAGGACTCGCCTTTCGCCGATCGTTGCCTACATAAGCCGAATGATCGAACCCAGCATGGCCTCTCCCGATATTGAAATCCCTTCGCGTGCGCCGGCGGCGACCAGTCCCGACGATACAGTGATGCCGTTCGAGGTGGCGTCACTCGATCTGCGTGGCCGCGTTGTCCGGCTGGGGCCGCTGGTCGATGAAATCCTATCCAAGCATGCCTATCCGGAGCCGGTGGCCAAGCTGTTGGCCGAGGCGATCGTGCTGACCGTCATGCTCGGCTCGGCCTTGAAGATGGAAGGCCGCTTTATCCTGCAAACCCAGACCGACGGTCCGGTC
>CAIMEA010000236.1 GCA_903839845.1 uncultured Hyphomicrobiales bacterium
GACGCCGCCGGCCGGCTGGAAAACCTGAAAGAACTCGTGCGCTCGATGCAGGAATTCGAGAACCTCGCCGGCTTCCTCGAGCACATCTCGCTGGTGATGGATGTCGATCGCGGCGAGGCCGAGCAGGCCGTCAACATCATGACGCTGCATTCCGCCAAGGGCCTGGAGTTCGACACCGTGTTCCTGCCCGGCTGGGAGGAAGGCCTGTTTCCGCATCAACGCTCGCTCGACGAGAGCGGCCGCAACGGGCTGGAGGAGGAACGCCGCCTCGCCCATGTCGGCCTGACGCGGGCGCGCAAGCGCGCCAAGATCTATTTCGCGTCGAACCGGCGCATTCACGGCATGTGGTCAACCAACATTCCGTCGCGCTTTCTCGACGAGCTGCCGGAGGCGCATGTCGAGGTGAAGGAAGCGGCCGGCGGCACCGGCGGCTTCGGCATGTCGGGCTATGGCGCCTCGCGCTTCGACGATGCGCAAAGCTTCGGCTCGACCTACAACACGCCGGGCTGGCAGCGCGCGCAATCGCGCAAGGGAGCGGGCGGGTTTGATGTCAGCGGCAAGGCGCGGGAAAGCCGTGGCGGGTTCAGCGAGAACGGCCAGCCGAAATATGTGCCGGATGGGGTGTTCAATCAGGACGACGACAGCGAGGCCTACTCCGATAACCTCTCCCCGCGCTCCTCTTCACCTCCCCCTGAAAGGGGGAGGTCGGCCGGCGACGCCGGCCGGGTGGGGGTCAACTCCCAAAAGCGCCGCCCCTCCGCCCCGCTCACCATCGAAGGCGAACTGGTCGCCAAATCCTCCGGCACGCCGTCGCACTTCGCCGTCGGCGAGCGCGTGTTTCACCTGAAATTCGGCAACGGCAACGTCACCGCCGTGGACGGCAACAAGCTGACCATCCGCTTCGACAAGGCCGGCGAAAAGCGGGTGGTGGATAGTTTTGTGGAGAGGGTGTGAGTTCGTCGAATCCATTTGGACCTAAGTAAAGATCGCATATGCATTCATGCCCGACACACTCAGTACGATAGAACGCAGCGAGCGGATGGGGAGAGTTCGGGGAAAGGATACCAATCCCGAAATGCTGGTCCGTCGCATTGTTCACGGGTTGGGGTACCGATATGCATTGCATGCTAGAGATTTGCCCGGCTCTCCTGATCTTGTCTTTCGGAGCAGGCGGAAAGTCATCTTTGTGCACGGATGTTTCTGGCATCGACACGCAAGCAAATCGTGTCGTCTTGCACGACTTCCGAAGTCGCGGTTGAGTTTCTGGAGGACAAAATTGAACGCAAATCGACTTCGAGATATTCGAAATCGAAAATCGCTTAGAAAATTGGGTTGGAAAATTTTGATTGTATGGGAATGCAAATTAGGAGATAAAGAACATTTAGAGAACAGGCTTTTAGCTTTTCTAGGGGGCAAAAATGAGGGCAATTGAGCTTTTTGCAGGCGCCGGAGGCTTGGGATTGGGTCTTAGCAAGGCTGGCTTTACGCCGGTACAGGTTGTCGAGCGAGATCATTGGTGCTGCGACACTATTCGAGAGAATAGGAAAAATTCCAAGGCTCTCGCCAAATGGCCCCTCCCCACTGAGAGCGATATTCACGATGTCGACTTTCGGAAATTTGAAGGCAAAATTGGACTAGTGTCTGGAGGCCCCCCCCCTGTCAGCCATTTTCACTTGGCGGAAAGCATCGCGCCCATGCAGACCAACGCGATATGTGGCCTGAAGCAGTGCGCGCAATTCGCGAAACACGCCCTAAGGCATTTGTATTTGAAAATGTTAAAGGACTAACGCGAGCGGCCTTCGCCAGCTACTTCAATTATATCTTGCTGCAACTTCACTATCCGAGCATTGAAAAAAAAGGCGATGGCAATGAAAAATGGGAAGATCACTTTGCCAGATTGCAGCAGCATCACACTAGTAGGCCCGCTGAAAAAGAGGAGTATCGCGTTGTTGCCGATCTTGTGAACGCAGCAAATTTCGGCGTTCCGCAACGACGAGAACGAGTCGTTTTTGTTGGGTTTCGAGCCGACCTTGAACTTAAGTGGTCATTCCCAGAAAAAACTCATAGCCTAGAGGCTCTTCTCTGGAATCAATGCCGAACGGAGACCTACTGGGATCGTCACCGGATTCCCCTGAGGGAACGAACAATCGATGCATCCGCATTCGCCAAAGGCGCGTCGCAAAGGGTCAAGCCAAAAACAAAACCATGGGTCACAACTCGCGATGCAATTGGAACACTTCCTGATCCAGAAGGGCGATCTTTGTTATTGAAAAAGTATTCAAATCATAAGTTTCAGCCGGGCGCGCGAAGTTACCCTGGCCATACTGGTAGCCCGTTAGATGAACCCGCAAAAACGCTGAAGGCCGGCGTCCACGGAGTTCCGGGCGGTGAAAACATGCTATTGCGACCAGACGGGAGTGTGCGATATTTTACTGTCAGAGAGAGCGCGCGTTTGCAGACCTTTCCCGACAATTTTGTTTTTCATGGGTCGTGGTCGGAATCAATGCGCCAACTTGGAAATGCTGTCCCAGTAAAATTAGCGCAAGTCATTGCCGACAACATCGCTACTAAACTTAAAGCAAACCGTAAATAGGCCTATGATGGCTCGCGGCTCTCTCACTGACCAACTCATTGCAAAACTTCGAGGCGATTTGGAGGAATTGGCCAGTGGAGCTAGGTCCGAACATCTCAACGATAATGGACGCAAGAAGCTCGTAAAAGAAATCTCGCAAGCCGCCGAAAGATTAAATGTCCTCCTCGCCGACCTCGATCCAGTTAAACGACCGAACTCTATTTTTGATCCCGGCAATCCTCGCACAATAGGCTATTTCATCGCAATTGCGCTTACGGCTCAACCGCGTCGCAAACTTGGTTCGTTGACGCGGCAATATAGATCAGGGATTTACGCGCTATATTACAATGGGGATTTCGAGCTTTATCGGCCGATTCGCCGTAGCGAGACTCCAATTTACGTGGGCCAAGCCGCCCCCGGAAGTGAAAACGCTCGTACTTCAATAGAACAAGGCTTGCGGTTGGCGGCTCGCCTCAATGAACATCGCAAGACCATCGAACATGCATCGAGCACCCTTAGGATAAATGATTTTGAGTATCGATCATTAGTGGTTCAAACAGGCTGGGAAACTGGAGCCGAAGACTATTTGATCCGCCTTTTCCGTCCCATATGGAATAAGGAAACAAAAATTATTCAAGGATTCGGAAAACATGGAGACAATCCAACCACTCGGAAGAATAAAGTATCTACTTGGGATGTTCTTCATCAAGGAAGGTCGGCTGCTGGCGCGGGCATTAATCCGGCGCAAAAGACTCGCAAGGAGATTGCGGCGGGTTTAGACAGACATTTTACAAAAACAAAATCATTTAAGACAATTGACCAGTTATTTGAAAATTTTGTCGATGGGCTAACGCAATGACAGCGCACAATCATTGCCTCCATTCGCGTGCTATAGGCGTGCCGGCATCTCCTACAGCGGTTTGAAGAATATTCAGCCAGCTCTCTGAATTCCGGACCGAAGCTCGTCGCCCGATTTACCTCCCCCCGCCACATTCCCGCCCTCTTTTCCCGCCTTACGTCCCCCCGGGGAGGTTCGGGACGACAAGAGGATTTGGATCGATGAAGCATCTGGGAATGGGACTTAGAATGACTCTTGGCCTGGCGGCCGGGCTCGCCGGCGTCTTGGCCACCGCGCCGATGGCGAACGCGGCGGGATGGGCCACCGTCCACCGCTACGTCAAACCGTCCGGCAATTGCGCGGGTCAGGAAATTCTCGCCAGCTATTATCACACCGGCAAGCGCACCGCCTCCGGCGAACGCTTCGACGCCAACGGCAACACCGCCGCGGCGCGCACCTGGCCGCTCGGCACCTCGCTCACCGTCACCAATCCGCACAATGGCAAGACGCTCACCGTGCGCGTCAACGACACCGGGCCGTGGGGCCTCTCCTACAAGATGGGCGCGCGGCTCGATCTGGCGCGCGGCGCGGCGCAGCGGCTCGGCATGACCGGCACGCAATATGTCTGCGTCGCCTGACAGGCGCGGCGCATCGTCCGTCGCCCCCTGACGCAACAAGGCCGCCCACCGGGCGGCCTCGCTGTATCGTTCAGGCGTGACGATCGCCGCTCAGCGGCACGGCCCGTAATAGCCGTAGCCGCGGGTGCTGTCGGTCTCGATCCAGCAACCGCCGCCGCGATAGCGGGGCGCCGGCCGGACATAGACCCGGGGCGCATAGCCATAGCCATAAGGTGCCGGGCCGTAATAATAGCCGGGGCCATAATAGCCGGGTTCATAGTAGCCCGGGCCGCCATAGTAACCATTCTGGTTGACCATCGAGCCGATGATCGCGCCGGCGGCAAGACCGCCGATGATCCCCGCGGCGATACGCCCGCCGCGATCGCGCGCCTCGGCGGTGTCCGGTGCGGCCACGGCGGCGAACGTCATCGTCGCGGCGACCGCGAGTGCTGTCAGAGCTTTGTGCATAGGACAACCTTTCATGAAAGGAAGGTTAGCGTGCTTAACAGGCGGGCCGCCGCGTCGGCTTGACCCAGATCAACGGCGGGTCGAGGCAGTGGAACTTGCGCTGGGCCTGGCGCGGGCTTGATACCGGAAGCCGGCTCAAGCCCGGCCCTGACAGAGGAGAGGTTTGCGATGCGCGTTCCGTTTTGTGTGGCGATCGCTGGGCTGATGCTCGCCACCCCCGCCTTCGGCCTCGACCTCAATGGCTTTCGCGCCGAGCACAAACTGCCGCCTTTGTCGCACAGCGCGACTTTGGCCGGCGCGGCCACTGCGCATGCGCGCGACATGGCGCGGCGCAACAGTCTCGATCATGACGGCTTCAGGGAGCGGCTCGGTCCCGCCGCCTCGACCGCCGCCGAGAATGTGTTGTGGGGATGCCAGGATGAGGATTGCGCCATCAAGGTGTGGGCCAAGTCGGCCGGCCACCGCGCCAACATGCTGATGAAAGGCGTGTCGTCTTACGGCATTGCGTCGGCGACGGCCGAGAACGGGCGGAAATATTGGGTGATGGAATTGGGGAATTAGCGCGCCCTGTCCCGGGCGCAGCGCGATGCCATAGCGCGTCGAAGACGCGCGTAACCGCGCTTATGGTACCGCGTTGCAGAACCGGGACCGCCGCAAAGCTGGTGGGTGGAACGGCCCCGGGTCTGCGGCGCATCGTTCCGCTGCGCCGCGCCCGGGGAAGGTGAGCGCCCGGCCACCCTCGCCTACTTCTTGTTCTCCAGCATCAACGTGCCCTTCTGCCCGATCACCCGTTGCGCGGCGGCGGCGAATTTCGCCAGCAGCCAGGGCAGCGTGACCTCGAGGCGCACGCTCGCCTCGCCGACATCGATGAAGCCCGAGGCGCTCTGGCCGAGCGCGCGGGCCGAGAAGCTCAGCCGGTTGTCGTCCCACTGCTCATTGTCGATCGTCAGCAGCTTCGCGAACTCGCCGCGGGCGCGGCCGATGCCGTCCTTGATGCGGCGCGTCGCCTCGGCCTGTCCGAGCTTGTGCGGAATGACGACGACGAGGGGTTCAGCCATCTACGCCTCCCCCCGCTGCCCGGCCTTCTTCGCCACGACGAAGCTCAGGTCCATGCCGCATTCGAGGCAGGTGTAAAGGTGCCGCATATTGTCGTCGTCGTCGGCGATCGGCGACACGGTGGCGATCTGCGCCGTGCCGCCGCAGCCGCATTGCACATAGGCGTCGGTCCGGGCCGGGATACGCGGGATCATCGGCGGCCTTGGGCGCTACCAGCGGCCGCGGCCGCGCACCAGC
>CAIMEA010000237.1 GCA_903839845.1 uncultured Hyphomicrobiales bacterium
ATCCTTTTCACGAATTGAAATTCCGCAAGGAATGCAATCACTTTCCACCGCCAGCGACGAATTGCCCTATGCAGTGCGGAAATTGTGGACCATTCTCCCATTACTACTGAAGACCAAAAAACCAAAAAACCGGGGATAGGGAAGCAACGCCATGGCTCAAAGCATCGAAGCCTTCGTTGGCAAATCTTTGGACGAAGCAAAGATATCGCCACTGCATAAGAAGATCGTCGGCCTGATCGCCGCCGGATACTTTTTCGACGTCATCGACTTCACGATCTTCGGCGCGCTCGTGCCGTTCATCCTGCAATCGAAGTTCGCAACCGGACCGGAAGTCGGCCTCATCGGCGCGGCCACCGTTTTCGGCATGTTCATCGGCACCGCCGGTCAAGGTCAATTCGCCGACCGCTTCGGCCGCCGCTTCATCTACCAGTTCAATCTGATGCTGTTCGGCATCTTCACCATTCTCGGCGCCATCGCCCCGAGCGTGACCCTGCTGATCCTGTGCCGCTTCATCGCCGGCCTTGGCCTCGGCGCCGAACAGCCTCTCGCCTTTGCTTACGCCGGCGAATACGCGCCCAAGGCCATTCGCGGCCGCGTTCTGGCGATCGTCCACTTCATCGGCGGCGCCTGCGTCTGGCCAATCGGCACGGCGTTGGCGCTCGGCGTCGGCGCGGTCGCAAGCTCGCCGGAATTTGCCTGGCGTGCGATCTGGGTGCTCATCGGCGCCGGCGCCCTGATCGTCTGGTTCTTCCGCTTCGCTTTGCCGGAATCGCCGCGCTATCTGGCGACGCATGGCCGCGGCGATGAGGCTCTCGCCGTGTTGACCAAGCTCGGCATTGCCGGTCCGACCGAGAAGCTCACCACCGACTCCGCCAGCGACACCAAAAGCGATCCGTTCGGCGTCGTCTTCAAGATGTATCCGCAGCGTGTCATCGCCGGCATGATCTGCTTCACGGCGTTTTTCGGCATTGCCATCGGCTTAGGGGCCTGGCTGCCGAACATCATGAACGAGAAAGGCTTCTCGATCACCAAGTCGCTCCAGTATACGCTAGCGATGAACTTCGCGGTGCCGTGCGCCAGCCTGTTCATGATGTACGCGCTCGACAAGTTCGGCCGCAAGGTCACCGCCATCTGCGCGTTCCTCGCGGCTGGCGTTATGGCCATGGTGTTCTCGCAGGCCGGAACCGCGACCGAGTTGATCGTGGCCGGCTTCGTAATGATCTTCTTTGTGCAGATCGCGGGTAATTCGATGCAGATTTTCGCATCGGAAGTGTTCCCGACCAATGCGCGCGCCTCCGGCTTCGGCTGGGCGTCGGGCGTCGGCCGACTGGCGACGGCGTTCATCATGCCGGCGATCCTGCTGATCCAGACGACCTACAGCCTTACGACCGTATTCGTGTGTCTCGCCACGCTGCTGGTTATCGCGGCCGCCGCGGTGACGCAGCTCGGGCCGGAATCGCGCCAGAAGGGCCTCGACGAAATCGCACCGCCGACCATAGGCGTTGTCGAAGCCGGCACTGATTTCTGGCTGAAATTCGCCGGTGCCGTCTCGCTGCTTCTGTCGTTGAGCTGGTGGCTGTACTTCTATCTGGCCGCCAAGGAAGTGGCGTCTACCCTGCCCTGCCTGCTGTACACGTCGGACAAGTGCCAGGCGCTTGTCACCGCGGCAGAAGCGGCCGGCAAGGTCGCCTACCAGCCCTATCTGACCTGGATCGGGCTTGCGCTTCTCGTTGCTGGCATCGTCATGAGCATGACAGGCAAGCCGGTCGCCAAGAACGCATAGTCGCTGCCATGACCAACAGGGCCCGGTTCGGCGCGTCGCCGAGCCGGGCCTTGGCAATTCTGATCACAGGGAAATCACGCAAATGACCGATGTCGCTGGCGCCAGTGCCAAGAACGTCAGCCTGCTGTCGCGCTGCGATCAAGGCGGCCGGCTCGACGGCGTGCAAGTAATTGTCCACAAGGGCCACGCTTTTATCGGCCATATGTTCGCCGACGGTTTTTCCGTTGTCGATGTGCGCGACCCGCGCCAGCCGAAAACGGTCGCCTTCGTCGCCGCTCCGAAAAATACCCGCTCGCACCATTTGCAAATTCACGGCGACCTGTTGATGGCCGTCAACGGCCCGAATATCTGGGCGATGCAGCAATATGCCAGCCAGGCCGACTATTACGCCAAGTCGCTGGCCGACTCGCTGACCATCGACAAGCCGTTCGGCGCCGGCGTGCGCGTCTTCGATATTTCCAATCCGGCCGCGCCGCGCGAAATCGCCTATCTCGCCATGCCGGGCCTCGGCGCGCATCGCATCTGGTGGGTCGGCGGCCGTTACGCCTATGCCTCGGTGCATCTCGAGGGCTTCATCGACCATGTTCTGGCCGTCATCGATATGGCCGATCCGGCCAAGCCCGCGCTGGTCGGCCATTGGTGGCTGCCCGGCATGTGGCGCGCCGGCGGCGAGACGCCGCCCGCCTCGTTCGGCAAGCGCACCGCGCTGCATCACATGATCACCGCCGGCAATATCGGCTATGCCGCCTGGCGCGACGGCGGCTACACGATTCACGATCTCAGCGATCCGGTGAAGCCGAAACTGCTCAGCCACCGCAACTACCATCCGCCCTTCGGCGGCGGCGCGCATACGCCACTGCCGTTGCCCGGCCGCAATCTCTTGATTCTCGGCGACGAAGCAACGACGTCAAGCTGCGCCAATGGTCTCGCTTATACCTGGGTTATCGACGTGCGCGCGCCGGATAACCCGGTGTCGATTGCGACGCTGCCGACGCCGGACGAGGAAGACTTCTGCGCCAAGGGCGCCAAGTTCGGCCCGCACAACATGCACGAGAACCGGCCCGGCTCTTTCGTGTCGGAAGAATTGATCTTCGCCACCTATCACAATGCGGGCTTGCGCATCTATGACGTGCGCGACGCCTTCCAGCCGAAACAGGTCGGCTACTTCGTGCCGCCGCCGCCGGAAAAAATCGTCGACCAGCGGCCGAAACCGGCCAAGGTCATCCAGTCCTGCGACGTGTTCGTCGATCCCAACGGCGTGATGTATCTCACCGATACCAATGCCGGCCTCTATATCCTGCAATACGAGGGCTAATTCGTAATGATCGGCAAGTTCGGGCGCCTCGCCCTCCATACCTGGACCATCGACACCACGCCGCTCGCCACCGCACTCGACGCGGCCAGACAAGGCGGCTTCGACGCCATGGAGCTGCGCCGCATCGACTTCGAGCGCTGCTACGAAGCTGGCATGAGCAACGATCAGGTGCTCGACCTCATCAAGAAAAGCGGCATCCCGGTCGGCGTGCTCGGCGTAAAATACGGCTTCCTGTTCGCGCAAGGCGATGAGCAGAAGGAGCTGTTCGATATTTATCGCCTGTCCTGCCAGAATGCCGTGGCGCTCGGCTGCGACACGCTGATGAGCGCGCCGGGACAGAATGACGGCACCATCGAATATGCGATTGAAAGTCTCAAGCGCGCCGGCGATATCGCGGCCGAATACGGCCTGCGCATCGGCATCGAATTCAACTCGCAGCACCCGACCCTCAACAGCATGGCCGTCCAGCGCGAATTGATCGAGGGCGCCGGCAAGGCGAATGTCGGCTACTTGATCGACGCCTACCATTTCGCGCGCAGCGGCGCGCCGGGCGCGAGCTTCGGCGACATGCCGGCCGACAAGATCTATTGCTTCCAGTACAGCGACCTCTCGCCCACGCCGGTCACGGGCGTGCGCCGGCCGACCGACCGGCTCGCGCCCGGCAAGGGCGTCGTGCGCTGGGCGGAGATTTTCCGTCTGCTGAAGGAAAAGGGCTACACCGGCTATCTCAGCTATGAGGCGCCGAACCCCGACCTGTGGGCGCGGCCGCCCGAGGACGTCTGCCGCGAAGGCGTCGCACTGACCAAGGCGCTGCTGCGCGACGCGGGCGTCTGATACGTGAATTCAAACATCAAGGCGGCAGCCGCCGCGAGACTTCAAGGGAGAACGTCATGAGCGATCCATTGTTCGCCGGTCTATTCGACAAGACCATCACCGCCATTCCCGCCGATGTCGCCAAGCAGCGCTATATGACCAGCGTCGCGCCGATGGCGGCCAATCCGGGAAAATGGGTCGAGATGCCGCGCCTGCCGATCCCGACCGGCGAGCATGCGGTGATCGAATGCCAGGGCAAGATTCATATTATCGCCGGTTATGCGCGCCACCGCGTCGATGGCAATTTCCATCAGGTGTTCGACTCCAAGACCGCCCAGTGGACGCTGAAAGCGGAATTCCCGACGCCGTGCAATCACGTCGCCGGCGTCGCCATCGGCTCCAAGGTCTACACCTTCGGCGGTTTCATCGAGCAGAACCGCTGCCCGCATTCGCTCTGCTATGTCTACGATACCGCAACCGACACCTGGACGCGCATTGCCTCGCTGTCGCGGCCGCGCGGCGCGATCTCGGCCGTCGCCCTCGACGGCAAGATCCATCTGCTGGGCGGACGCGACGTGCGTTCGGTCGAGTGGCACGAAGTCTACGATCCGGCGACCGACAAATACGAAGACCGCGCCTCGATGCGCGGCTCGACCATGACGCAGCCCTTCGTCGGGCAGCGCGATCATATGGGTGTGGTGGTCGCCGACGGGCTAATTTACGCCATCGCCGGGCGGATGGACTCCTATGATTTCAATACCAGCCTGAACGCCGTCTACGATCCGAAGAAGGACGCCTGGAGCTTCCGCGCGCCGCTGCCGACCCCGCGCTCCGGCCCGTCGGCGGTCTATATCGGCGGCAAGATTGTCGTCTTCGGCGGCGAGGCCACCGGCAAGGTCTTCGGCACCAACGAAGGTTACGACCCCAAGACCGATAGCTGGGAGCAGCTGGCGCCGATGGCGATCCCGCGTCATGGCCTGCACGGCGCGACGGTCGCGGTGATCGGCAACATGGTGCATGTGCCCGGCGGTGGCCCGATCCCGGGCGGCCGCATCCAGGGCGCTTATCACGACGCCTTCACCTTCGGCTGATTCCTTTCCCTTCCCGCGCAAAAAAATGGCGCCGGCATTTCCGCCGGCGCCATTCTATATCCTGATTGAATTTAGCGCGCCGGATGCAGTTCGAGCCCCGTCACGCCGACCGCCAGATTGAGGCCGGTCTGGCCCTGCACCGACACCGGCTGCAAGGCCACGGTGCGGTCGGAGCCGCCGACAAGAACATTCGCGCCAAGGCCCGCGCCGACGGTCGCCTCGGCGCTGGCGCCGCCATATTGGCCGGCCAGCGCGCCGAACTTCTTGTTGCTCGGCGCGAATACCGACCACACCATTTCGCCGCCCGAGGTGGCGCCAACATCGAGGCCGAATTTATTGATCGCTCCGACATAGACTTCGCGTGACCCCGGTTGCGCCGGCGTGAACAGGCAGGTCACGTTTTTCTTCGAAGCCACGATCAGACCGACGCCGGCCGAAATGTCGCAAGCCAAAGTGCCGGCCTTGGTCCGGGTAGACGATTGCGCCATCGCCGGAACCGGCAGAGCGAGCGGCGCAACAACCGCGGCGATGGCCGCCAAGGCGGCAAAGGCATCCAATGGCTTCGTCATGATGTCTCTCCAAAAAAGTTGCCTTGCCTCGATTGCCACAACCGGGCGTCTGGTTAAAGGCCCCTCCAGCGCGCGTCAGCGCCCTACCAGAAACTGGTCGGCCGGGATCACGATGCGGCAGCGCAGTCCATCGGCCTCGAATTTCAAGTCAACCCGGGCGCCGAGCGCGCGGGCAAGGTTTTTTTCAATGACGATCGAGCCGAATCCCTGCTTGCGCCGGGGCTTCACTTTGGGGCCGAACCTTTCCTGCCAATCGATTTCGAGCCCATGACCCGCATCCTCGCCGTGCCGGGTCCAACTGATTGCGATGCGCCCGTCCGGCACCGTCAACGCGCCGAAGCGCGCCGCATTGACGCTCAGTTCGTGCAAGGCAAGACCGAGGTTCTGCGCCGCTTCCGGCTTGAACACGACATCCGGCCCATTCATCGAAACCTGGGCGTCATCGCGATCGAGATAGATCGCCAGTTGCGAACGGATCAGTTCGGTAAGCGAGGCGCCGTGCCAGTCTTCCCGAACCAGCAAGTCGTGCGACGCGGCCATCGCCTGCAGCCTGGCGCCGAACTGCGTGAGAAAACTTTGCGTGGAACCGGCGTGCCGCGCGGTCTGTCGCGCCATCGCCTGGATGACCGCCAGCAGGTTCTTCGACCGGTGCGTCAACTCACGCAGCAGCAAACGCAGATGCGCTTCGCCCTCTTTACGGCCGGTGACGTCGACCGCCGCGCACGTCAGCCCGACGATGCCGCCGCCGTCCTCACGCAAAGGCTCGATATGAACGTCGTACCAGCGTTGATCCGGCCCGTCGTCAAACGCGATCTCGGCATTTGACGGCTCGCCTGTCGCGAGCACAGCG
>CAIMEA010000238.1 GCA_903839845.1 uncultured Hyphomicrobiales bacterium
GAATTAATCGACAAGGATCGGGATCATGTCTTACGAAGCAGCTCAAAGCAACGGTCTGACCGGCCTCTTTACCAACCGCAAGATCGCGACCAAGATCGCGATCGGATTTGCCGCCGTTCTCACTATCACGGCGGTAATTTCTGTGAGCGCATATCTTGCTTTCAACAAGGTCTCTCAGGGCTTCAATATCTTCGCCCTGCAATCGGCGAACGGTACGCGCGCGGCCTCGGTTGACCAGAACTTCCTTTTCGTGCGCTGGCAGGCGCGCGAGTTTGGCCTCACCAACGAACAAACCTTTCTGGACGGGGCCAGAAAAGGAATGTCGACTTTGATGGATTCCGTCAAGAAAGCCGAAGCATCGCTCACCAATCCCGACCGCAAGCGCAGAATGGGCGAGATCGGGAAGCAAGTCGAAGAATACCAAAAGTCCTTCGAGAAAATGGTGGCGCTGCGGCGGGATGAAGCCAAGACCGTCAATGAGGTTCTCGATCCAGCCGGACTGAAACTGCTCACCGACTTCGAAGAACTTCAGGCGGCCGCGGCCAAAGCGGGAAACGGCACGATGTTGACGCTCGCCGGCGAAGGCCTCAAGCACCTGATGTTGGCGCGGCTTAACGTGAACAAGGTTTTGGCCCGTCACACTCAGGCGGCCGCGGATGGCGCCGCAAAGGCCTTCGCCGATCTCAAGCAGGTCATGAGCGGCCTTGATGCGGCGACCAAAGGCGGCGACGCGCGCAAGCTTTTTGACGAAGTCAATGCACTGACGGAAAAGTACTCGGCGGCCTATGCTAAAACCTCCGCCGAAGCGCACGAGATTGATGCGCTCCTCAACGGGGAGATGAAAAAGATCGGTGGCCAGGTCGCGGCTGAAGCGGAGGCGATCAAGGACGCGGCTACTGGTCTTGCCCTCCAGAACGAGCAGGAGAGCGAAAGCCTCATCAGCAGCGTTGAATACATCATCATGGTGATGGCGCTTGGCGGTCTGGTTCTCGGTGCGTTGCTGGCCTGGTTGATCGGACGCGGCATTGCCAAGCCGATCACCGCCATGGTCGAGCCTTTGGAAACCATTGCCAGCGGCAACTTCTCAATCACCGTACCGGGCCTCGGCCGGCGCGACGAAGTCGGCCAGATCGCCGATGCGGTCCAACTGATGGCGCAGAAAGTTTCCTCGACCATCAGCGAGATCAAGTCCTCGGGCCGCGAAGTCACCAACGCCTCGGCCGAAATCTCGACCAGCACCACCGACCTGTCGCAGCGCACCGAAGAACAGGCCGCGAGCCTGGAAGAAACGTCGGCGGCCATGGAAGAATTGTCGGCCACCGTCCGGAAAAACGCCGAGAACGCGCAGATGGCCAACAAGGACGCGAACGTCACCCGTGACGTCGCGGATCGCGGCGGTCAGGTCGTCGCCAAGGCGGTCGAAGCCATGGCGAAAATCGAGGACTCTTCGCGCAAGATCTCCGACATCATCGGCGTCATCGATGAAATCGCCCGCCAGACCAACTTGCTGGCTTTGAACGCGGCGGTGGAAGCGGCGCGCGCTGGTGAAGCCGGTCGTGGCTTCGCGGTGGTTGCCTCGGAAGTCCGCAGCCTTGCCCAGCGTTCCTCGCAGGCAGCCAAGGACATCAAGGACCTGATCACCAACTCAAACGGCCAGGTCAAAGACGGCGTCGAACTGGTCAACAGGGCCGGCGAGTCGCTCACTGAGATCGTCGAGTCGATCAACAAGGTGGCCGCTGTCGTTTCCGACATCGCCAATGCCTCGATCGAACAGGCGACCGGCATCGAGCAGATCAATAAGGCGCTGACGCAGATGGACGAGGTGACGCAGCAGAACTCGGCTTTGGTCGAGGAAAATGCCGCGACCGCCAAGACGCTCGAGCATCAGGCCAAGGCGATGGATGAGCAGGTTGCCTTCTTCCAGATCGGCGCATCGGAGCAGCACGAGCGGACGGCCGAAGCGCGCGAGCCGCGTCCGGTTGCCGCCGCGCCGTCGCGCGGGCCGATGGCAAAACGGCGCGCAGCCGCCGCCTGATCGGCGCAATGCCGGCCGCGCAGGCGATCGGCGAATCAATACTGGCGGCGGCTCGCAGGGGCCGCCGCCATCATTTTATCGACGCGTCACCGTGGCTCGATTCTGAGGTCGATCCAGACCGGGACATGGTCGGAGGGTTTGTCCCAGGCGCGCACATGCTTGTCGATGCCGGCGTCGACCAGCCGGTCGGCGGCCTGCGGCGACAGCAGCAGGTGATCGATTCGGATGCCGTCATTCTTCGGCCAGGAGCCGGCCTGGTAGTCCCAGAAGCTGTACAGGCCGGGATCGTCACTGACGGCGCGGATGGCGTCGGTCAGGCCGAGATTGGTCAGCGCCCGGAATTTCTCCCGGGTCCGCGGCAGGAACAGTGCGTCGTTGACCCAGGCCTCCGGCCGGCGGGCGTCGTCGGGCGTCGGAATGACATTATAGTCGCCGGCCAGCACCAGCGGTTCTTCCAGCTTCATGCGCTCGCGTGAGAAAGCAATAAGCCTGTCCATCCATCTGATTTTGTAATCATATTTGTCACCCGGTGCCGGGTTGCCATTGGGCAGATACAGGCTGACGACGCGCACCACGCCTTCCTTGGTCGAGACCAGGGCTTCCAGGAAGCGGGCCTGTACGTCGCCGTCGTCGCCGATCAGGCCGGGCGCCACCTCGTCGAAAGGCAGCTTGGACAACAGCGCCACGCCGTTGAATGTTTTCTGCCCGTGCACGGCGACATTGTAGCCCATCGCCTCCAGCGGCTCGCGCGGGAAGGCGTCGTCCTGGCATTTGATTTCCTGCAGGCAAACGATGTCCGGCTCGCGTTCTTTCAGCCAGGCCTGCAGGCTATCCAGGCGTTGGCGAACCGAATTGACGTTCCAGGTGGCTATTCGCATGGCAAAAGGGGTTCCGGCAGCGTCCGAACGGGGAAAAAATGGTAAAATCAGCTCGTCTTTACCAGAGCTGCGCAGGGAAGTGCACAGTCTGGCGTTAATATGCTAGGTGGGCCGCCAAGCGCGGCCCTTTAGTTCAATGGACAGCCGCGAAAA
Source organism: uncultured Hyphomicrobiales bacterium (assembly GCA_903839845.1). GTDB lineage: Bacteria > Pseudomonadota > Alphaproteobacteria > Rhizobiales > Xanthobacteraceae > Pseudolabrys. Next base: position 3,067 of record CAIMEA010000238.1, read on the forward strand.
AGGGAGCGTCCGGGCTGGGTCCATTTGCCACGACCTGACGACGGTTATGGCGAAGACCCCGGACTTGAAAAAGATTATGGCGAAGATTCCGGACCTGCGGCAGCTGATGGCAAAAGCTCCGAACCTGCGGACGCTGATGGCAAAACGACATTGGCAATTGGCGGCGGCGGCACTTGCCGTGGTTCTCGTCTTCTTCTTCGCGCGCGGGCTGTGGTGGTCGGATAAAACCGACGCGCGGGCGCAAGGCGCCGGCGGCCGCGTCGTGCCGGTCGAGGTCGGCAAGGCCGAACGCAAGAAAGTGCCGGTGCGGCTCGATGCGCTCGGCACCGTAACCCCGATCGCCAGCGTCGCGCTCAAAGCCCGGGTCGACACCACCATTACCGAAGTGCTTTTCCGCGACGGCGCCCGCGTCAATAAGGGCGACAAGCTGTTCACTCTCGATTGCCGCGTCATGGACGCCCAGATCGCCACGACCGAGGGCACCTTGGCCCGCGACCAGGCGCAGTTGGCCGGCGCCGAGCGCGACGTGACGCGTTACACCGATCTGGTGGCCAAAAGCGCGACGCCGGTCGTTAATCTCGACAACGCCAAGACCCAGACCGACGTCTTTCGCGCTGCCATCAAGTCGGATCAGGGCACGCTCGATAATTTGAAAGTGCAGCGCTCGTTCTGCGATGTCACCGCGCCGATCACCGGCCGCATCAGCGCCGCCAACGTCAAGGTCGGCAATTTCGTCCGCCAAGCCGATCTGACGCCGATGGCGACCATCAACCAGATGGCGCCGGTCTATGTCAGTTTCACCGTGCCGCAAAAGAACCTGCCGGCGCTGCGCCAGGCCATCGCCAATGAATCCGCGACCATCCAGGCGGCGGTGCCGGGGCAGGCCAAGCGCGCCGAAGGCCAGGTCTCGATGATCGAGAACGCCGTCGATTCGACGACGGGCATGGCGACGATCCGCGCCACCATGCCGAACGCCGATGAGGTGCTGTGGCCCGGCACCTTGGTCACTGCCGAGGTGACCTTGCGGGTCGAGGATGCCATCGTCGTGCCGTCGAACGCGGTGCAGGTCAGCCAGACCGGCAGCTTCGTCTTCGTCATCGAGGACGGCAAATCGAAGGTCCAGCCGATTACCGTCGAGCGCCAGGTCGGCGCCGAAACGGTCGTCGGCACCGGCCTGAAGGGCGGCGAAACGGTTGTCACCGACGGGCAATTGCTGTTGTCGAATGGCACGCGAGTCAGTGTGCGCCCGGCTAAGCCGGCGGGCAGCGGCGACAAGCCGGCAAGCTGAGTGGTACCTGGGTAGCTGGCGCCGTGCCGTTTTCCAGCTAAGATTGGACAAAGGCTTTAAGCGGGCCGGGCGCGACAGCGTCAGGCCGATGGGATCGGGCGCTAGAGGATCGGTCGCAAGACATGAACATCTCGGAACTCTGTATACGCCGGCCCGTCTTCACCACCTTGATGATGGCGTCGCTGATCGTCTTCGGCGTCTTTGCCTATCGCCTTCTGCCGGTGGCGGCGCTGCCCGCCGTTGACTTCCCGACCATCCGCATCGTCGCCACGCTGCCGGGCGCAAGCCCCGAGACCATGGCCGCGTCGGTCGCCTCGCCGATCGAGCGGCAGTTGTCGACCATCGCCGGCATTTCGTCGATGACGTCGTCGTCCTCGCTCGGCAACACCGCGATCACCATTCAGTTCGACCTCGGCCGCAATATCGATGGCGCCTCGCTCGATGTGCAGACCGCGCTCGCGGTGGCGCAGCGCCGCCTGCCGATCGAGATGACCACGCCGCCGTTCTTCCGCAAGGTCAATCCGGGCGACTTCCCGGTGCTGTTCCTCAGCATGCGGTCCGATACCATGCCGCTGTCGGCGGTCGACGATTACGCCGAGACCGTGATCGCGCCGCAATTGTCGCAACTGAGCGGCGTCGCGCAGGTGACCGTCTATGGCGCGCAGAAATTCGCCGTGCGTGTGCAGGTCGATCCGGCCGCCGCCGCGGCGCGCAACATTTCGCTCGACGACATCCGCACCGTGGTGGCCAAGGCCAATTCGGCAGCGCCGGTCGGCAATCTCGAAGGCCAGCAACAGGCAGTGACGCTGGTTGCCACCAGTTCGATGAAGAGTGCCGCCGCCTACCGCGACGTGGTCGTGGCCTACCGCAATGGCGCGTCGATCAAGCTCAACGAAGTGGCCCGCATCGTCGACAGCGTCGAGAACGAAAAAGTCGCCACCTGGTTCAACGACTCGCGCGCCATCGTGCTGGCGATCCAGCGCCAGCCCGACGCCAACACCGTCGAGGTCGTCGATCTGGTGCGTAACGCCCTGATCACGGCGCGCGCGCAGATCCCGCCGTCGATTGAAATGGCGCCTTTGTTCGACCGCTCGCTGTCGATCCGCGCGGCGGTCGTCGACGTGCAGGAAACCCTGGCGATCGCCATCGCGCTGGTCATCATGGTGATCTTCCTGTTTCTGCGCAAAGTATCGGCCACCATCATTCCGGCGCTCGCCGTGCCGGTGTCGCTGATCGGCACCTGCGCGGCGATGTATCTGTTCGGCTTCTCCATCAACAACATGACGCTGCTGGCGCTGACTTTGTCGGTCGGCTTCGTCGTCGATGACGCCATCGTCATGCTGGAGAACATCGTCCGCCACATCGAAGGCGGCATGCGGCCGTTCGAGGCGGCGCTGAAAGGCTCGCGCGAAATCGGCTTCACCATCGTGTCGATCACCTTCTCGCTGATTGCCGTGTTCATCCCGGTGTTGCTGATGGGCGGCATGGTCGGCCGCGTCTTCCGCGAATTCGCGGTCGCCGTCTCTGTCGCCATTATCGTTTCCGGATTCGTTTCGCTGACGCTGACGCCGATGTTGTGCGCACGCGTCTTGAAAGGCCATCATCCCGGCGAGGAAGAGAAGCAGAATGTCGTTCTGCGGATATTCGAGCGCGGCTTCGACGCCGTGCTGCGGGCCTATGAAGCCTCGCTCGAACGCGTGCTCGCCTACAAGTCGATCATGCTCGGCGTCACGCTGTTGACCGTGGCCGGCACGATCTGGCTTTATGTCATCGTCCCGAAGGGCTTTTTCCCGACCGAGGATACCGGCTATCTCAACGGCATCACCGACGCCAAGACCGACATCGCCTATCCGGCGATGGTCGAGCACCAGCGCAAGATCGCCGATATCGTCAAGGCCGATCCCGCCGTCGATTACGTCAATTCGACCGTTGGCGCCGGCGGTCCCAATTCGCTGGTCAACAGCGGCCGCATGCTGATCGCGCTTAAACCCCGCGCCCAGCGCGACAACGTCCAGACGATCGTCGCGAGGCTGCGCCGTACCACCGCGAACGTGCCCGGCATCCAGATATTCTTCCAGCCGGTTCAGAACATCAATCTCGGCGGCCGGCCGTCGAAAAGCCAGTACCAGTACACGATGCAGTCGAACGACACTGACACGCTGTATCGGCTGGCGCCCGAGATGCGCGACAAGATGGCGAATATCGCCGGCCTGCTCGATGTCACCACCGATCTCTATATCAAGAATCCGCAGATCACCGTCGAGGTCGACCGCGAGAAGGCGGCGGTCTATGGCGTGTCGATCGATCAGGTGCGTCAGGAACTGTACAATGCCTTCGGCTCGCGCCAGGTCGCGACCATCTATACTCCGGCCAACGACTACCAGGTGATCCTGGAAAGCATGCCGGAATACCAGACCGGGCCGAACGACCTCGACCGCATCTATCTCAAGACGACGAACGGCACGGCGGTGCCGCTGTCCGCGGTGACGCATTTCGTGCCGACGGTCGGCCCCTTGCAGGTCAACCACCAGGGCCAGCAGCCGGCGGTGACGATCTCGTTCAACCTCGCGCCCAACGTTTCGCTCGGCCAGGCGGTGGATGCGATCCAGACGCTCGAGCGCGACCAGCGTCTGCCGGCCAGCATCAACACCGGCTTCCAGGGCACCGCGCAGGTGTTCCAGGATTCGCTGCGCGGGCAGGGCGTGCTAATTCTGGCGGCGATCTTCGCGGCCTATGTCGTGCTCGGCATTCTGTACGAAAGCTTCATCCATCCGATCACCATCATCTCCGGCCTGCCGTCGGCCGGCATCGGTGCGATCCTGACCTTGATGCTGTTTGGCATGGACCTGTCGGTGATCGCGATGATCGGCATCGTCATGCTCGTCGGCATCGTCAAGAAGAACGCCATCATGATGATCGACTTCGCCATATCACGGCGGCGCGTCGGCCTGTCGGCGGAAGCGGCGATCCGCGAAGCGGCGTCGTTGCGCTTCCGCCCGATCATGATGACGACCTTCGCCGCGATTTTCGGCACGCTGCCGATCGCACTCGGCACCGGCGCCGGCGCTGAATTGCGCCAGCCGCTCGGCATTGCCGTGGTCGGCGGCCTGCTGGTGTCGCAATTGCTGACGCTCTACATCACGCCGGTCATCTATATCTACCTCGACCGGTTTGACCGCATCATCAAGCGCCGCCTCGAGCCGCAGCTGGAAGAGGTGCGGGACATGCCGCCGGCGGTGGCGGCGGAGTAGCTGGCACGGTTATTGCTGCTTTTTCTCCAGTTGTTCGGATTGGAGAAACGGCCATGCGTGCCTTCCTGGTTCTCGTTACCGGCCTGTCGATCGCGGCGTCAGCGGCTTTCGCCGCCGATTGGCCCGACAAGCCGGTCCGGGTCGTCATTCCGTTCGGTGCGGGCAGCGCCACCGATGTCATTCCGCGGATCGTCCTTGACCGGCTCGGCAGCCAACTTGGCCAGCAGTTCGTCGTCGAAAACAAAGCCGGCGCCGGCAGCACGATCGGCGAGGGCATCGTGGCGCGCGCCGATCCCGACGGCTACATGCTGCTGACGACATCGTCGGCGCATACGATTGCGCCGGCGCTGTATTCCAATCTGACCTACGATCCGGCGCACGACTTTGTTGCCGTCGGCGCCATCGGTAGCGTTCCGAACGTGCTGATCATCGCGCCGTCCCGTGGCATCAAGTCGGTGCAGGAGTTTGTGACGGTCGCCAAGTCGAAGCCGGACGCGTTGAGTTTTGCCTCGCTCGGCGTCGGTTCTGCGGTGCATATGAGCGCCGAGCGGTTCCGCCTCAGCGCCGGCTATCAAGCGGTGCATGTGCCGTTCAAGGGCGGCGCCGAGGCGCTGACCGAAGTTATGGCCGGCCGTGTCGATTACTATTTCTGCCCGATCGCGACAGCGCTGCCTTTCATCAAGGAAGGAAAATTGCTGGCGCTGGCGGTCTCGAGCCCGACCCGCGCCGCGGCGCTGCCCGACGTGCCGACGACACTGGAGTCCGGCTTTCCCAACAGCGACTACACATTCTGGATCGGCGTCTTCGCGCCTGCCAAGACGCCGGACGCGATCGTTGCCAAGCTCAATGCCGCCTTGATCCAGGCGGTGCAGGCGCCGGATGTGAAAGCGAAGCTGGAAACGCTGGGGGTCGTGACGGCCAGCCAGTCACCGGCCGAGTTCGACGCAATGGTGAAAGGCGAACTGGGCACTTATGCCGCGTTCGCCAAGACGGCGGGAATGAAGGCCAATTA
>CAIMEA010000239.1 GCA_903839845.1 uncultured Hyphomicrobiales bacterium
ATTAATCAATGGCTGATTTTCTCGGCATGATGAAACAGGCGGCGCAGCTGCAATCCAAGATGCAGGCGTTGCAGGCCGAACTCGACACCATCACGGTCGATGGCACCGCCGGCGGCGGCATGGTCACCGTCACGCTCACCGCCAAAGGCGACCTCAAGGGCATCAAGATCGATGAATCTTTGATCAAGCCCGGCGAGAAGGAAATCATCGAGGACCTCATCGTCGCGGCGCATGCCGACGCGCGCCGCAAGGCTGAAGGCGTCATGGCCGAGAAGATGAAAGCGGTCACCGGCGGCTTGCCGTTGCCGCCGGGGCTCCTGGGGTAATCGCTTAAATGGCCACCGCCGTTGCCGGACCCGAGATCGAGCGTCTGATCCAGTTGCTGGCCAAGCTGCCGGGCTTAGGCCCGCGCTCGGCGCGGCGCGCCGCGCTGCATCTGATCAAGAAGCGTGAATTGCTGATGGCGCCGCTCACCGCCGCGCTGCAAACAGCGAACGAGAAAATCGTCGTTTGCAAGACCTGCGGCAATATCGACACGCACGATCCCTGCACCGTGTGCACCGATATGCGCCGCGATCCGTCGATCCTCGTCGTCGTGGCGGACGTCGCCGATCTGTGGGCGCTGGAGCGCGCCAGCGCCGTCAATGGCCGCTATCATGTACTCGGCGGCACGTTGTCGCCGCTCGATGGTGTCGGCCCCGGCGATCTGTCGATCGACGCCTTGATCGCGCGCGCGCACGAGCCGCAGGTCAAGGAAGTGATTCTGGCGCTGAACGCCACCGTCGACGGCCAGACCACGGCGCATTACATTACCGAGCTGTTGCAGGATGCCAATGTGAAGGTGACGCGGCTGGCGCATGGCGTGCCGGTTGGCGGCGAGCTTGATTATCTCGACGAAGGAACCCTGTCGGCGGCGATGAAACAGAGGACATTGTTTTGATGATGCAGCGCGTCAGCCTCGGCATCCTGGCCGCCGTCGCGCTGCTCGCCAGCGCGGCGCAGGCGCAGGAATCGAAACAAGATCAGAAGCAAGAACCGAAGCAAGAATTTCTCAAGCACGGGGATGTCATTCACGGGCTGGTGCGGGTGGTGAATGCCAAACATCCGAACGGCACGCCGATCCTCGCTTATCAGATCGTCAGCGACGCGCCCAAGGCCTTCGCGCAGAAGGACGGGTTTTGCAAAGCGGCGCCGCCGAAAACTTTCCACCTCGTCGAAACAGACAACAAGGTTAAGGCCGGCCGCCTGAAGCGCTCGGTCGGCAAGAAGATCGACCTCGTCGTCGACGAATTCATGTGCTCGCAAACCGCCTGGCATATTGGCGATGCGGTGGCGACCAAATGGCGCTTCACCGGGCCGGAGCCACGCTAATTATTTAAGGCTTATTTGGCCGCGTATATCCGCTCGCGGAATTCGCGCGGCGACAGGCCGGTCGCTTGCGCGAAGGTGCGGCTGAAATAGGCCGGATCGTCAAAGCCGAGCGCATAGGCAATCGTCGATATCGACAGGTTCGTGTAAACGAGATTGCGCCGCGCTTCGCGCACGACGCGGTCACGGATCATGTGCGACGCCGGGCAGCCGAAGGCCTCGCGCGTTAGCCGGCTGAGATGCGTCGGCGTTACCTTGAGCGCGCCGGCGTAATGCGCGACCGTCCAGTGTTCGTGGAAATGCTCGTCCAGCATTGTCTCGAATTTCTTGATCAGACCGGCGCCATGCACCGGCCCGCCGCGTGCTTTGTTCGCCGTCATGGCCCGCGCCACCAGCCCGAGCAGCGTCGCCGATAGCGCCTTGAGGACATGGGCGCGGGCGAAATTGCGGCCACCATGCTCGGCGAATATGTCCATCATCAGCCGGCGCATCGGCGGCGTGCCACGCAGCACGGCGGCCTCGGACAAAGCGCGGCCGAGCCCTTCCGGCGCCGTCAGCACCGCGTCCAGTGTTTCGCTGGTCAAAGTGACCACCCAGCCTTGCGTCCCCGGCTTAAATTGGAATCCGTGCACCTGGCCGGCCGGGACGTTGACGACGTCCATCGGCCGCATGCGGTGCTCGCGGCCCTCCAAGGTCGCCCGGCCGCCGCCGCGCTCGATCAGCAGCACCTGATGCAGGCGGGCATGGCGGTGCGGCGCGAACTCCCAATCGTGCAGCACCGAGCGGGCCGCGATCGTCTCGCAATGGACGACGTCGGGCAGGTCGCGCACCTCGCCGAAGAGGTTGTAGGACAGGATCGCCGGTTTGAAGGGGCTGCGTGCCATGTTCGATTTGTACAAGAGAAAGTGCGCTTGATCCATTCCCCCTTATGCGCCGCCGCCCGAAAGTCGCGGAATAATCCATAGGGAGGATGAGCGGTGAAAACCCAGGTCTGCATCATCGGCGGCGGCCCGTCCGGCCTGCTGCTGTCGCAATTGCTGCATCTCAAGGGCATCGACACGGTGCTCCTGGAGCGGCAGAGCCGCGAATATGTGCTGGGCCGCATTCGCGCCGGCGTGCTGGAGCACGGCTTCGCCGACCTGATGCGCGAGGCGCAGTGCGGCGAGCGCATGGACCGCGAGGGCGAGATCCACGAAGGCATTTTCATCGCCCACGACAAGGGCATGGATCGCATCGACCTGCATAAATATTCCGGCGGCAGTTCGGTGATCGTCTACGGCCAGACCGAATTGACGCGCGATCTCTACGATGCGCGCGCCAAGATGAAGGGCAATGTCATTCACAACGTCGAGGACGTGAAGCCTTGCGATCTCACCAGCGCGGCGCCTTATGTCACCTATCGCGACGGCGACAAGACCGTCCGTATCGATTGCGATTACATCGTCGGCGCCGACGGTTTTCATGGCGTCAGCCGCAAGGCGATCCCGAAGGACGTGCTGCGCGAATACGAGAAGGTCTATCCGTTCGGCTGGCTCGGCCTGCTGTCGCAGACCAAACCAGTGTCGCCGGAGTTGATCTACTCCAAACACGAACGCGGCTTCGCGCTGTGCTCGCTGCGCTCGCAAGTGTTGAGCCGCTATTACATCCAGGTGCCGCTGGAAGACAGCGTCGAGGACTGGTCGGACGACGCTTTCTGGGCCGAACTGAAAAAGCGGCTGCCGGCCGATGTCGCAGCGCGGCTTGTCACTGGCCCGTCGATCGAGAAAAGCATCGCGCCGCTGCGCAGTTTCGTCGCCGAGCCGATGAGCTATGGCCGCCTGTTTCTTGCCGGCGATTCAGCGCACATCGTACCGCCGACCGGCGCGCGCGGCCTCAACAGCGCCGCGTCGGATATCTATTACCTCTACCACGCCATGCTCGATCACTATCAGAAGGGCGACGATGCCGGGCTCAAGGGCTATTCGCAGAAAGCCCTGGCGCGGGTGTGGAAGGCGCAGCGCTTCTCCTGGTGGATGACGACAATGCTGCACCGCTTCCCGGCCAATATCCCGTACGACGACAAATTGCAGGATACCGAGTTGCAGTATCTGCTGTCGTCGGATGTCGCCAAGCAGTCGATGGCGGAGAATTATGTCGGCTTGCCGTTCTAGGCCGGCCTCGTCCTGTCCCGGGCGCAGCGCAGCACATCTTTGCGATGCGCTGCAGAACCGGGACCATTACGAATTCGGAATATTGTCAGGCCCCGGATCAGCGTCGCATCACTCAACTTCGTTTCGTGCTGCGTCGCGTCCGGGGCAGGGGTCGTTATGCCTTCTTCTTTTCCAGCGCCTTGAAGTGCCCGCGCATTTGCAGCCACCACAACAGAGCCAGGCTGGGCAGGCCGGCCAAGGCGCAGATGACGAAAAACCAGGCCCAGCCGGTCGCCGAGGCGACATATCCGGCGCCGGCGGACAGATATGTGCGTCCGACCGCCGCCAGCGCGGTGAGTAGCGCGTATTGTGTCGCCGTGTGCAGCGGGTTGCGGCACAACGCCGACAGATAGGCCACGAACATCACCGTGCCGATGGCGCTGGTGAAATTCTCCACCGTGATGGCGACGGTGAGCCACAACAGGTCGTGGCCGGCCAGCGCCAGCCACGAAAACGAGAGATTGGCGAGCGATTGCAGGATGCCGCCGATCCATAGGCTCGCCGCCAGCGGCAGCGCGCGCGCGATATAGCCGCCGGCGAACCCGCCGGCGAGCAAAGCGATCAGGCCGACGCCTTTGACGATGTTGGCGTAGTCGGTGCGCGAGAAACCGAGTTCGACCGCGAAAGGCCCCGTCATGACGCCGGCGAGCGCGTCGGTCAGCTTGAACAGCACGACGAAGACGAGCGCGACAACGGCGATCAGCACGCCGTCATAGGTGAAAAAATCAATGAAGGCGCCTGAGATCGTGCGCTTCAAACGCTGTAGCGGGTTTTCGCGCGAATGCGCGGCGTCGGCCTTTCCGCTCTTTTCCGGCTCGCCCGCGACAAACGTTGTCAGCATGCCGACGAGGACCAGCGCGGCCATGGCGACGTAGCCGGCGCTCCACGCTCCGGACTTGGTGAAACCGAGCGCCTCGAAGCCGCTGACGACGTAAAGCGCGCCGGCGCTCGAAGCCAGCATGCCGACGCGGTAGGCGGCGACGTAAGAGGCCATGCCGGCGGCCTGCTCGTTCTCGTCGAGGCTTTCGATGCGGAAGGCGTCGATGACGATATCCTGCGTGGCAGAGGCCGTTGCGACCAGCAGTGCGCCGAGCGCGACGAGGCCGGGCGATGTCGCCGGGTCGCAGACGCCGAGAAACAGGATCGCGGCCATCAACAGAATCTGCGTCAGCAGCAGCCAGCCGCGCCGCCGTCCGAGCTGCCGCCCGAGAATGGGAATGTCGAGCGCATCGACGATCGGCGCCCACAGGAACTTGAGCGTGTAGGGCGTGCCGACGAGGGCGAAAAGCCCGATGGTCTTGAGATTGACGCCGACCTCCGCCGCCCAGAACAACAAGGTCGCGCCCGACAGCGCCAGCGGCAGTCCGGCCGAGAAGCCGAGAAACAAAACGATCAGCACGCGCGGCTTGAGATAGACGCTGAGTGCCTCGCGGAAGGAGGGACGCAGGGGCGCGATGCGAGGGCTGGCGGTCATTATTCGCTTTCTTCACCTCTCCCATGGGGAGAGGTCGACGCGCAAAGCGCGTCGGGTGAGGGGTCATGGTGCAAAGTTAGCCCGGTAACCCCCTCACCCCAACCCTCTCCCCAGTCGAAGTCGGATATATCCGACTTCGACCAATTTAGAATGCCGAACTCGGCTAAAGCCGAGTTCGGATGGGGAGAGGGAGCGCGCCAGCGCATGCCGCGGCGCAAATGCCTCATTCCGCCGCGCCGAGCTTGCGCACGGGCGCGGCGATGAGGTCGGCGCTGGCCGGGCTGTCGGACTCGAAGTCGAGGCCCTCGATCTTGCCGCCGCGCTTCTCGATCTTGCCCGTCGAGATCAGGATGGCGTCGATGTCGCCATTGGTCTGGTTGAGATGATTTTGCAGCTTGCGGACGCGGTCGCCGAGCAGGCCGACATCCTTCATCATCAGCCCGACCTCGGTGCGGATCTGGTCGGCGGCCTCGCGCATTTCGGCGTCCTTGCGCACCTGCTTGATGACCTGGATGGCCATGACCATGAGCGTCGGCGATACGATCATGACGCGTGCGCGCTGCGCCTTCTGCACCAGCTCGTCGAACTGCTCGTGCAGATCGGCGTAAACTGACTCGGACGGGATGAACATCAGCGCGATGTCCTGCGTCTCGCCGGGGATCAGGTATTTATCCGCGATGTCGGTGACGTGCTTGGTGATGTCCTGCTTGACCCGCGCCACGGCGAACTTGCGTTCCTCGTCGGTGGTCGCGGCGCGCAACGCGGTCATCGCCTCGAGCGGGAACTTGGCATCGATGATCAACGGCCCGGAATCGGGCATGAACACCACGCAGTCAGGCCGCTTGCCGTTGGTCAGCGTGAACTGAAATTCATAGGCGCCCTTCGGCAGCACATCCATGATGATGGCTTCGAGCTGGCCCTGGCCGAAGGCGCCGCGCGACTGCTTGTTGGTCAGCACGTTCTGCAGCGACGTCACCGTGGTCGCCAGGTCGGTGATGTTTTTCTGCGCCGAATCGATCACCGCCAGCCGTGAATGCAGCAATTGCAGATGTTCGGTGGTATGCTTGGCGGTCGTCTTCATCGACTCGCCAAGATTCTGGCTCACCGCGTCGAGCCGCGTATTCACCGTGTGCTGGAGCTGGGTGTGCGAGTTCTGCAGCCAGCTTCCCATGGCATCGAGCCGGGCGTTGAGTTCACGCAGGCGCTGGTCGGCTTCCGGGTCGGCGACCGGTTCCGGCTTGCGCATGAGCAGCGCGATCACCGTCACCAGGCCGATAATCAGCAGCAGGCCGATGGACAGGCCGATCAGCAGCGGCATGTTTTGCGGGAGTATCAGGTCCTGGAAACTGAGGTTTTGCGACATGGCTCGCTTTTAACGTGATTCGGGGCCGGGTGCGAACGAAGAGCGAACGGGAGGGCGGCTGGCCGGGTGGCTCAAGCCCCCGGAAATCGATGAAACCCGCACATTGACCGCGCCCGCCGCAGCCCTTAAATCGCGGCCATGGCGATCCGCGACATTCTCATCATTCCCGACAAAAAGCTGCGGCTGACCTCCGAACCGGTGAAAGCCGTCGACGCGGCGCTGCGGACTTTGGTCGACGATATGTTTGAGACCATGTACGCGGCGCCGGGCATTGGCCTCGCCGCCATCCAGATCGGCGTGCCGCTGCGCCTGGTCACCATGGATCTCGCCAAGAAGGACGACCCGCCGGAACCGCTGGTGTTCATCAATCCCGAAATCGTGACCTCCTCGCACGACACCTCGATCTACGAGGAAGGCTGCCTGTCGATCCCGGAATATTATGAGGAAGTCGAGCGACCGGCGGCGGTGAAGGTCAAATATCTCGACATGGATTTCAAGCCGCACGAAATCGACGCCGACGGGCTGCTCTCCACCTGCCTGCAGCACGAGATCGACCACATCAACGGCGTGCTGTTCATCGACCATATTTCCAAGCTCAAGCGCGACATGGTGATGAAGAAATTCAAGAAGGCGGCGAAGAAATCCGGCGGCGACCTCGCCAGCGACAAAGAGCCGTCGCATCATATTGGGTGAGATGCTGTCATCACCGGGCTTGTCCCGGTGATCTCGCTTAGGGACGCACCGCACTTGCCCGCCTAAGCGGGATAGCCGGGACAAGCCCGGCCATGACAAGACTAAAATTGGATATTCAATGCCCCTTCGCCTCATCTTCATGGGCACGCCCGATTTCGCGGTGCCGACTTTGCTGGCGCTCACCGCCGCCGGTCACGACATCGTCGCGGTCTATACCCGTGCGCCGAAGCCAGCCGGGCGCGGCATGGACATGCAGGTGACGCCGGTCGAGCGCGAGGCGCGGCGTTTGGCGCTGCCGGTGTTCACGCCGAAGACTTTGCGCGACGAGACGGCGCAGGCGGAATTTTCCGCGCACAAGGCCGACGCGGCCGTGGTGGTGGCTTACGGGCTGATCCTGCCGAAGTCGGTGTTGGATGCGCCGCGTCTCGGCTGCTTCAACGTCCATGCCTCGCTATTGCCGCGCTGGCGCGGCGCCGCACCCATAAACCGCGCGGTGATGGCGGGCGACCAGGAATCCGGCGTCACCATCATGCAGATGGACGAAGGCCTCGATACCGGCGCGATGGCCAAAGAATCAGGAATGCGCGAGCAATTGCCGATCTTGCCCGATATGACCGCCGGCGAATTGCACGATGCTTTGGCGCAGCAAGGCGCGCGGCTGATGCCGGTGGCGCTCGCCGCCGCCGAACGCGGCGCGTTGCAACTGACGCCGCAACCCGAAGCGGGCGTCAGTTACGCCGAAAAAATCGCAAAGAGCGAAACCCGCATCGACTGGTCCAAACCAGCAAACGAAGTTCATAACCACATTCGCGGCCTGTCGCCGTTTCCCGGCGCCTGGTTCGAGCTTGACGGCGTACGCGTCAAGGCGCTGCGCACGACGCTG
>CAIMEA010000240.1 GCA_903839845.1 uncultured Hyphomicrobiales bacterium
GCTGCTGGCGGTGCTGGTCTTGCCGCTGACTATCCCTGTACTGATTTTCGGCGTCGCCGCCGCGAATGCCGCGATCGTCGGGCCCATGCCATTCGGTCCGCCTTTCACGATCCTTTGCGCATTATCTCTGGCGAGCCTCGTCCTTGGGCCCGTCGCCGCCGCGGCGGCGTTGCGGCAGGGGCTTGAATGAGCGCCGAATTCGCCAAATTCGTATTGATCAACCTCATTGCCGCTCCCGGCATCGCTGGCTAAAAGGCCGCCTATGGCTGTGATCGACCTCGCCAATCCGACGCGCTTTCTCAACGTCGTCGACCGCGTGCTGCCTTGGCTTGCCGGCGTCACGGCGCTGGTTTTCGCCTATGGGCTCTACCGCGTCTTGGGCGCGCCCGACGATTATCAGCAGGGCGCCACCGTCAAGATCATGTTCCTGCATGTGCCGGCCGCCTGGCTCGGCATGATGGGCTGGGGCGTAATGACAATGGCCGCGCTCGGCACTCTGGTGTGGCGGCATCCGCTGGCCGACGTCGCCGGCAAGTCGGCGGCGCCGATTGGCGCGGCTTTCACCTTCATCTGTCTCGTCACCGGCTCGCTGTGGGGCCGGCCGACCTGGGGCACCTATTGGGTGTGGGACGCGCGGCTGACCTCGGTGCTGGTGCTGTTTCTTTTGTATCTCGGCATGCTGGCGCTGTACTGGACCGCCGAAGATCCGAATCGCAGCGCGCGCGCCGCCGCCATTCTGGCTTTGGTCGGCGCCGTCAATATTCCGATCATCAAGTTCTCGGTCGACTGGTGGAACACCTTGCACCAGCCGGCCTCGATCATGCGCGCCGGCGGCGCGGCGATCGACGCGTCGATCCTCATTCCTCTGCTGATCATGGCGCTGGCGTTTACGCTGCTATTCTTCACGCTGCACTTCGCCACCATGCGCAACGAGATCCTGCGCCGGCGCGTGCGCAGCATGCGAATGATGCAGGCGCGCAGCGCATGATCCCTCAACGTGTGAAGCGGTTATCGGATAAGATCATGCGCAAAGGGGAAAGCGCATGATCAGTCTCGGTCCGCATGCCGACTTTATCGTTGCGTCCTACGCGGTGACCGCGCTGGTCGTCGCCGCCTTGATTGCCTGGATCGCCACCGACTATTCCGCGCAAAAGCGCGTGCTTGCCGACCTCGAACAGCGCGGCGTGACGCGACGCTCAAAGCGCGGCGATGGAGACGCGCCATGAACGACGCGCCGGATCAGACCACGCGCGCCAGGCGGAATATATTGGTGATGCTGCCGCTGGTGGCTTTTCTCGCGCTCGCGGCCTTGTTCCTGTACCGGTTAGGGGCCGGCGATGCGTCGCGCATCCCGTCGGCGCTGATCGGCCGGCAAGCGCCCGTCACCGATTTGCCGGCGCTCGAAGGTCTCACCCGCGACGGCAAGCCTGTCCCGGGACTGACCAATGCGAGCTTTGCCGGCAACGTGACCTTGGTGAACATCTGGGCGTCATGGTGCGTGCCGTGCCACGACGAGGCGCCGCTGCTCGATCAAATGGCGAAGGACAAGCGCATCCAGATTGCCGGCATCAACTACAAGGATGCGCCCGACAATGCGCGGCGTTTTCTCAACCGCTACGGCAATCCTTTCGCCGCCGCCGGCGTCGATGCCAGTGGCCGCACGTCGATCGACTGGGGCGTCTATGGCGTGCCGGAGACGTTCCTGATCGGCCGCGACGGCAGAATCGCCTACAAGCTGGTCGGGCCGATCACGGCGGAGAATCTGGTCAAGGTTCTCCAGCCCGAGATCGAGAAGGCGCTGGCGGCGCGCTAGTTATTTGTTTTGTAGCGTTTTCTTCACGCGAACCGGTGCCCACTTCGCTCGAAAACGCTCTCATACCTCCGCCGCGCGCCGACATAATTCGTGTGCAGCCCGTGGCGCGGCCTTGATTCAAGCGAAATCATCGCGGCACATTCGTCCGCATCGTTTTAACCTCGGGAGGATACCTTTATGCGGATCGTTCGCGCTTTGCTGATTGCTTCGGCCCTCGCCTTCACCGCGACGCTCACACCGGTCGCGTCAATTCCCGCCGCGGCGCAGACCGCGGCGCTGATCGACATCAACTCGGCGGCGAAAGCCGACCTCGAAGCACTCAAGGGCGTCGGCCCGGCGCGCGCCGACGCCATCATCAAAGGCAGGCCCTACAAGGGCAAGGATGATCTGGTGACCAAGAAGATCATTCCGGAAAATGTCTACAAGGACATCAAGGACAAGATCATCGCCAAGCAGAAGTAGCGCACGGCCTTCCTGAATATTGCGGCGTCAGCGGTCATCCGCTGACGCCGTTTCTTTTTCGGCGTATTTGGTCAGCAAGGGATATTGCAGCGCGCCGAAGATAAAGGTGAGCGGCACCACGCCGAACAATTTGAAATTCACCCAGAAATCCGTCGACTGCGTCCGCCAGACGACTTCGTTGACGACGGCGAGAAATACGAAAAACAGCGCCCAGCGCCAGGTCAGCTTGCGCCAGCCTTCCTCGGTCAGATTGAACACCGAGTCGAACACCATGCCGAGCAGCGGCTTGTTGAAGGCCAGGCCGAAAAACAAGGCGCCGGCGAACAACACATAGATGATGGTCGGCTTGAGCTTGATGAACAGATCGTCGTGCAGAAAAATAGTCAGGCCGCCGAAAACCAGCACGATGACCGCCGTCACCAACGGCATGATCTCGATGCGCCGCGTCAGCGCGTAAGCAACGGCGAGCGCCGCCAGCACCGCCACCATGAATGCACCGGTCGCGACATAGATGCCGAGCTTGGCATTGGCGGCGAAGAACAGAACCAGCGGCCCGATATCGAGCACCAGCTTGAGCGTCGGATTGAGCTTTTTCTTGTCGGCCATCACCTAGTCCTCAATTCCCGCCACCGCCCGCGCGAAGTCGCGCGCGGTAAAAGGCGCAAGGTCGTCGACGCCTTCGCCGACGCCGATAAAATGCACCGGCAGTTTAAACCGCTCGGCAATCGCAACAAGAATGCCGCCGCGCGCCGTGCCATCGAGCTTGGTCATCACCAGGCCGGTCACGCCGGCGACCTTGCCAAAGATCTCGACCTGGCTGAGCGCGTTCTGCCCGACCGTGGCATCCAGCACCAGCAGCACCGCATGCGGCGCGGTCGGCTCGACCTTGCGCATGACACGCACCATCTTTTCCAGTTCGCTCATCAGCTCGGCGCGATTTTGCAAGCGGCCGGCGGTATCGACCAGCACCACTTGCGTGCCGTCGGCTTTGGCCGCCGTGATCGCCTCGAACGCCAGGCTCGCCGGATCGGAACCGGGGGCGCGCGCCATCACGCTCGCCCCGGTGCGCTCGCCCCAGATTTTCAATTGCTCGATCGCCGCCGCGCGGAACGTATCGCCGGCGACCAGCATCACCTTCTTGCCGTCAGCGCGGAATTTGGCGGCGAGTTTGCCGATGGTCGTCGTCTTGCCGGAGCCGTTGACGCCGGAGACCAGAATGACGAAGGGCGTCGCGGTGATCTCCAAAGGCGTCGCCACCGGCGCCAGCACTTTCTCGATTTCGCCGGCGAGCAGCGCCCGCACCTCGTCCGGCGCGATACCTTTCTCGTAACGCGCCTCGCGCAGCACTGTGGTGATCCGGCTGGCGAAGGCCGGGCCGAGATCGGCGCGGATCAGTTCGCTTTCCAATTCCTCCAGCGTATCGGCGTCCAGCCTGCGCTTGGTCACCAGATCGCCGATCGCGCCGCCCAGATTGGCGGATGTGCGCTTGAGCCCGCTGCTCAGACGCTTCCACCAGCTGGTTTTCGGGGTGCTGTCGTTCATGCTGGGCTCGTGATACCCGTTTCGCTCATGATTGGTAAGAGACAATGACCCCCGACGACATGCTCGGCCGCCTGCTGTACCGCGACGGGCTGATGCTGGTGATCGACAAGCCGGCCGGCCTGTCGGTGCATCGCGGTCCGAAGGGCGGCGACAGCCTGGAAGACTATTTCGACGTGCTGCGCTTCGGCCTGCCGCGCATGCCGGCGCTCGCGCACCGGCTCGACAAGGACACGTCCGGCTGCTTGGTGCTCGGCCGCCACCGCAAGGCGCTGGCGCTGCTCGGCAAGCTGTTCAAGAACGGCGTCATCGGCAAGACCTATTGGGCGGTGGTCGAAGGCGGCCCGGTCGAGGACGAAGGCCGCATCGATATTCCGCTCGCCAAGCTCGACGAAAATCGCGGCTGGTGGATGAAGCCCGATCCGGCCGGCAAGCCATCGTCGACTTTGTGGACGGTGATGGGGCGGAGCGAGGGCAAGACATGGCTCGCCCTCGAGCCTTTGACCGGCCGCACGCACCAATTGCGCGTGCATTGCGCCGAGATGGGTTTTCCGATCCTCGGCGACAATATTTATGGCAGCGCGCCGCGTGCCGGTGGTCCGCCATTGCATCTGCATGCGCGCGA